>JASHOY010000503.1 GCA_030038435.1 Acidobacteriaceae bacterium | reverse complement strand
ATTGACAGCCCATTCCCTCTTGCATACATGGATGCTGCGGCATCTGACGCCGGGCGAGCGCAACGAGGCGCTGGCCAGCGATCTGCTGGAGGAGTTCCGCACCGGGCGTTCGGCGGGGTGGTATTGGCGGCAGGTGGCGGCAGCAATTCTGGACAGCTATAGCCGCAACGTCGATGCCAACGGCAACGCGCTCAGATTGTGGTGATGTTTCTTACGGATCGGTGGCATGGGACGGTGGGGCCGAAGATTGCCATTGAGGAGTTCAGCCTGCTGCCGCGGTGAGCGGAGAACGGCGAGGCGGGCGGCGGGGGGATTTTGCGGGACTGCGGATGCAGAAGGTCAGGCGCTGGCATCCTGCGGCGGTTCTGCCGGAAAGGCGTGTCTGCGCATGGCGTCAATTTCTTCGATCAGCTCGACCAACTGCCCGCGCTTGCGCTCGGTCACTTCGAGAAAGCGGATGCCCAGCCCGCGGCGGTTGTGCAGGGCCTGGACCACGCCGCCGAGGCGGAAGGTGAGTCCGGCCAGGCGAAATTCCGTCTCGACTCTGGTGTAGATGCCCAGGGGAAAATCCTGGTCGGTCTGGATGCGGCAACCGCCGAGGCTGACGTCGAGGATCTTTCCATCGACCTGCGCCCCGCTTCTGACCAGAATGACGGTAGCGCGGTCGTCGACGCCGCGGCGTTCATAGGTGCGGCGCTCGATGCGCACGGTATGCATGCCGCCGGTGCTTTCATAGGCCATGGTCTAGTCAACTCCATCGGCGGGCGGAGCAAAATCTGTAGTCGGCTGCGGCGAGGACGGCCTGCCGACGGTACTCCGCGGGGCATGGACG
This sequence comes from Acidobacteriaceae bacterium, assembly GCA_030038435.1. Classification (GTDB taxonomy): domain Bacteria; phylum Acidobacteriota; class Terriglobia; order Terriglobales; family Acidobacteriaceae; genus Telmatobacter. Next base: position 40,657 of record JASHOY010000503.1, on the reverse strand, counting down.
CGGGCTGGAATGATCAAAAGATCAATGGTCCGCAGCCAACTGCTTTTGCCCGGCGTCCGGTTCCAGGTCCTCGCGGTCTTGGAGCCGGTCGTAAAGATAGATGTCGCTGACTGTGCCCAGGGCCTCGTTGTAGAGGCTCTGTATGCCGGTCAGCTCCTTCAGCTCCTCACTGAACTTATGTACCGCTTGCAGGTGAGCAGCCGTTGCGGGAAGTTCGTATTGGGCGGATTTAATGAATTTCTGATAACCGCGATCGACGAGACGGGCAACTTCGCCGCGGACCATGATGCCGGGGCTGATCATGAGCACACCGGGAGCGCTTTTGTCGGTGGCCGGAATCATCACCGCGGCGGCTCCGTATTTGGCGACCAGCATGCCGCCCAGAGCGCCGCTGTAAGACTGCACGTCAAAGGAATGGGAGCGGAGAGCGTCCAGCGCCTCGTTGAAGTTCGGTTTCCGGGTTTTTTTTGCCATGGCCGCCATCCAGTCTGCAAGGATTGGGATAAGCTTTCCCGTGGAAGCTTTCCGGGAGCCTGGGATTGACATCAGGGCAGGCTCTGAATCCAATCTCGCACACCGGGAGCAGGCTTCGCAATTATCCATGAGCCATCGAATCTCGGCAGCCCATCGCAACCCGGCGTGGGATTCATCCGTCGGCAGCGCGCCATGCAGCGCGGTGGCTGCGGACAGATGCCGCGGCAGGCGGCTTTGCGGGGAGCGATGAGCCGACTGCGTTTACCTCGGGCGGTGTATGAGGCCGTTTGCGCCCACGGCGAGGAGACCTATCCCTTTGAGTGCTGCGGAGCCCTGCTTGGCCGTCGCATAGAAGACGGGTGGGAGATTGAAGTGGGGATGCGCGCGCAAAACAGCCGCACGGATTCGGCGCATAACCGTTACTCGATCGCCGCCGATGAACTGGTCCGCATCGAGCGCGAGGCCCGCAATCTGGGCTTGGAAATCGGCGGGTTTTACCACTCCCATCCCGGCCATCCGGCGCGCTGGTCAGCCACGGACCTGGAAGAAGCCCACTGGATCGGCTGCTGCTACGTGATCACCGAGATTGACCACGGCAAGGCGGTCAAGACCAACTCTTTTTTGCTCGCCGGCGCCGTCGAAGAGGACAAGCGCTTTGAAACCCAGACCCTGGAGGTGTTCGAGCCATGAACCTGCCGGCACTGCGCAATGTCGCCGCTTCCTAGCCTCTGCGCCTTCTGCAAAATGGACCTTTCGCCCTACCCGGGTGGTGATTCATCATAATGATCAGAGAGACGTGGCATGGTCAGAGAGACGTGGCGGTGGGCCCCGCGGCTGCTGGTTAAGGACTTATTTTTCGCATGAGCACGGTTATCGACATCTCCGCGCTGCCCGAGCTCAGCCCTGAAGAGCTGGGACGCTATTCGCGGCACATTACCCTGCCGGAAGTGGGTATCGAAGGCCAGCGCCGGCTCAAAGCGGCGCGCGTGCTCTGCGTGGGCACCGGCGGCCTGGGCTCGCCGCTGGCTTTTTATCTGGCCGCGGCGGGCATTGGCACGCTGGGGCTGGTGGATTTCGACGTGGTGGACTCGAGCAACCTGCAGCGCCAGATCCTTCACTCGACGCCGGATGTCGGCCGCAAGAAGGTGGACTCGGCGGCCGAAAAGCTCAGCGCGCTCAATCCCGCGCTCAACCTGGTCAAGCACGAGACCATGCTTACCAGCGCCAACGCGCTTGAAATCGTCAAAGACTACGACATCGTCGCTGACGGCACGGATAACTTCCCCACCCGCTATCTGGTCAATGACGCCTGCGTACTCCTGGGCAAGCCCAACGTTTACGGATCGATCTTCCGGTTCGAGGGCCAGGCCAGCGTCTTCGCGGCCAAAGACGGCCCCTGCTACCGCTGCCTGTATCCCGAACCTCCGCCTCCCGGCCTGGTGCCCAGTTGTGCCGAGGGCGGCGTCCTCGGCATTCTTCCCGGCCTCGTCGGCGTCATCCAGGCCACAGAAGCCATCAAGCTCATCCTCGGCCGCGGCGAGCCGCTGATTGGGCGGATGCTGCTGGTGGATTCACTGGCCATGCGTTTCCGCGAGCTCAAGCTACGCAAAAACCCTGACTGCCCGGTGTGCGGCGAGCATCCCACCGTCACGCAACTGATCGACTACCAGCAATTCTGCGGCATCGCGCCGCCCACCCCAGAGGAGAAGGCATTGACAAACGGCATCCCGCAAATGAGTGTTCAGGAACTGAAGCGGCGCATCGACTCCGGCGACAAGCTGCTGGTGCTCGATGTTCGCGAGCCCTACGAGTACCAGATCGCCAACATTGGCGGAAAGCTGATCCCCATGAACGAGGTGCCCAAGCGCCTCAACGAAATCGATCGCGACCGCGAGATTATCGTCCACTGTCTCATGGGCGGGCGCAGCCAGAGGGTCGCCGAGTTCCTGGTGCAGAACGGATACGAGAAGGTGTCGAACCTGAGCGGCGGCATCAAGGCGTGGAGCGAGCAGATCGATCCGTCGGTGCCGAAGTATTGAATCGCGTCATGAGGACTGAGGTAGGAGATAAGCGCGGATGATGGTTTCTGCGCGGAGATCGAAGAGTGGAACCAATCACCCTCATCGGCAGGTACATCAACCTTGTCCCGCTAGACCGCTCCCACGCCGAAGCGCTGCATGCGGCCGCTGCCGCCGATCCCTCGCTCTATGAGTGGAGCGCAGTCCCGCGGGGCAAAGACGCTGTTGAGGCCTACATCGCCAGGGCCATCGCCTGGCGCGAGGCCGGAACCGCCGTGCCATTTGCGACGGTGCGCAGGAGCGACGGGGCGATCATCGGATCGACGCGTTTTTTCGATATGGAGCGCTGGGGGTGGCCGCCGGGGCATGCGCGCCAGGGCCGCGCCGATCCCGACGTTTGCGAGATTGGTTACACCTGGCTCACGAAATCCGCGATTCGCACCGCGGCCAACACGGAAGCCAAGTTCCTGATGCTTCAGCATGCCTTTGAAAGCTGGCAGGTGCTGCGCGTCTGCCTGCACACGGACGCGCGCAACCAGAGATCGCAGGCGGCCATTGAGCGCATCGGCGGCAAATTCGAAGGCGTACTGCGCGCCCACCGCATGGCGGCTGACTTCATCGCGCGCAACTCGTACCGCTATTCCATCATCGCCGCGGAATGGCCAGCGGTAAAAGCCCGCCTTGTGAGTCGATTGGCCTGCGCCAGTACAGAGCTGTCGCAGAAAACAGGGGAATAACGGCGCCGGCAGCGTTCACTGCGTCTCCGCCACTTTCCCGTTCTCGTCGAGCTTGCCGAAGATCATTTTGCCGCTGGCCGTCTGCAGGACGCTGGTGACGGAAATGTCGACGTTCTTGCCGATGAGGCGACGGGCGTGATCGACCACGACCATGGTGCCGTCGTCGAGGTAACCTACGCCCTGGTTGTACTCCTTGCCTTCTTTCAGGATGACGACGCCCATGCGTTCGCCGGGCAGGACGACGGGTTTGAGAGCGTTGGCCAGGTCGTTGATGTTCAGCACGTCGACATGATGCAGGTGAGCGACCTTGTTGAGGTTGAAGTCGTTGGTGACCACTTTGGCTTCCCACTTCTTGGCCAGCTCGAGGAGCTTCAGATCGACTTCGCGGATGGAGGGAAAATCGTCGGGCACGATCTGCACCTGCAGGCCGGCATTGGACTGCATGCGCTGCAGCATATCGAGGCCGCGCCGGCCGCGCTGCCGCTTGGAGCTGTCGGTCGAATCTGCGACCACCTGCAATTCGCGGAGCACGAACTCCGGGACCACGATGTTGCCGTCGATAAAGCCGGCTTCTGCAATATCGGCGATGCGGCCGTCGATGATGACGCTGGTGTCGAGGACCTTGGCGCTGCGCCGGGCGGGCTTGTCGCCGGAGAAGATGACGCCCAGCGCGGCGGGGTTGAGCAGATCGCCTTTGTTGGCGCCCACCAGCAGGCCCACGTAGGTCATGAGCATGAGCACGAAAATCTGCAGCGTGGCCAGAGTCGGGCCCGGCAGGGGCGCGGAGCGCAGGACCAGGCAGAAGAGCGCCGCGCCGATGATGCCCAGCACACTGCCCGCCACGGCGCCGATCAGCCGGCGCAGGGTCAGAGCCCGGACCCGCAGTTCGAAGATGATAACTGCGCCCGCCGCGGCAGCGCCCACAATCGCCGCAAGCCACCCTTCCCCGATCCCGAAGGGGTGAAGAAAGTAGCAAACCGCTGCAAGCACAATGACAAAAAGAAGACGTATCAGGCCGATGTCCATATGAGCCAACTTCCGGCTGCCGCTGGGAAAAACGCTCCAGTTTAGGCTGCTGGCGAGTATGCCTATACCGCACCGCCGCCGTCAAGGGGGGAAAAGCAGCCTGCAAGAACAGCGAACCGGGGCGGTGCGGGAAGGGGTCGGAGGTCGGGGATCAGGGACCGGGGGTCAGGGGCAAAGGATCGGGGTCGGGCGTTTCCCTGCCGGCTGAGATCGGCTGACCCTTTCGCAAAATTGTCCTATGCCGAGATCCTCCGGGATTGCAGCCCATCCTCCGCTACCCTGTTCTCGGACCGCCGGCCTGCAGCCGCTGATCCTGTTTCTCTGATCCCGGCTTTCTGCCATTACGAGACCGCGGCCAGCTCCTCAACCACCGGGGCGACGCGGTGGGCGCCTTTGCGCGGCCCGCGCTTGCGGGCGCTCATGATTTTGATTTTCTCCAGCAGTTCCAGCGGCGAGCAGTTTTTCTTAGCCAGCAAGGCGTCTGCGGCGTGAATATCTCCGCCCATGGACTGCGGATCACCGAGCAGAATCATCGGCACGTGCGCTGCAATCTGTTTCAATCGCCTCACCAGTTGCGCCCCGTTCATCTGCGGCATGGCAAAATCCGCGAGCACCAGATCGACCGGAGTCTTGACAAAAATACCAAGGGCCTCGTCGCCGGTGACGGCGGGCATTACCCGATAGCCGTTGGTAACGAGCATGAAGCTCAGCACGGAAAGATCCTGCTCGTTGTCGTCTACGCAAAGAATCACTTTTTTGGGCCGCATGACTTGGGCTTTGCTCCTTTTTTGAATGAGATTGATGGTTGTGTTTTGGCAATAAAAATTGCTCTCCCGCCGCGGCAGGATGGGCTTTGCCAAATTGAAACCAGCGACCACGTCGAATCCGCTTCACGCCGTCGCGAATTCCGGTTGCCGAATCGGCGAGGCGCACACCAAGCTCCTGGCCTGGTGCATGCAAGCAGAAACAGCAACGGATTATCACAACACGAGGAAGCGGTCTCGCGGTCGATTGTGTGCTCGATCGCTTGAGTCATACCGGCGATTGCGCCGGATTTGTTTGCCTCAACGAATCCGAAGACTAAAGTGAGCGGAAGGCCCTGAAAAGAGGGAAAGAGAGGCGAAAAAGGCGCTGAAAATCCCTCTGAAACAAACAGGTGAGAGCTAGAGCGAACACCTTTCGTCACTTGCGAAGATGAATTCCTGTTGAAAGCGTGTGTATCAAGGCAGGAAAAGCTGTCCCTTTGCTACGAAAACGGTGCTGCCCGCGACGCGCACATTGGTGACCTGGGGACCGCTCGTATCTGCGCAAAGAAAGATATCGCTGGGGCGGCCGATTTCCACGCCCTGACGAAGGTGGACGCGAACGCCCGAAGGCACGGCGTCGCGGCGCGCAAGGTAGCTGATTGCGCAACCCGCCGCCGAGCCGGTGGCCGGATCTTCACCGCCGTAAAACTGCATACGCGCCCGCCACATCGGATCTGAGTCGCTGCCTTGCGACGGATCGCGAGCAAGCACATAAAACCAGCGCGCACCGCGTTCTCGCAGCCAGGGCGTGGCTTGGTCATGGTTCACCTTGAGACGGGCCAGCGATTGCGCAGCATGCAGCACGACGATGGCAAAAGGGGTTCCTGTCGAAACCACCTGCGGGGGCAGAGCCGCATCCAGATCCTCTTGAGACAAACCGATCAGCCGCGCTGCTTCCGAGGGGTCGAGCTGCTCGCCAAATTGCGGATCGCGCTGTCTCATCTCGCCGAACAGATCGTCATTGGCAAAACGCACCGAAATTGGGCCGACGTTGAGCGCCAGCGTGACGGTGTTACCCTGCATCGTTTGCCGGGCATGCTGTTTGAGCACCGCGGCCGTGCCCAGCGTGGGATGGCCGGCGAAGTTCAACTCTTCCTGGGTAGTGAAGATGCGCACGCGAACGCCGTCGGAGCGCTCCTGGGCGGCCGCGCGGCGCTCAATGAAGGTAGTTTCGGAGAGATTGAATTCGCACGCGATCGCCTGCATCTGCTCCGCGGTGAGACCGGAGCTATTCATCACCACCGCCAGCGGGTTGCCCTGGAGAGGCGAGACAGCGAATACATCCACGATGTGGTAGTCGAGCGTGCGCATGAGTTCCCTTCTTGCCAACCCCACTCTAATTTCATCGTCCGCAACAAAAATATATAGGAAACTGCCTGCGAAAGCGCTTGCGGATTCGCGAAACCGCGTCTCAATTTTCCGGGTTCGAGGCGCCAAACATATTGAAAAATCAAGCAAAAAACCGCATTCGGGAGGGAAAAAGGAGGCCTCTTCGCAACACTCTTCCATCTTTTTTTAATCCTCATATGTTCTTTATGTTTCCTTTGCATTAATGAACCTAGACGCTGATGCCGCAAGAATGCAGGGATGCGCAACATGCAGCGGGAGCTGGCCTTTTCGCTTTTCCCCCAAGGGCGGATTGGCCATATCGCTGCAAATCAGCCGCCGGCGCGCCCTGCGAGGTTTCAGATTGAATCAGTGCGGCGAGGTATTTGCTGGGAAAGCGCCCATGAGAACAAACCCAAGGGGCGCGCAGGGTATCTGGTCCCGGGCCGATCGCCGGTTCATGTTTATGCGGCTTCTGCCGCACCGCTCGGACCCAGGCGCTGATTTGTATCTTGCATCTTTATCGTTCCCTCATGTCGTGCAGGATAGGCTCTCAACATCGCTATCAGCTTAGTGGCCCGGCAGGGCGATGGCAGTGCTACCGCCGGACCAGCTTGCATCAACGTCAACACGCGACGCGAGCTTAGTCGATCTGCATCCCTCGCCTCGCCCAACCGGCCCAACAGACATTCTCGCCAGCGGGCCTCACAGGACTCCCGGGCAGCCGCCGCAGGGAACAGCCATCCGAAACACACTTTTCAGGAGAATGCACATGGCAGAACAAAAAGCACCTCAGATGCAGGCCACTCTCGGCCTCACTGGGCTGACGGCAAACGCAATGGCGCTCATCGCGCCCGGCGCCTTCCTCTGGCTCACCTTCGTCATCCAGGCCGGCACCGGAAGTACGGCTCCGGCGATGTGGATCGGCATCTTCGCCGCGTTGCTGCTCTGCCTGGCCACCGCCGTCGCCTACGCCGAGATCTCAAAGCTCTATCCCGGCACCGGCTCCAGCTATTACTACGCAGAGCAGGCGATGCTCTCCAAAGAGAAAGCTTTCAAGTACGCCCGCGTGGCCAAGTTTGTGGTGGGTTGGGGCTCGCATCTTTACTACTGGGTCTATCCCGGCGTGATGGTCGCGGTCACTGGCATTTTCGTGGGCTACATTGTCGGCTTCTTCTTTCCGACCTTTATGAGCGGCGCTAACCCGGGGCCGGTCTTTATGGGGTTGGTGGCGATCCTTTTCTCCTTCTTCGTGGCCTGGATCGCAACCCGCGGCGCGGGCGCATCTACGGCCGTGAATATCGCGGTCAACATCGTCCAGATCTCCGCGCTGGTGCTCTTTAGCGTGCTCGCCCTCGGTTATCGTGCCAGCCACCCAGCGGGCGCCAAGGGCTTCCAATACGACGAGCAGACACTCTCCACATACACCTACCAGTTCGCCACCGCCAAGGATGGCTCGATCGTCCGCGACGCCGCAGGTGTGCCTCAGCCTCTGCTGGGCGCGGATGGCAAGCCGGTGCCCTACACCATCACCTACCCGGAGAAGGATGCGAGCGGCAACTTCCTCACCCATAAGGACGCTGCCTCCGTCATCTCCATCCACAACTTCAACTGGATGTTTATCCAGGCCACGGTGGCCATTCTCATCCTGGTGGGTTTCGAATCGGTAACCTCGATGGGTGGGGAGGCCAAAAACCCTACGAAACATATTCCCATTGCGGTCATCGCTTCGCTGTTGATCCAGGGGCTGTTCTGCTACTTGTTTGAGTATTTCTGCGCCAACTACTTTCTCAACTCGGGGTACACCATGCAAAGCGCCGTAACTTCGGCGGCGCCCATCGGCGACATGATGATCATCGTCGGGGACGCGCTGCTGGGGCAGGGCAACGGCAAGTACTTCATGCTGGCGGAAGCCTTCACCGTATTCCTGGCGCTGATCGGCACCACGCTGGCCTGCATGAATACCGGCGCCCGCGTTACGTACGCTATGGGCAAGGACGAGGAAGTTCCCGAGCACTTCGGTATGTTGCACACCAAGTCGCTTACCCCGCATAGAGCCATCTGGACGTTGGCAGGCATCTCGGCGGTCATCGGCTGCGTAGCTGTTTCGCTCTGCTTTGGCGACGCCGGCGCGCTTTCCGATGCCACCATTGCCGCACTGCCTAAGGGAATCTTCTCCAGCTTCGGCTATCCCTCACATGCGGCTCTTGCAGCGTTGCCCAACTCCCTGCTGGCGTTGACGCTGACCTCCAACTTCGGCACCTTTATCCTTTACGGGTTGAGCTGTTTTCTATGCATCGTGGCCTACCACAAACGTGAAGATCACAACCTGTTGGTACACACGCTCATTCCCGCCTTTGGCCTAGTAGCTAACCTGGTCTGTATGGCCTTTTACCTTATCAGCCCGATCTTTGGCCTGGGAACTCTTAAGGAGCCTTTGATCGCGTTGGGCATTTCCGCCATTTGGGGCGCATACGGAGCCTATTACTTCCTGCGCTCGTCCAAGGCCAAAGGCAAAAGCGTGCTCATTGAATCTAAGCTCGAGTCCAAGCTGGAATCGAGATAGCGGCTTTCGAGGCAAACATCACAGCCACTGGGTGGAATCTTTCCGGACGCACGGCGCGAACCGGAGCAGGAGATCCCCCCCAGTGGTCATTTTCGCGTAAGTGCTTCACCATTGTCTTTGCGGCAGCTCGCACGCCGCAGGGGAAAAGATATTTCCAGGCGGTCGCGCCCATGTTGGAAGTTCAATTCGGCCAGGCAACGGATTTCGGCAAGGTTCGCAAAAACAACGAAGACGCGATGGGCTCTTTCGTCCCTGCTTCGCGCCGACAGAAGCGGTCTCACGGCTATCTCTTCGCGGTTGCCGACGGGGTGGGCGGCATGGATTTAGGCGAAGTGGCCTCGGAAAAGGCGATTTCGGTCCTGACCGGGGAATTTGCTCACGCCCAGGCGGGCGCCACTCTCAACGGCCTTCTTCCCCGTCTCATCCAGCAGGCCAACACGGCCGTCCACAACTGTTCACTCGATCCCCAGTACGAGGGGAAGAAAATGGCCACCACGATCGTCGCGTGTGCAATGCGCTACGATCAGGCGGTGGTCTCTCACGTTGGCGACTCCCGCTGCTATCTGGTGCGCGATGGCAAGGCGCGGCAGGTGACGCAGGATCACACCTGGGTAAATGAACAGAAGAAACTCGGCCTCATCTCCTCCGCAGAGATCCCCGATGCCGTCTCGCGGCACGCGCTGATCCGCTCGCTGGGGCCGGAGATGTTTGTCTCCGCCGAGACCACCACTCTGACCCTGCAGCCGGGCGACGTTTTCGTCCTTTGCACAGACGGTCTTCACGACGAGATGGAAGACTCGGAGATCGCGGCCATCGTTTCGCGGAAGCAGAGCCCTGGCGACCTGGCGGCGGAGCTTGTGGCCCGCGCCGTCGAGATCGACGGCGGAGACAATACCACGGCGCAGGTCATACGCGTTTCTTCGGTGGAGCGCGTGGGCATGTACCGGGGACGCCCTTACCGGCTTCCCACACTATGAATGACTTACGGAATCCTTATCCAAACCTGCGAGTTTCCCGGTACATTTGAATTAGTCCCCTTTTCGGAGCGACTGCTGATCCATGGCTTTCCTCGATACGCTTGAGGCTGGAGCAAAAATCGACCACTACCGCATCGACGAGCCCATCGCGCGCAGCGGCATGGCTTCGATTTTTCGCGCCACCGATCTGCGCGACAACCGCACCGTCGCGCTCAAGATCCCGCACCCCGACATGGAAGCCGATCCCATCCTTTTCGATCGCTTCCAGCGCGAGGCGGGCATTGGCGAAAAGCTCGACCACCCCAACGTGATGCGCGTGTATGGCGGCGAGGAGCATTCCCGCGTTTACATGGTCATGGAGTGGTGCACGGGGCGCCTGCTGCGGCAGATCCTCAACGAGGGCCGCATCTCCGGCGAGCGCGCCCTGCACATCGCAATCGGCATCCTCGACGCCCTCGACTACATCCACGCGCATGGCGTAGTGCACCGTGACCTGAAGCCGGAAAACATCATGGTCGGCGAGAATGACGAGGTCAAACTGATCGACTTCGGAATTGCCAGCGACTCCGCTGCGCGCCGCCTTACTTATACCAATTTCACACCCACGCTGGGCACCCCCGATTACATCTCGCCCGAACAGGTCAAGGGCAAGCGCGGCGACGGCCGATCCGATATTTACTCCGTGGGGGTGATGCTCTACGAGATGCTCACCGGGAAGCTGCCATTTACCGGTCCCTCGCCGCTGGCGATCATGAACGACCGGGTGCTGAACCATCCCGTGCCGCCGCGCGTTGCCGACCCTTCGCTCTCTCCGCAGTTGCAGGAGGTGCTTTACCGGGCCCTGGAGCGCGATCCGCGCAACCGCTACGCCGATGCGCACGAGTTCAAGTGGGATCTCGAGCACCTGGACCAGGTGGGCGTGGAAGATGAGCGGGATGAGATCCGCGACTGGCACAAGCGGAAATCCTTTCTCTCCCAGCGCATCCTTCTTTACACCTCGCTGGCGCTGATACCGGTGGCAGTGCTGATGTTGATGCTGCTGCTGGCGCACCGCATCTGAAGGCACATACTCGCGGCACCTTTATCTGCGGGCCTGTACTCGCGGCACCGCAATTGCCTGCGCTTTACGCGCATCGCTTTCCGTGTTACGATAAACGATAAGCATGAAACGCCGCTTTGCAATTCGAAAACGGAGCGGATTTTCCATCACAGGCACGGCATGCGGCAGAGGAGCGGGTTGGGGTTCGGAAGATGCGCCGGAGTTCGGGCGACTCCACGGTCCAGGAATTGTTTGCATTTCCAGGCAATAGGCTGGAGACGCTGAAGGCGGTGGGGAGGGTCAATCGCGGCTGCGAATCAAGGACCGGTCTCGAATCTCTGCAAAGACCCGTCCAGAATTTGTTTACGATGGAGCAATGGCGATGTCTACCAAGTCCAAATCGTCGATTCCCTCACGGGTTGCGATGCATGACGGTGCATTGCTGCCGCCACAGCATCCCGGCGAGATGCTGCGCGAAGAATTTATGAAGCCGCTTGGTCTGTCGGCAAATGCATTGGCCATCGCCCTGCGCGTCCCGGTCACGCGCATCTCCGAAATTGTGCGTGAGCGGCGTGGCATTACCGCGGACACAGCCTTGCGCCTGGCTCGCTACTTCAACATGACGCCGGAATTCTGGATGCGATTGCAAATGGATTACGATCTGGAATCGGCTTCCAATGCCGAGCGGGCGGCGATTCGAGAGGAGATTCGTCCCCGGCCAGGTTACCGGCCACAGGTAAATACAAATCGCGCCATTGCCTGATGCCGCTTTGAAATTGCGGCCATTTCCGAGATGCAATTTGGGAACCGGGCAAAAGGGGAATTGAGCCGAGTTACAAAACCTGATTCAGCAACCGGAACAACGAATCGACCCAGACCATGCCGACGACCACCAACAAGGACTATTACGCCACCCTCGGAGTAAAGAAGACGGCCACGCAGGAGGAGATCCGCAAGGCTTTCCGCAAAGCTGCGCGGAAATACCATCCTGACGTGAATCCCGGGGACAAGCGCTCCGAAGAAAAGTTCAAGGAAATCTCGGAAGCCAACGATGTGCTGAGCGACGAGAAGAAGCGCAAGATTTACGACCAGTTGGGCTTCTATTCCGACCAGATCGATCCCGCCCAGGCCGAGGCCTACGCGCGGCAGCAGGCAGGGGGCGGCAGCAAGCCGCGGGTCGATTTCGAGGGCTTCGATTTTTCCAATTTTTCCGGAGCAGGAAACCAGCAGGGAGCCGGATCAGGCGGCTGGGGAAGCTTCAAGGACATCTTTTCCGGCATTTTTACGGGGGCCCACGAGCCACAGCGCCCGCGCGGGCCGCAGCCCGGCACCGATCTCGAATACCAGGTGACGGTTGACTTCTGGACCGCCATTCGCGGCGGCCAGATGCGCATTCAGGTCAATCGGCAGGAAACCTGCCCCACATGCCATGGCCAGGCCTACACCGGCGGTTCCAGCACCTGTCCCGAGTGCAACGGCACCGGCCAGGTTACGCAGATGGGCGGGCGCATGAAATTCAACATTCCCTGCCCGCGCTGCAACGGCACCGGCCGCACTTCCAACGCCTGCCCTACCTGCCACGGAGAGGGCGTAGTGGGACGTTCAGAAAGCATTGAATTCCGCATCAAGGCCGGCACCCGCGATGGCCAGCGCATTCGCCTGCAGGGGAAAGGAAATGCCGGCCTCAACGGCGGACCCGCCGGGGATCTGTTTCTCATTGTGCGCACCGGCACGCACCCGGTGTTCACGCGCTCCGGTGACGACATCAATATCACCATACCGGTGACCATCGCGGAAGCTTCGCTGGGGGCTAAGGTGGACGTGCCCACCATCGACGGCCGCGCGCAGTTGAAGATTCCCCCGGGCACGCAGAGCGGCCAGAAGCTGCGCATGCGGGAACGCGGCGTGGAGAGCGCCCAGCACCCCGACCAGCGCGGGGACCAGATCGTGACCGTTGAAGTTGCGGTTCCTCATCTGCAGGACGAGCGCAGTCGCGAGATCATGCGGGAGCTGGCGCGCCTCAACCCGCAGGACCCGCGGGTAGCGCTTTTTGATAAGCTCTAGCGCGAGTGGCGAAGATTGGACCTGAAAGCGGTGGGAATTGGAGTACAACACCGAAGAATGAAGTAACATCGACGACCACAAATTTGAATGGCACCGATCAAAGGCATCTGCGAATCTGAAGAAGCACAAAGTCTCATTTCAAGAGGCGACGACAGTATTTGGGGACAAACGGCACCTGGTGGTGCCTGACCGGCTGCACAGCTACGACGAGGAAAGATGCCTTGCGATTGGGTTCTCTGAGAAGCGGCGCTTGCTTACGATGTGTTTCGCTGAACGCAAAGATCGCATTCGAATCATAAGCGCCAGGCTCGCAGAGCCGTGGGAAAGGAGGATATATGAGATCAGCGGCTGGGAAAAGCAAACAGGAAATTGAATTGCGGAGAAGATTCGATTTTTCGAAGGCAAGTCGCGGAAAATATTATGAGCGTTACAGGAAAGGCCACTCCCTCGCGCTGCTTCCCGGGGAGCCGGACCATGACGATCCCCTTGTATCTTCCGAAAGTGATCCGCAGCTGGTCGAGATTGCCGGCAAGCATCTGCTCATTTCGCGGTTGCTTGCCGCGGGATTTGAAGTCGCCGAGCCACTGCGGGACAAAGGGATCGATCTGATTGTTTACCAGGACGACAGTGACTTCAGTGCCAAGCCCGTGCAGATGAAGGCGTCAAGGCAGGAGTCTTTCTCGCTGGACCGTAAATACGCAAGATTCCCGAACCTGCTGATTGCTTACGTCTGGAATGTGCATGCCGGTGACAAAGGCGACGTTTACCTGCTCACGTTCGATCAGGCATTGAAGGTAATGGATGCAAAGGGTTATTCCAAGACCGACTCGTGGACGAAGGACGGGTATTACTTTGTGCGCAGCGCGGGCAAGGAATTGAAGGAGCTCTTGAAACCGTATCGAATGCGGTTCCAAAACCGGCAGGAAAAGGTTCCGGCAGTTGGCTGACGTAGGGCGGTCCCGCCGCATTTTTGGCTCTTGCCGTTACCGTGCCCGGAGACAAAAGGCCGCATGAAGAATGTCGAGGAGCAGAATCGGGCGGCAGCCAATGAGCTTTTGAGCACTGCGATGTCATTTGCGCGGCGGGTGCTTCGGCGCTATGGCGAAATCAGCCCGTTTGCCTTTTCTATGCAGGCGGACGGTAGCGTATCCCGCGAGATGCTGGAACTGCCGCAGCTACCGGCCGACCCGGCGAGGCTGTGGAAGATGGTGCATGATCATGGAAGTAAGCGAGCGGATCGCGGCGAGATCCAAGCAATGGCGATAGCGGCCGACGTGACCCTGGCTCAGCCATCGGAAGAAGGCTACTCGGATGCCATCGTGTTTCAGATTGAGCGGAGGGGCGGGTACGCAGTCAAAGTGACCGTGCCCTACCGGATCTATGGCGGACAGCTTTGGCCGGTTCTTCCCCGGCGCATCGCTCAGGGAAATGTGACCATGGAGGAGATGGTTCCCACGATTTTTACCGGCACACCGCAGGGGTCGGATTTTCGGTAAGATTGCAAACCGGAGTGCATCACGCGAGTTGACATGCCCGCAAAACGCAAATCCAAAGGCGCCTACATGATCTCGGCCGTCGCCGAGATGTACGAAATTCACCCGCAGACGCTGCGTCTATACGAGCGCGAGGGGCTGCTCAAGCCCTCGCGCACGGAGGGCAACACCCGGCTGTACACGGACGAGGACCTGGAGAGACTCGAGTTCATCCTCAATCTCGCGCGCGATCTGGGCGTCAACATCGCCGGCATCGCGATCATCCTGCAGATGCGCGAGCGCATGGAAGAGATGAATCGGCAGATGCAGAGGTTTGTCGAATACGTGCGCTCGGAGATGCTCTCGCGCTTCCAGCAGTCGGCGCCAAGCGCTTCAGGGGCTATTGTCCCGCTGCGCAAAGCGCCGGTGGAGCATCCCCAGCCGGGGGCGCGATCATCTTCAGCGAACAACAAGTCTTGAGAGACTCTGGTCCGCACCCCCGGGGCAGTCACCGCACTCCTTCCCGCAGCCGGTATGCTTAATTCTGCATGTGGTACGTCCTTCTTGCATTGGCCGGTTTCGGCCTTCTCACCTCCAGCATCGTTACCGGCATGACGCTGGCCGCCATCCCCGGCTACCTGCGCGAACGGCGCCATGCCCGTGCGCAGCTTGCCAACCGGCCGGGATTTACGCCGCCGCTCACGCTGCTCAAGCCCCTCCACGGCGATGAGCCGGGCCTCGAGGCTCATCTCGCCACCTTTTTTGAGCAGGACTACCCCGCATACGAAATTCTGTTCTGCACCCGCGATCCCGCCGATCCGGGCCTGGAAACCGCGCGCCGCGTCGCCGCCCGCAATCCGCAGATTGCCGCGCGATTTTTTTCCACCGGCGGCCAGCCGTCCTACATCAACGACAAAGTCGCCTCGATGGAGCGGATGGAAGCCGCCGCTGCCCATGACATCCTGGTCATCAGCGACAGCGATGTGCGCGTCGCCCCTGATTACCTGCGCTGCGTTGCCCTGCCATTTGCGGATCCCAAGGTCGGCGCCGTCACCTGTCCTTACCGGGGCGTCGCGGTCGGGGGCGGCCTCTGGTCGCGTCTCGAAGCCGTCGGAATGAGCGTGGAAATGACTGCCGGGGTCCTGGTCGCCCGGTTTCTGGAAGGCATGCAGTTCACCCTGGGTCCAACCATGGCCTTCCGGCGCGAAACCATTCGCCGCATGGGCGGCTTCCGCGTCACCGCCGATCTCTGCTCCGACGACTTCATTCTCGGCAACGAGACCCACAAGCTCGGTGAAACCGTCATTCTCAGCCACCACGCCATCGACCACATCGTGCTCAATGTGCGTTTCATCGCCTCGCTGAAGCACCAGACGCGGTGGATGAAATCGACCCGCTTCTCGCGTCCCAAGGGCCATTTCGGCACTGCGCTCACCTTCGCCGTCCCTTACGGCCTGCTCGCCTGGGGCGCCTTCGCCGCGCTCCATCATCCCTGGTGGGGCTTTGCGCTCTTGAGCTGGAGTGTGGCCACGCGACTGGTGCTTTCCATCGCTGTCGGCCGGGCTGTGGTGCGCGACCCGAGCTGGTTCAATCTGCTCGTCCTCTATCCGATTCGCGACCTGATGGGTTTCGGATTCTGGGCAGCCAGTTACACCAGCCGTCGCATTCTCTGGCGCGGCCGCGTTTACGAGCTTCTCGACGGCGGCGGCATGCGCCTCGTTCGATAAGGACGCGTCAAGCTGCCTTAACGCCCATCCGAAGCCCTGCCGTCCGCAGGACTTCCGATAAACTGAAAATGACCTATGTTTGAGAACCTGACGGACAATTTGCAGCGCGTGTTCAAGAACCTTCGCGGCCAGGGCACGCTTACGGAAGAGAACATCGGCGAGGCCATGCGCGAAATCCGCAACGGGCTGCTCGATGCCGATGTAAACCTCAAGGTCGTCAATGACCTGATTGAGCATATCCGCGCCAAAGCCATCGGCACGGAAGTGATGACCGCGCTCTCGCCGGCCGAGCAGGTTGTCAAGGTCGTTCGTGACGAGCTGATTGAAATCCTGGGCCGGGACACGGCGCGGTTCAAGTTCGCTTCGCAGCCGCCCACGGTCATACTGATGGCTGGACTGCAAGGCGCAGGCAAGACCACGGTCAGCGGCAAGCTTGCCGCGTGGCTCAAAAAGGGCGGACACCGGCCCATGCTGGTCTCGGTCGACGTCTACCGCCCGGCCGCGCGCGAGCAGCTTAAGGTGGTGGCCAAGTCCATTGAAGCGCGTATTTACGAAGGCGACCAGAAAGGCGAGCCTGCCGGGGCCGCGCTCGTCGAGCGCCTGGCCAAGGAGGCCCGGCGCGAAGCTGTCATCATGGGCTGCGACACGCTGATCGTCGACACCGCCGGGCGTCTGCACATCGATGAAGAGCTGATGCTCGAAATGGAGCGACTGAAAAAGGCCCTCAATCCGCCTGAAATCCTCTTCGTGGCCGACGCCATGACCGGCCAGGACGCGGTCAACTCCGCACAGGACTTCCACCAGCGGCTGGGCCTGACCGGCGTGGTGCTGACCAAGATGGACGGCGACGCCCGCGGCGGCGCGGCGCTCTCCATCCGCCACGTCACCGGCCAGCCCATCAAGTTCATCGGCGTGGGCGAAAAGCCCGATGCCTTCGAGCCGTTCCATCCCGACCGCATCGTCGGCCGCATTCTGGGCATGGGCGACATGCTTTCGCTGATCGAGAAAGCGGAAGAGAAGCTGGACAAGAAAAAGAGCGCGGAATTCGCCAAAAAAGCGCTGCTCGGCGACGGCTTCACGCTGGAAGACTTCCGCGACCAGATTCGCCAGATCAAGAAGCTGGGGTCGATGGAATCGATTTTGAAGATGATGCCCAGCGTGGGGCCTTTCGCGGGACTCAAACAGGCCTCCTCGCAGATCGATGAGAAGCAGTTTGTGCGGGTAGAAGCCATCATCGACTCCATGACGCCGAAGGAGCGCCGCAATCACGAGATCATCTCCGGCTCGCGGCGCAAGCGCATTGCGGCGGGCAGCGGCACCACGGTGCAGGACGTGAACCAGCTCCTGCGGCAGTATGCGCAGATGAGCAAGATGTTCAAGCAGATGGGCCGCGGGGGCATGATGAAGCAGATGATGCGCGGCGGGCTGAGCAACATGGGGCGGGACACGCGGCAGCGATTCGGGCGGTAGAAATCGCTGATATTTCAGCCTTTCATGATGGAGCGATCGCCAGCGGGGGCTCGAAGACTCGGGTCGCGCCGCATGGGGGAGACCGGCCGGAGCCAGCTGGCGTTCGACGAATTCAAGCTTTCCCAGGCGTGTAAGCCGCGGCGAGGCGCCGCATACAACCAAAAATCAAGCTGCGACCGAGACTATAATTCGCTGAATTTAAAAGGTTTGTTTCGCTTTAATATTTTCGAAATAAATCCCCTTCATCGCACCTTCCCGCGCTTCTAAAAACGCATCTGAGCTGGGATGAGGTTTTGAACAATTCAATGGACAAGCCACACAAAAAAAATAACTTGCACCCAGATAACCCGCGAGGGATTCATTTCATCGCCGGCGTTCTGGTGATCATCTTCCTTACCGCAGGGAGTGCATTTTTCGCCACCTCCGCAGTGCAGGCCGATGCGATCTTCCCCGCTTCCCAGCCCGCAGTCGCCAAAATGGCAACCTTTCCCCAGTTCACTGTCGCGCCGCAGCCGCCTCGCCTTCTGCAGGCGGATGACCAGGATTCAACTCAGCCCCTCCACAGATTCTCGAACTGGCTCCGCGGCGTGGCCTCGTGGTACGGGCCCTCGTTCAACGGCCACATTGCCGCCAACGGCACGGTCTTCGACATGTACGCCATGACCGCGGCTACCACGGAATTCCATCCCGAGCTGCCGCTGGGCACCAAAGTGCGCGTCATCGACGGCCACACCGGCCGCTCGGTGGTAGTGCGCATCACCGACCGGGGGCCGCTGCCGCGCGGCCGCATTCTCGATCTGTCTTATGGCGCGGCGCGTAAACTCGCCATGGTCAAGCCTGGAGTCGCCCGCGTGCGCGTACACGTGCTGCGTTGGGGCAAGGACCGTTATCACCACCCGCAACTGAGTGAACCCAGCGAATAATGCCCAGGGGCCTGCGTGGGAGGCCGGTTTCGGGCTTAACATTTCATCGGCTTCGTTGTATTCTCCAGTCGGCGGGGGAGCAACGCCGAAGATGACGCACACGCCAATCAATGTGATCACGGTAGAGCGGGAATACGGTTCGCACGGGGGGGAATTTGCGCACGACCTGGCGAAACGGCTGGGATGGCGGCTGCTGGATTCGGAGCTGGTTACGGGCGCGGCGCGGATGGCCGGGGTAGACCCGCAGGTCGCGGCGAGGTTTGATGAGCGGCTCGATCCCTGGTATTACCGTTACGGCAAGATTTTCTGGCAAGACACCTCTTACTCCACCGCCGGCCCGCCCGATGAGCACGTCTTCGACTCCGAGCGCATGCTGGAGCTGATCCGGAAAGAAATTGTGGACGCCGCGAAGGTGGGCCACTGCGTGCTGGTGGGACGCGGCTCGGCTTGCGCCCTGGCGGGACGTCCCGGATGCTTTCATATTTTTGTGTATGCCACCTCCAGCGCCAAAAAAGAGTGGTTCATGCGCGCCTTTCCGGAGCAGGCCCACGACGCCGAGCATAGACTGATGGCCTTTGACCGGCGACGCGCCGCGGTGATCCGGAAGTTCTATCAGCAGGAATGGTGCTCACGCAACCTCTATCACATGCTGCTGAATTCCTGCATTGGAAGCGAAGCCATGATCGCGGCGGTGCAGTGCGCAGCAGGGTTATGCCCGGCTGTGCCGGAGACGGTACCGTCTGAACACGCGGGATGATTCGCGGCTGAGTTGTTAAATGGCTATGCGCTCTACGCGCGCCGCGATACGGGTGAAGATTTCCCAGGGAATTGTAGCCACAGCGTCGGCTTGATCGAAAGCGGTGATAGTCTCAGCACCCTGTGCGCCGATCAGCACCACTTCATCTGCGGCCTGGACGCCGGGAATCTCAGTGACATCGAGAACCGCCTGATCCATGCTGATACGCCCCACCAGGGGCGCGCGCTGGCCACGCACCAGCAGGCTGAAGCGATTGCCGAGGGCGCGGTCAAGCCCGTCTCCATATCCTGCGGCCACCAGCGCCAGGCGCATGGGCTCGGTGGCCACAAATGTCCCGTTGTAGCCGACGACGGTGCCGGCGGGAACGCTGCGGACGCTGACGATCTGCGACTTCCAGCTGAGAACGGGCTGGAGAGCTGCGCGCGCGGCTTGCAACGGCGCGGGTTCAGTCTCAAAGCCGGGATCGAAGCGCGGGACCAGTCCGTAGAGGGCCAGGCCGGGGCGCAGCAGAGCCTTCATGCCGTGGGTGGCGGCCAGTTCAGCGATGGTGCGGGCCTGGCCGGCAAGCAGGGCGGCGGAGTTGCCTACGTTGAGCCACTCGGCAAAAAGTCCGGCGGCGGCAATTCGGCTTAGCGTCTGATCGAGGCGGGCGAGCTGCTCCGCAGTGACCTGGCCGTCGGCTTCATCGGCGGCGAACAGGTGAGTCATTACGCCTTCGAGGCGAAGCGGCGAAGCCGGCGCGAAGCGCGTGAATAAGCCGGCCAGGGCTTCGGGAGTAGCGCCTTGGCGGCTCATGCCGGTGTCGATTTCAAGATGGATGGGAACCGAGCCGGGGTGCGCTCCTGCGGCGCGCGCCGCGGCCTGTAATTCATCTAGGTGCCACGGCTCCCACGCGACAACGGTGAGATTATCGGCGATGGCCGCGGCGGCCTGACCGGGAAAAACGCCGGCGATGACCAGGATGCGGGTTTCCGGGCCGAAACCGACGCCGCGTGCGGCAACGCCTTCTTCGACGCTGGTAACGCCGAGCCAGCGCGCACCGGCGCATACGGCAGCGGGCGCACAAAGCTTGAGCGAGTGACCATAGGCGTCGGCTTTGACGATGGCCAGCAGCTCGGCGTCGGGAGCGGCGAGACTTTGCAGAAAGCGGAAGTTATGTTCGAGGGCTCGAGTGCTGATCTCGACCCGGCAGGGGCGCATTGGCATGGGGATTTCCAACAGCCAGTTTAAGACATCGGGCGCCGATTGCCGCCATCTCCCGGGCAGGAGCGCCAACAGGGACGGTGGAGGGTAGAGCATGGTGGCGCGATTTTCATGGCAGAAGCGTTGCCGACAGTCGGGCCGCTGCGTTAGTCTGCCCGCGGAGGCACTTATGGCTGAATCCCATAGCACCGTGATTCCCGCGCTGCGCTATCGCAATGCGCCCGCCGCGATGGAGTGGCTTTGCGGAGTTCTTGGTTTCACGCGGCACGCCGTTTATGAGAATCCGGACGGAAGCATTGCGCACGCTGAACTTGCCCTCGATGGCGGCATGATCATGCTGGGATCGGTGAAGGACGACGAGTATGGCCGCCGCTTCCGGTCGCCTGACGAGGCCGGCAATCTTGAAACGCGGAGCGCGTACATTGTGGTGCCGGACGCTGATGCCGTTTACGCCCGCGCGCAGGCGGCCGGAGCGGCGATTCTGCGCCCGATACAAGATACGAATTACGGCAGCCGCGAATTTACGGTAATAGATCCGGAGGGGCATTCATGGGGTGTGGGAACTTATGATCCGTGGAAGGCACACGCATAGATCTGTCTTCGGCGATACCGGTCCTGTATAGTCATTGCGTAGTAGTTTCAGCGAGGTTCCCGGTGCGCACTTTTCTAGCGCTTATCGCCATTGCGGTGGCGTCTCTCTCCTTTTCCCGCGCCGCGGCGCAACACGCGCGCCTGCTGGTTGCGCAGAAGGGCGACCGCAGCCTGGCGATCGTCGATCCGGTGGCCGGAAAAGTGATTGCCGATGTGCCGGAGGGCGGCGTGACCGGGCATGAAGTGGCAGCATCGCCCGACGGCCGGCTGGCGTTCGTGCCCATTTACGGCAACTCCGGCGTGGGCAGCCCGGGCACGGATGGCCGCAATATTGTGGTCATTAACATTGCCGAGCACAAGGTGGTGGGCAACATCGAATTCAGCCACGGAGTGCGGCCTCACTGCGCGATTTTCGGACCCAAAGACGGATTGCTCTACGTAACCACCGAACTGGATCAAGCGGTAACGATCATCGACCCCAGGACGCTGAAGATCGTCGGTCAGATTCCTACCGGGCAGCCGCAGAGCCATATGCTCGCCATTTCGCACAACGGCTTGCGTGGCTACACGGCGAATGTCGGGCCGGGCACGGTTTCGGTGCTGGACATGAAAGCGCGTAAGACGCTGGCCATCATCCATGTCTCCAGCAATGTGCAGCGCATCTCAGTTTCGATGGACGATCGTTGGGTCTTCACAGCCGACCAGACCAGTCCGCGCATGGCGGTGATCGACGCGCGAAGGGAGAAGCTGGGCGGATGGATTGCGCTCGACGGCGTTGGCTATGGCGCGGCACCTACCCTTGACGGACGCTGGCTGCTGGTGGCGATCCCCGACAAGAACGAAGTGGACGTGGTTGATTTGCGCACCATGAAGGTGGCACGGGCGGTTGCCGTGGGCGCTTATCCGCAGGAAGTTCTGATGCGGCCGGACGGGAAGGCGGCGTATGTGTCGTGCGAGCACAGCGACCAGGTGGCGGAGATCGATCTGGCGACCTGGAAAACGACGCGGCTGATTGCTACGGGCCGAAGCACGGATGGGTTGGGCTGGGCGGCGCGCCGGTAGAGACCCATTCGGTCGAAGGATTTTCGCTGCATCTGCGCCGAGTCGTCGTCAAACGGCGATATGGACGTTTAACAGAGCTTTCTTCGAAGCGTAAGCGAATCGTCACGAGGCGGATGAACCGTGTCGTTCCGGTCTCGGCAAGAGGCGATGGCTACGGCAGCACTACCGCATTGTAGCCATCGCTGAGCAGTTTCTGACGCATCGAATTCGCGTCCATCTGATTGCCGAATGGACCGATGCATACGTGAATCAGGTTATCCGCTGGATTGCGCACCGCGGAAACCGCGTAACCGCGCCGGCGCAACGCGCCGATCAGCACATCCGCATCCTGCTGGTTGGAAAGCGCGGCAATCTGGACCATCAATGAACCCTGCGCGGGCATGGCCGACTGCACGGCGGTGGCCGGAATCGGCTGCCCGTTCGGTGTGTTGCCGTACCCGCCCGGCATCGCCGGCTCTACTGCGTGCCAGCTTGCATTGCCGGGTGCGGCAACCGGCTGTGCGGTTGGCGAAGGTGCCGTTCCTGGAGGCGCGGTGATTGTTGCCGCGACGCCCGGAGCGGCTGCCGGCACGGTTTCCGACGCGGCTACCGCGGCCTGGTCCGATCCCGCCGTCGATGGCACGAGGGGGGCCGGCGGCTGGGCTCCGGCCGAAGGCTTCCCCTGGGGTGAATTCAGCGGCAACTGCGGCGCCGGGCCAGCCGCCGGGGGCTGGCTTTGGAAGACCGGCCCTTTGGAACTGCGACTGCCCACCGCATATCCGAATCCGAAGCAAAGTCCGCAGAGAACCACCAGTCCAAAGAAGACACCCAGCAGCATGCCGGAACCCAAGGTGAGTTCGGTGTCGCCCTTGCCGCGTGTTGATGGCCGCGCATCTTCGTCAAAATAAGACTTCATAAACCGCCTTCAGCATAGCCGGTCCCGGATGGATGAGCACGGAACCGCAACCCTCAGTTCCCGGCGGGCAGCGGGCGTACTACGCCCCTGGAAGCGGAAATGAAACCAAGCACTTCGAAGCCGGTCCCGTCGCAGACTGACACATTCAGAATACCGGTCTTCCACCTGCCTGGCACGCACCCTTCGCGTTTCCGCACTCAAAAGACGCAATTGCGGCAGGGGGTGCTCTCTAGGTTTTTTCCGGGGGCGCTGTCTGCAGACTGCTCATCTTGTTCAGGATGGTCAGCATTTCCAAGGGCAGGGGGAAGACGATGGTAGTATTCTTCTCCACGCCGATATCGGCCAAGGTCTGCAAATAGCGCAATTGCAAGGTCATGGGCTGCGTGGACATCAGGGTCGCGGCATCCACCAGCTTCTGCGCGGCATTGTATTCGCCCTCGGCATGAATAATCTTCGATCGCTTGTCGCGCTCCGCTTCGGCTTGTCTGGCCATGGCGCGCAACAGCTGCTCGGAAAGATCGACCTGCTTGATCTCGACGGATGTGACTTTAACGCCGAAAGGCTCTGTCCTCTGGTCGATGATGGTCTGAATCCTCAGGTTCAGCTTGTCGCGATGACTGAGCACCTCGTCCAGTTCCACCTCGCCCAACACCGAACGCAAAGTGGTTTGCGCGAACTGGGAGGTCTGGTAGACGTAGTTCACCACCTTGATGGCGGTATCGATGGGGTTCACCACATAGAGCGTCACCACCGCGTTCACTTTAATGGTCACGTTGTCGCGAGTGATCACATCCTGGGGCGGCACTTCAAGCACGTCCTGGCGCAGCGAAACGCGCACGTACTGGTCCAGAGGCCGGAAGACGAGAATGATGCCCGGGCCCTTGGGCTCAGGCAAAGCGCGGCCCAGCCGGAAGATCACGGCGCGTTCATATTCGCGCAGGATCTTGATGGAGTTGAGCAGGTAAAGGATGATGATGGCGATGAAAATCAGAGCTGGAATAGGCAGATCACCGACGGACATGGGACTTTCCTCACTCAGCAGGGATTGTACTCTACGTGCACAGGACCGGCGGGTGGTGCAAGCCGGCGAGATCGCGGAGGTAACATGGTGTGATTGCCGCGGTAACCTGAGTTCGCGCTTCAGCCGGTTGCCGACGCACCCATCAATGCGCCTGCGGCTCCGTGGTGTGACTTTCCGCACCAGACTGGCGGGCAGATGCATACTCGGCTTTTGATTCCATGGGCGACGCCGGTTCGACCCGCAGAACCATCTCATCACAGCCCACGACATGCAGAAACGTACCCTTGGGCACAGGTTTGGACGATACGGCCTGCCAGATCTCGCCCTCGACCAGCACGTGTCCTTCCGGGTCGAGCGGCTCCATCGCGGTAGCCCGGCTGCCCACCATGGCATCGGCGCCGATGCGGGCCTTTCGCTTCTGCGCCCGTATGGCGAGGCGTACCAGGAAGACCGTAATCAAGCCGAAACCCAAGCTGAGGGCGATGGCCACCGCCGGGCTCACTCCCATCTGCGGAATGGGCGCGGCGACCAGCGTTAATGCCCCGAAGGTCAGGCAGATGATGCCTGCCGTTGCCAATGCTCCATGACCGCCAAATTTGGCTTCCAGCACCAGGAATCCCAGACCGGCCAGCAGCAGCAGGACAGCGGTAAACCGGATCGGCAGGAGGTTCAATCCAAAGATTCCCAGCAACACCATCAGCGTGCCCAGCGCGCCGGGCACGATGGTTCCCGGAATATTGAATTCGAGATAAATCAGCAGAGCTCCAGCCACCAGGAAGAGCAGTGCGATATTGGGATCCACCAGCCAGCCCAGCAGCTCGTCGCGAAGGGAGACACTCAGGACGCGAATGCGCGCCCCGGCAAGATTGAGAGTGGCTTTTGAGCCGTCGAAGCGGGTAATCTGCCGTCCATTCAACTGATTCAGAAGTTCCTGATCACTGTTGGCCACGGCGTCGATGAGGTTCGCCTTCAGAGCTTCTTCGGCGGTATAGGAATGCGATGACTTAACCGCTTCGTCGGCCGCCTGCGCATTTCGTCCCCGCCTGGTCACATAGGAACGGAGAAAGGCTTCGGCATCGTTTTCCACCTTGGTCATTTCGGTGGAATCTGGCTTCATGCCCTCAAAGACAACGTGCGCCGCGCCCGCCTCGGTTCCCGGCGCCATGGCGGCAATATCCGCCGATTCGAGAATGAAGAATCCCGCCGAGCCGGCCCGCGCCCCTGATGGTGAGACATACACGATCACGGGCACTTTCGATCCCAGGATGGCCTGCACGATCTGGCGCATGGAGTCTACCAAGCCGCCGGGGGTGTCCATCTGCACCAGCAAGGCCTGGGCGCCGTCGCTGGCGGCCCGGTCAATTGCCCGTTTCATCTCCGCCGCGCTCACCGGCTGAACCGTCTCGTCGAATACGAATTTGTCCACGATGGGCGCGGGGTATGGCGTTGCAGCCCGCAGAACCGCCCCCTTCCATCCGAGCGCCCCTGTCACCACCAAAGCAGCCCCAATCGCCAACCTACATAAGCGCTGAAGCATAAATGTGCTCCTTGGAGAACTCTCCAGGCTACTCCTTTTTTGCGCCTGTCTTCATTTCAATTTCGCGGCTCAACTGCTGCGCAACGGGGTCTGTGGGCTCGAGCTTGAGCGCTTCGCCGGCTTCATTCCCGGCTTGGCTCAAATTGCCTGCGGCAAGATCGAGGCGGCTCAGCACCACATAGGCCTGGGCCGAAGGATCGAGCTTCAGGGCCAGGTTCGCCTCTTCGCGGGCAGCTGCCGTATCGCCGGTTCGCCGGCGCACCTCCGCCAGCCCTGCGTGGGCCTCGGCACTATCGCCATCGGCGGCAATGGCCGACTGGTAGAACCGCTCGGCCTCCAGCACCAGTCCGCGGTTGAGGTAATCCTCGCCTTCAGCGCAGAGCTTGCGCGCGCGTTCGGGAGCGGGCAGCGCGGCGAGCCGCGCCGCATCCATCTCGTCCACCACCGCCCCGGCCTGCCGGAAGGCTGCGGCATCGAAGGTTCGCACAATACGTTCCAGCGGATCAGGATTAGCCTCTGCAGACTCGGAAGCGGCGCCCGTTCCCGCAGCCGTTTTCGCCAAAGCCGGGGCAGTCTTCCAAGCGGCCAGTAGAGTCTGCGCCTCAGCGTCTCCCGGATGCAATTTGACGCACTCCATCATTTCGCTCAGCGCCGCCGCGGGGTTTCCATGCTGTTTCAGGCTGACGGCCAGGTTGAAGTGATAATCCGCGGTGTTGGGATCGGCCGCTACCGCGCGCACGAAAAGCGAAGTCCCATCGTGTCCCTGGCGGCTGACGGCTACGCCTTCGTTGTTCAAAACATCCGCCAGCGGTAAGACCCGCGCCACCGCGGCAAAGGACTTCTCGGCTCCCGCGTAGTCGCCGGAAAAGAGCAGCGAGAGCCCGCGGTAGAAGCCCGCTTCCGGGCCATCGGGACCGCTCGGCTCGACCTTGGCAAAGGCCGCGGCCGCTTTCTGGTACTGCTGCGTGCCGTAATCCTCGCGGCCCAGCGCCATCCAAGCCGGACTGAAGGCGGGGCTCAGTTTGACGGCGGTCTCCAGATGTTGAAGGCGCTCCTGCTGGTCGGGTTCGGTGATACCGCGAATGTACTGCTCGAAGGCATCGAGCCGCAACCCCGCTCCGGCAGCGACGAAAGTTTTCTCCGCCACGTTGAAGCCGGGATCGAGTTCCTTGGTCAGCTCCCAGGCCAGGGAATCGAAGATGGCAATCATGTCCGTCAGCTTGCCCCGCGTGGTCACCGGCTGACTCATGCTCAGGTGCGGCACATCCACCAGTTGCGCTTCGGCCACCAGGTCGCTGCCGCTCATGGAAAAGCTGCCCACCACGATCTCGTCCGCATCCAGCGTCTGCGCCAACTTGATGGCGCTGGCGCGCGAGGGCTGAAATCCCTGCGGCAGTCCCAGATGATCCAAAGCATACATGCGGTCTTCGCGGCTCAGCGGCGCGAATCCAGCCGAGCTGAAGCGGCTGTTGAGAAGTTCGGCCGCCGCCTCGCGCACCCAGTCGAGGCTCATCTGCCCGCTGCGGTTGTCGAAAGGCAACACCAGCAGAATGCGGCCATGGCCGCCCATCGCCGCTTCGCTGCTGAGGGCTTCTGCGGCGGGTTTTTCCTGTGCGAATGCAACCGCGGCAAACAGCAACGCAAAGGCCGTGCCGGCCGCAGCGGCCAACCGAAACACGCGCCCCAAACGCGATGAAAATAAATTGAACACGACAGCCCTGATTATAGGCGTTTGCGGCCTTATTCGCCCGCTAAGGCACTGCCGCGAATGAGTGGGGCGAGAAGATCTGAATCCCTTCAAACGGATGCGCCGGGTTGTGCGGCTCTCCAAAGTCACCGGCTTCCGCACGCGCTTCCACCGGCCGGTCAAACCCAATCACCGCAATCCACATTCCGGCATCGTCCATGCGCCACGCTACTTTGCCTCCCAGCCGGAGAGCGATTTCGCCGGGGAGCAGATCGTGGTGCAGTCCGAAGTAGCGTTCGTCCATCGTCTGGCTGAAGGGCCACACATTGAGCAGGGGCGGCGGATCGTATTTGGTGGAAAAGACCAGCGC
This sequence comes from Acidobacteriaceae bacterium, assembly GCA_030038435.1. Taxonomy (GTDB): domain Bacteria; phylum Acidobacteriota; class Terriglobia; order Terriglobales; family Acidobacteriaceae; genus Telmatobacter. The sequence continues at coordinate 12,909 of JASHOY010000503.1, read as the reverse complement.
CGCCGTGTATTTCCCGGGCTCAGCCTCAGCCTGGCCGATAGCGCCGGAAGCAAAATCATCGATCGCGCAAATCTTCCACGGGTGGCTCACGTATCCGAGCTCGGGATGCGTCAACTCGTCGCTGGCCGGCCATGCTGTCAGCACCGTCGCGCCCGGATCGAACTTGCCGAGTTCCGCGATTCCCGCCTGCTGCATGCGCACCACGTGGGCATAAAGCAGATTGTCTTCGGGCGCAATTCCATACGGCGGGTTGATAAAGAGCCCGGCCGCAAAGGCTCCCGCGGCAACTGCCGCCAGCGCGTACCAGTAGGGAACCCGACGGTAGAGGGCGGTCACCGCCATGAGCAGCACCAGGGGATACATGGGCAGCAGATAGCGGGTGAGCAGCGCCCCGCCGAGCACGCTGAACATCACCACATTCACAAGCAGGAGGAAAAAGATCCGCTTCCCGGTTTTCGCGGCGATGGATGACCGCTGGTTTCCGTCCCCTTCGCGCCGCGGCGCCAGCAAGAGGCTGGCGAGCGCCATCATCACCGGCACGAACATGTTCATGTTTGCCGTCAGGTGTAATATGCGGTGCCCTAAGGCGGCGATGATCCGCAAAGGCGCCATGGTCGCTTGAACGTTATACCTGACATACGAGGCATTGCCCAGCAGCGAACCGGTTTTGGCATAATGCCACCCGTACCAGGCCGCAAGGGGAAGCGCGGAGGAGGCCAGCCACGCGGCTTCGCGCCAAAGTCCGCGCCGCGCCAGTTTGTCGCGCAACCCCTCGGCAAAACTCACCGCGGCCAGCGTCAGGGGAATCGCGATCGCTGTCTCCTTGCAAAGGGCAGCGGCGGAAAACCAAATCATCGCAGCCCATGGTCTTCGCCCGCGTTCGGGAAGCGCATAGACCATGCCCCAAAGCGAGCATGCGGCGGCAAAGATATCGGCCTGCGCCAAGGTGCTCTGCGCAAACCACACCGGGTAGAGCCCGGTGAGAAGCACCGTCCAGAAGGCCACAGACGGGACACCCACCACACGCACCGCCAGCCGCCACACCGCCAGCAGCCCCAGCGAGGCCACCATCAGCACCGCCTCGCGCGTGACCGCGGGATGAAACCCGGAAGCCTTCCACCACAGAGCCAGGTAAATGCTGGGCAGCGGCGGATGCGCGTTGTTCAGAGTGGTGGTTGGAATCAGCGTGCCGGTGCGGAAAAAATCCCAGGCGGCGGGAATGTAGTAGCCAGCCTCGTCCCAATAGTAGGGCAAGCGCAGGAGCGTGGCATGGGTTGCATAAAGCGCTGCGAAGATGACGGGGAAGATCATCCACAGCGGCAGCGGCGCATCCGGCCGCGGAAGAAACACCCGTCTCCAGTTCAAACCGAGCTCCCTTATGGCCACTATAATCCGCCGGGCTGGCGCGCGATCATCGCCCGGGAGCCGTTCATGAGCGCGATGATCTGTTTACGACGAATGATGATCGGGTTGAAGGAAGGTTGCTGCGGCTTAGGCGCCTTATCATTACTAATCTTGGGATGGGAGAGGGGAGAGTCTCATTCTGGCTCAAGGCAGAAGCTTGAACTAGACGAAATTTCGGAAAAGGTCACACTTGGCGGTGATACGGGCGCTTGCTGTGTTCAGGACGCTGTTTCTACCGGTAGCGGATCAATTGGCGCGATACTGGATTGCGAGGATTGACCTGAGAACGTTGGCCAATCCCGCCCTAGCAAAGCTAGGACGGGGCACCCCCGGTCGTGGAAGAGCCTGCATCGCTAACGACTTGGCCGGGCCACCCGCCCGAGACGAAGTGGGGATCGGCCAAAATACTTGGCGAAATCCTCAATGGCGTGGATATAACTGCGAGCAGTGTTCGGTGAATAGTTGCGGCGCTGGAGCTCGTCCAGCATCATCTGACGGAGTCGGGTCACAGAGACATCCTTGTGACCCAAACGCTATCCCAGCCACCAAACTACTCGGCAGCCGCAGATGTAGCAGCCGCCGCGCAGCGGCTTAGTGCAAACGGGCTTCGTTTCCGCAATCTCTGCCGCCGGTTGATTTGGGCATGAGCCGCCGGGTAACTCACTGACCGCAGCGCGGCCACTGATCCCGGCCCCGGTTTTTACGGCTGCCAGGCGCGCAGGCGCAGGCTGTTGGTGACCACGCAGACCGAGCTCATGGCCATCGCCGCCGCGGCAATCCACGGCGTGAGCAAAATGTGAAAGGCCGGATATAGCACCCCCGCGGCCAGGGGAATGCCGACGATGTTGTATCCCACGGCCCAGCCCAGGTTCTGCCGCATGATGCGCAGGGTTGATTTGGCCAGCCCCAGCGCTGCGGGAATCGATTTGGGCTGGGTGCGCAGCAGCAGCACATCGCCAGCCTCCTGCGCCAGGTCCGCGCCGCTGCCCATGGCGATTCCCGCATCGGCCTGTGCCAGCGCCGCCGCGTCGTTGATGCCGTCGCCAACCATAGCCACGCGCAGCCCCTGCTTCTGCAGAGCGCGTATCCGCTCCAGCTTGCCCGACGGGTCGAGGCCCGCTTCCACCTCGCTGATGCCCGCTTGCCGCGCGATGGGTTCTGCCGCGGCCTTGGAGTCGCCGGTGAGCATGACCACCCGCAGCCCCGCGCGCTGCAACTCCGCAACGGCTTCGGCAGCTTCGGGCCGCAGGGCGTCTTTGGCATCGAAATACCCGGCGGGCTGGCGATCCAGCGTCATCCAGAGCCGGGTTACGCCGGGATCGGGCGGCGCGATGGCTGCGGGCAGCTTGACCATGAATTCGGCGAAGAGCGCTTGATTGCCCAGCAGGCAGTGGCGGCCCTCGACGCGAGCGCTCAGGCCACGACCGGGCAGAATCTGCACCTCTTCCGCCGCTTTCCAGCTCAGTCCCCTCTGGCGCGCGGCATCCACCACGGCATGCGCCAGCGGATGGTTGGACCGCTCTTCGGCTGCCGCTGCGAGCCGGAGCAGGTCGTCTTCAGAAGCGGAGCTTGCTGCGGCGACCGCGGTGGAAGAGTTTAAGTTATCGGCCGCAGAGGATTTCTCAACCGCGTCCAGTGAATGCACCGCCTGCAGCACTGGCCGCCCAATGGTGAGGGTACCGGTTTTGTCCAGCACTACGGCGTCCAGCTTGCCGAGGCGCTCCAGCGCCTCGCCACCTTTGAGCAGCACGCCGAGCTGCGCGCCACGTCCGACGGCAACCGTAAGCGCCGCCGGCACCGCCAATCCCATGGCGCAGGGGCAGGCGATCACCAGCACCGCAACCGTGTTGGCCAGCGCCAGTTCCAGGGAGCCCGAGGCGAGCATCCATCCCGCGAAAGTCGCAACCGCCAGCCCCAGTACCGTAGGCACGAAGATGGCGCTGGCGCGGTCGGCGAGCCGCTCCATGGGCGCGCGCGAGCCCTGCGCCTGCTCGACCATGCGGGTTATTTGCGCCAGCACCGTGGCCTCGCCCAGGGACTGCGCCCGGCAGACCACCACGCCGTCGTAGTTCAGCGAGCCGGCCAGCACTTTGCCGCCCACCGTGCGCTCCAGCGGCGTCGATTCGCCGGTGAGCATCGATTCGTCGACCGTGGTGCGTCCTTCGACGATCGCGGCGTCGACCGGGAAGCGCTCGCCGGGCAGCACCAGCACGTCGTCGCCGGGGCGAATCTCTTCGAGCGGAACTACCGTCTGGACGCCATCGACCACGCGGCGCGCCGTAACCGGCCGCAAGCGGGAAAGCGAATTCAGCGCCTCCAGGGCACGGCGTTTCGCCCGCGCCTCCAGCGCCTTGCCCAGCAACAGAAAGCCCAGGATCAGCAGAACCGCATCAAAATAAACGCTGCGCCCCGGAGCCGGCCGCAGGGTGGCAAACGCCGAATACGCATAGGCCACCGCCGTCCCCAGGCTTACCAGGGTATTCATGTTGGTCGAGCCATGACGCAAAGCACGAATCGCGCTCAGGTAGATGCCGCGGCCCGCCCATGCGGCCACCGCCGTGGTGATGGCCAGCAGCGCCCAGCGCAGCTCATTGGGGCTGGCGGCATAGAGCCAGGGCAGAAGATGCATTTGAATTCGACCGGCAACGCCCATATCGCCGCCCAGCGGCATGGCCAACACCATGGCCGCGGCGCCGGCTATCAGCGTCACCCAGGCCTTCTGCGCCGATTCCGCTACATCGTCGCTCTGACGCTGCGCGCCCTGCTCGCCGGCGCGGGGCAAAACCGCATCGTAGCCCGCGCCGCGGATGGCCTCGACCAACGCTTCAGGCGCGGATTTCGCCGGGTCGAAGGTAATTGTGGCCCGATGCGCCATCAGGTCGACGCGCGCCGACTCGACGCCTTGCGTCGCACGCAACGCTTCTTCCACATGGTGCTGGCACGATGCGCAGGTCATGCCCAGCACCGGCAAGGTTACCGATTCTGTGCCGCTCGCAGCCACTCTCTGCCTCTGCCCTTACCCTCAGACCTGCAGGTGCGCGCTGTAACCGGCTTTGGCCAGCGCCGCAACTGCCGCATCGATTGGGGCCGGCGCCTGGCTGGAACTCAGCCGCGCCGACCCGATGTTCACTTCCTTCACTTCCACGCCTTCAGTTGCCGCCAGAGCCTGGGTCACCCGTTTTACGCACGACCCGCAATGCATGCCATCGATGTGCAGCTCGAATTCCGCCATCCCGTCCCCCGTTTCTCCTTTTTGATGATAGTCCCGCGCCAGGGATGCAATCAGGCGCCGCCGGCGGACCACCCGCTGAATCCGGCTTTTGCGCGCAACCATTTACGATGGAACATGATGCGCCGGGAATATCCAACCGCTCCGATGGTCGCCGTCGGCGCCGTAATTGTCGACGGGGGCCGTGTGCTGCTGGTGCGCCGCGGCACCGAGCCGCTGAAGGACCATTGGTCGCTGCCGGGCGGCGCGCTGGAACTGGGCGAATCGCTTACCGAGGGCGTGGTTCGCGAAGTGCGCGAAGAAACCGGCCTCATCGTCCAGCCCGCCGAGCTCATAGAACTGCTCGACCGGATCCACCGCGACGGCGACCGCATCCGTTACCACTATGTCATCGCCGACTATCTTTGCCGCGTGACGGGCGGGGCGCTCGGTGCGGCTACGGATGCCGCCGAGGTGCGCTGGGTTTCGCCGCCGGAGTGGAGCAGCCACTCCGCGCTTCGCATTGACCCGATTACGGCGCGGGTGATCGACCAGGGATGGCGGCGCGCGGCGAAGCTGTGGCCTGCCACACAAAAGGAGGCGCTCTGACTGCTACCCGGCGCAAAGCTGCACTGGTTCTTTCCGGCGCGACGTTGCTGGTTGCGGCCGGCGCGGGATTCTGGCAATGGCCGGTCACCTGCTATGACGGCTTTACCGGCGCCTGGATCTGGCTTCGCGGCTTCCGCAGCCGCAGGATCTCAGTCAATGGCCACCGGCTCCATTATCTCGTTGGCGGTCCCATTGCCGGGCCGCCGGTAGTGCTGCTGCACGGGCTCGGCGGCCGCGCTGAGAACTGGCGGGGGCTGGCTCCTTACTTCGTGAAGGCCGGTTACCGTGTATACATGCCTGACCTGCTGGGCTACGGGCGAAGCGAAGCGCCGGAGGATTTCTCCTACTCGGTGCGCGATGAAGCCGACCAGATGATCGCTTTTATCCGCGCCCTCGGCTACCGCAGCGTCGAGCTTGGCGGCTGGTCCATGGGGGGATGGGTCGCCCAGCTCATCGCCGTTCGCGCCCCGGAGCTGGTCCGTCACCTGATGCTCTTCGATTCGGCCGGCCTCCACGTTCATCCGAAATGGGATACTCAGATCTTCACTCCATCCACTGCGGATGAACTGGAACGTCTGCACCGGATCCTGGAGCCCGATCCCATGCCCATTCCCGGCTTTCTTGCCCGCGGCATTCTGCGCGCCTGCGCCCCCAGGGGCTGGGTGATTCGCCGCGCGCTCAACGAAATGTATACCGCCCGGGACGTGACCAACACGCTGCTGCCCACACTTAAAATGCCGGTCTTCATTGGCTGGGGAGAACAAGATGAGTGCATCTCACTTCAGCAGGGACAACAGATGCACCAGCTCATTCCCTACTCCGAACTGCACGTGGTTGCCGGTTGCGGGCATCTGGCGCCACTCGACGGCGCCCGCCGCCTCGGCCCTGAAGTGGTAGCCTTCCTCACGCGCGCCGAGGCAAAGGCCGCAGCCTGAAGACAAAAACCGTCAAGGCCGGTGAGCATATTCGTCAAGGGATTCCGGCACCGTGCCTCATCGCTTTGGAAATTACCGGGCTGAGGCAAATACGGCCTTTTGGTTTGCCAGCGAATCCGGCCAACTTACGGCCTGACGATCATCTTTCCCACGCCGTCCTGATATTGGCTGGCGATGGTGAAGGCCTCATCGATGCGATCGATGGCGCGCGAGTGGGTGAGCAGCGGAGCGAACCAGCCGGGCTCGGCCTCAAGCAGTTGCAGAGCTTCTTCGGTCTCATGATTGGAACGGCGGACGTTGAAAATCGTCAGCTCCTTGCGTCGCATCGAGGAGCCGTCCACCGACACCGCGGCAGTGGAATGAATGCCGGTCAGAGCCACGCGGCCGGCGTTGCGCGCTAACTGGATCGCCTGGCTGGTCGTATTTTCCCCCGCGGCACAATCAATTGCACAATCAACGCCGCGCTGCCCGGAGTCGCGCAGGATTTCACGGATGGCTTCTTCGGGATCGAGGGCGACGTCTGCGCCGATTCCGCGCGCCAGTTCGCGCCGGTGCGCCAGCGGTTCTACGGCCCAAACCCTTCCCGCTTTGGCGGCTCGCAGCGCGGCGATGGTCAATAGCCCGATGGGGCCGGCGCCGATCACGGCCACGGTTTCGCCGGGGCGAATCGACGCCAGGCGCAGGGAGTGAATGGCGATGGCGAGGGGCTCGGCGAGAGTCGCCATTGCAAAGGGCATGGTTGGGGGGATGGGTTCAAAATTCACTACCGGCAGATTCACCAGTTCGCGAAAAAAGCCCGGATAGTTGGGATTGCTCAAAAAGCGGATATTCGCACACACATTATGGTGCCCGCTCAGGCAGAACTCGCAGTGATAGCAATAAAGCGCCGGCTCCAGCGCTCCCCGGTCGCCTGCAGCCAATCCGGTCACGCCCGGACCGGTTTTCACGATGCGGCCCGCGGGCTCGTGGCCCAGAATCATGGGATAGACATTGGGCATGCTGCCCACTGCGCCCTCGGAATAGGCATGCAGATCGGACCCGCACACCCCTACCGCTTCAACCCGAACTTGCACTTCCCCTGGTCCGGGATCTTCAATGGCCATTTCGGCTAGCTGAAAGGTCCGGGGCGCAATCAGTTCCGCTGTTCGCATGGTTTGCTCTTCCTCAGAAACCATATCCTATCGCCGCATGGCCGCAAAAGGCACTTCAAGATCGCCGCCAGGACTCTTCCGCCCCTTTCTTTCGCCGCGGCGAGTGCTGGCGCCTTGCATCGCGCAGACAACCCCGTGTTTCCAACCGCAAACAATTTTCCAATCGATAGCGTGGAGGTGTATAAGGGTCTTTGTCCGCCGGCTCCCGCATCGCCGGCCGTCATCTTCTCCACTCATTTTCTCAAGGAGCTTCCCCATGGGTTTTCGCGTGCTTGCCGCAATGGTTTTCGCTGCCGTTTCTCTCCCCGCCGTGGCTCAAACCGCGCCGGGCATGCCAGCGCCGCCGCGCACCTGGGTGGATAAAGACACGGGGCATCGCATCTGGCGGATCAGCAACGAGCCCAACTCGGGCGGCTTTTATTTCAACGTGAATGCCTACACCCCGGACGAAAAGCAGATGATCTACACCGCGCCCGACGGGATTCATGTGCTCGACCTGGCCACCCGCCAGACCCGGCTGCTGGTGCCCAATCCGCCGCTGCCGCCGGGAGTCGGGAGCAACCCGCGCGCGCGTTTCATGTACGGCGTTCACGCCATGGTCGTGGGCCACAAGACGGACAGCGTCTTCTACACGGAGATGAATCCTGAAACCCATATCGTCTCCGTTTACAAGGCCGACACCAATACCGGAAAGATCCGCAAGCTCATCGATCTGCCCCGCAACCACATGGTGGTGACGGTGAATGCCGATGAGACCCTGGCTGCCGGCGCTTACATCGTCGGCGGACCCCGGGGCGAGGCCTACGGCGCCGCCATGCGCGGGGCGCAGCAGCATCCCGACAACCGCGTGGCCAGCGCCACGCAGGGACCGCACTTTCAACCTTTCGACAAGGGCGAAATGATGGAGCGGCGCCTGGCCGCGCACCTGCCCATGGTGCTCTTCACCATTCGCCTGGAACCGGGCCCCGGCGGCGAAGAGCCGGGCACGATCAAAATTCTGCTGCACTCCACCGCCTGGCTCAATCACTTTCTCTTCTCACCCACCGATCCCGATCTGCTCATGTATTGCCACGAGGGACCCTGGCAGAAAGTGAACCGCATCTGGACGATTCATACTGACGGCACGCACAACATGATGATTCACCACCGCACCATGGCCATGGAAATTGCCGGCCACGAGTTCTGGGGACTGGACGGCGAAACCATCTGGTATGACTGGCAGTACCCCAAGAGCCAGGTCTTTTATCTCGCCGGCTACAACCTCAAAACCCATCAGCGCGTCGCCTATCATATGCCGCGCAATGCGTGGGGCATTCACTTCAATGTGAACCATGGCGCTACGCTGTTCTGCGACGACGGCGGCGACCCGGGGCAGGTAGCGCACGCCACCGATGGCGAGTGGATCGAACTGCTGCACCCGGAGATGATTCCCCTCGATGGCGCGCTCAATCAGCCCGATTTCTGGCAGCCGGGAGTGTTTCACGCCGAGCACCTTGTGAATATGGCGCACCAGTACTACCGCGAAGAACCGAATGTGCGCTTTTCTCCCGACGCAAAGATGGTGTTCTTCACCAGCAACATGTTCGGGCCCAGCTACCTCTTCGGAGTGGAAGCGGCGAAGGCGGTGAATCCGCCGGCGGACGAGGTGAAGTCGACGCCGGAGCTGGCGCGGCAGTGGAACCCGAAGTCTCCTCTGACCACGGGCGGCAAGCCGCAGCCGGGACACTGAAAGGCCAGCGAGCGACGGGACGAGCCGGGAAGGAATCCGGTTCGCCGGTTTCCCGGTCTGCGGTGTAGGATACTGTTCCCATGCCAAAGCGGGGCCAGCCTCCGGCACGTTGCGTCTGCGGAACGATCTCCACAATTCTAATTTTCCTCGCCGCCGGACTTTGTTCCTGCCAATCGTCTCGTTGCGCCGCGCAAAGCGGGCGGACAGCGATTGAAGCCGCTCCGTGGACGCAGGCTGACCGCCTCTTCCGGTCCGATCCATTGTGGCTGGGAGGCGACGGAGCGTTCTCCGTCGATCTGGGACACGGTCGGGTGCTGTGGCTGTTCGGCGACTCGTTCATCGCCACTAAACCGGGAGAGACGCGCCGGCAGGCTACATTCGTGCGCAACAGCGTGGCCATTGAAGACGGCTATGATCCGGCGCACGCTTCTATCCACTTCTTTTCCGGTCATCGTCACAGCGAACCTTCATCTTTCGTATCCTCGCAAGGCGCTGACTGGTTCTGGCCGATGCAGGGCATTCGCCTGGGAAATCGGCTGCTGCTTTTCTACATGCGCGAAACGCGCGATGCGGACAAGCGTTCGCTTGGATTTCAGTCTGTCGGCTGGAGTGCATTCCTGGTTCCCAATCCCGGCCAACCGCCGTGGCAATGGAAACTCCGCGAGCTGACTGGGCCTGAAAGCCGGGGGAAACTGCTGATAGGGATGGCGGTCCTGAGTGAGGAGCGATTTGTGTATGCATTTGCGCTGAACGACGTAAGCCACGATGCCTACCTCTTGCGCTGGCCGGCGGCGGAGGTGGCGGAAGGCCGGCTTGACGCGCCGCAATGGTGGTGCGGCACAGGCCGCGGTTGGATGGCGAATGCTGCCATGCGGGAAGTCGTCATCCCAGACGCAGGCAGCGAGTTCAGTGTGCAGCGCGACTCTCGCGGCGGATTCCTGCAGGTGAGTGGGCAGAAGATCGGCGGCCGCGGCTTCGGCGCATCCAGGATCGTGCTGCGTCACGCGTCGCGCCTTGAAGGGCCGTGGAGCGCGGCGCAGTTTGTCTACACGCCGCCGGAATCGAATACGCCGAATGCGTTCGTCTACGGAGCCAAAGCGCATTCCGAATTGCAAGGAGCCGATCTCGTTATTACCTATACCGCCAACGGCAGCGATGAGCGGCTGGCGACGGACATGAATATTTACTTCCCGCGCTTCGTGGGTGCGACCCTTCGGTAGCTCAGCCCACCCCATGGAAGCCCCAAGACACCCCGGGTCATCAACAAAATGACTTGGAGGTGTCGATCGGCGATGTTGCCTGCGCCGATAGCACCTCCTCCGGCGTGAGGCCGCGCTGGCGCAGGGCGTGAATGCTGAGCGCGTCATGGCGCTTGGCCAGGCGGCGGCCGGATTTGTCGACGACCAGATCGCAGTGGTACCAGGCCGGCGGTTTCAGGCCCAGGGCACGATAAAGAAGAACCTGCCGCGAGGTCGATTTGAGCAGGTCGGCGCCGCGCACCACTTCCGTAATGGCCATGGCGGCATCGTCGGCTACGCAGGCAAGCTGATAACTGGGCACACCGTCGCGGCGCCACACGACAAAGTCTCCGAAGTCAACTCCCGCGACAAAGCTCTGCGGGCCAAGGTTCGTATCCACGAACTCAACTGCTTCTCCGTCAGGTACGCGGAAGCGCCAGTTGATTCCATCGGGCGAATCAATGTCGAGTCCCAGGGAAGAAAGTGTTTCCGGGATTTTGTCCTGGAGTCTCCGGCAGGTCCGCGGGTACACCGGCTCATCATCGAGGGGGTTGCTCTCCACGGAACCCCGTCCTGCTGGTGATCCGCCCTCATGCGGCGCAGAGACGGCGCCGGCCAGGTCTCTGCGCGAACAGCGGCAAGGATAGATGGACCCACGCCGCAGAAGCTCGCGCCACAAGCTCAGATATACCGCGCGCCGTCTGCTCTGCTCGTAGGGCGCAAATGGGCCGCCGAGGTCCGGCCCCTCTTGCCAGCGGATGCCAAGCCACCTTAAATCTTCGAGCGCTGCTTGGGCGTAAACAGCGCGGCTGCGGTCCGGATCAAGATCCTCCATGCGCATGAGCAGCGTGCCGCCAGCCTCGCACGCCCGCCGGCTTGCCATCCAGAAAGTGCGCGCGTGTCCCACGTGCAGATAGCCTGTGGGCGAAGGCGCAAGGCGTCCGCGATAAGGGGATCTATCCGGCGAAAAAGGAGCGGTCACTCAAATAAGTCTAGCCCAGTTCGCGGAGACTTCCAGAGGTATGCAAAAGCGCATTTTTCAGTCGGAGAGGTCGTGGTGATCGTATCGGGTGATGCTTTCGTTGAGATGATCGGGATCGACGGAAACCTGGACGACGTCCAGCTCATGGCCATTGAGGTCAACCACAAAGAGGCCCATGCGACGCCCTTCGGGCCGGGAAAAAATCAGTGTCAGCTCACGTCCGCTGCCGTTTTTCTCGCGGATCATCCTGTCCCAGCCCTGTCCGAGTTTCTCCTGGACCATGCGATTCAATTGGTCGCCGTCCACAGGGCCGCGAAAATGCTCGAACTGCGCCACGTGCACGTCGCCCACGCCGCCATGCGTGGCGCCGAGCGCCATGATGCTCACCAGTCCCATCATGGGGATTTGTGTGGCATGCACGTGATATTGGCTCTGGATGGAGTTGACCACGCCCTCAAAACCGTTTCCGCGAGGAGCCATGGCCATCAGTGTCACCACCGCGACCACCATGCAGAGAGGAAGCCACAGCCAGAGTTTCATTGCTTGCCACCTTTCGCGCCGCCAGGCTTTGCCGAGGCGTTTGATTCAGGATCGCGCTGCTGCAATTTCGGCAGGGAATCCAGCTCGCCCAGGCCGCCGAGGCCCTTCAGCATGCCCAGTTTGTCCATGCGGATCGGCCCCAGGATCAGGACAATCGACAATTCCTTGGGCTCGGCGTCGAGAACGAACATGCCCTGCGATTCGCCGTTGACCATCTTCATCATCACGTCAGTGGTCTCGCCGCTCTTGAGGTCGCGCGAGCGCACAATCGGCGTCCATTCCGGTGTTTCAAAGGCCTTGCGCAGGCTCGCGACTTCGGCCATCGAATATTGCCCCGGCTTGTCGAATTCGTAATCGCGGACATAGATACCGTCGAGGCCTTCAATTAACTGGCGCGCGGCAACATCATCGCGGTTGTCGCCGTCCATGAACTTGGCGGCAAAGCCGAGCATGTTCTTGCCCAGCGTCACCTCGGTTACGTTGGAAGCGCGCGCGGCCAGTTGTTTTTCAAGAGGCGACGGTATCGGCAGCGGTGAACTCTGCGCCCAGGCCGCTGCGGCCAGGGTCGCTGCGCCCAAGATCCATGTTGCGATGCGTATTTTCATGGCCTACTCCTTACTCCTGCTCCTCACTCCTGGTTGTTGCTTTTCCCCATTTGAGCGCGGCTCAGCAGGTTCTGGTTGTGAGCCGCGAGTTGCGACTCCATCTGCTTCAGTGCGCGGCTGGTGATGCGCAGGGCAACAATCACTTCGCGGCGTGCTTCCTCGCCCTGGCGGCGACGCTCGGCGCTACGCCACATCAACGCGCCAGCCAGCACACACAACAACGCTGCTGCGGTTGCCATGCGTTGCCACCAGACCACCCGCCGCCGCCGCGCCACATATCGCGCCTGCCTGCGTTCCATCAGCTTGCGCTTCAGTGCGGGCGGAGCGGGTATCCGTTCCAGCGCCGTGTGCAGGTCGCGCTCGAAGTCGTCTGTGCTTTCAGGTTCCACGCACGTACTCCTTTAAGTGGCTGCCGGCTTTGGCGCGCAGCAGCTTCAAACCGCGCTGCAACTGGCTCTTCACCGTAGCCAGCGGTGCATCCAAGGTGGCCGCGATCTCTTCCGGCGTC
>JASHOY010000502.1 GCA_030038435.1 Acidobacteriaceae bacterium | reverse complement strand
AGTCGTCGGCGTTCGCTCCATCCTTGAGGTAGCTAGTTTCCGCGGTGAATTCACCGCGGCCTCATTGAAGCGCGATATAGACCGCAAGCGGATTGATGTCCGTGCCGTTTCCGCGGTGAATTCACCGCGGCCTCATTGAAGCGGCGCTTCTGGCGCTGCGCAAGGCGTGGGCCATTGGTTTCCGCGGTGAATTCACCGCGGCCTCATTGAAGCCCTGCTGCCTCCATGAGATAGTTTTTCCAGCGTGGCCGTTTCCGCGGTGAATTCACCGCGGCCTCATTGAAGCCCGGCCCATCGGAGTGATTCCTAAAATCAGCTTTTGGTTTCCGCGGTGAATTCACCGCGGCCTCATTGAAGCTTGATTGCCCGGCGCGGTAATAAAAAGATCACCTGGCGTTTCCGCGGTGAATTCACCGCGGCCTCATTGAAGCCAGCAGCTTGCAGTGCAGAGGGAGACGCCGGCCTCATTGAAGCGATCTCACTGTACCCCTCATTGACATCCGTCACTATCCGGTCTTGGCCTCAACTGAAGCATCTACATGTTAACCGTGCGAAAACACATTGAGCTCCCGAATGCTGCGGATATGGCCGGGTTGAAGCCGTCGAATGAGAGGCGAAATGTCCTGCCGCCAAGCGCCACGCGCCGGTTCCCTGGCGGGTTGCTCTATTGTGTTTACAGTAAGAGAGTCGAGCTCGCATGGGTATAGCCGCTACCATCTCCCCGCATAGAAAACTGCTAGTTTTGCCCGTGCCTTCCGAACTGGCCTCGCCGAACGATCCACTCTCCGAACGTATCCTGCAAGCTTTTGCCGAATCGCAGGCTAACGGCCTGGTGCACCTGGCGACCCGCGAACTCACTACGTCATTGCCACCGGAATTGGCCTGGGCCCGCGATTTTGCCTGCTGCTATTTGACCCGCCTTTGCCATACGCCGGGAATTACAGGCGCTTCGGAGTTGCCTGTCACAGCCTCGCCCAGCCAGGAGGAATTGGCGGCCATCGCATTGGCGGCTCCGCCGATGCCTGGGCTGGAGTACCTCAACGCGGACTGCCTTGGCGAATGGTGGTCAGTGCTGGACAGCTTGGTGCGGCAACGGGTGCGCGAATCAGGACACAGCGCGCAGGATTATTTGCATGCGCTCAATCCGGCCTGGCGCACAGTCGGCCGCGTGACATTTCACCTGGCCGAGAACAAACGCGATCCGGAGTATCCCTTTGCGTTTCTTGCCACCTACGCCACGCGGTTATCCGCGCAGGGCAAAGTGCAGCACTTACCTCTAAACCGCGCCCTCGGGGAATACTCCGGCGCCGGGAACAGGACGGCGCTGCTCGCTTTGCTCCAACCCATCCAACAAGCGAGCGAATCCGTCGCGTGGGTGAAAGAGCTTGTCGATTCGGGCGGAATCTACCACCCCCTGGCCTGGACGCCCAAAGAGGCCTATCGATTCTTGCAATCCACTCCGGCGCTGGAGTCGAGCGGCCTGATCGTTCGCGTGCCTGATTGGTGGCGGGCGGCGCGTCCGCCGCGGCCGGTTGTGAGCGTAAAGATTGGAGAACAAGCCAAGGGCAAGCTGGGCGTGGAAGCGCTGCTCGACTTCAAGGTGCGGGCTGTTTTGGACGGAGAGCCGCTCAATGATGACGAACTACGGCAGATCCTCGGCTCCGAGGGCGGCCTGGTTCTGTTGCGCGGCAAGTGGGTGGAGGTGGACCGGGAGAAGCTGGCCGAGGCGTTGAAGCATTGGAAGAAGGTGGAGCGCGAGGCCCGCGACGGCGGTCTTTCGTTTTTTGAAGGAATGCGCCTGCTGGCGGGAGTCAATCTTGGCCCGGACGGAGCGCCCGCGCCAGCCGAAGCGGCGCGGGAGTGGGTGGGACTATCGGCCGGAAAAGAACTCGATAAAATACTCGGTCAACTTCGCGAACCTCAAGCCGAGCGCGCCGTCGTTCCTCCCAACCTACGCGGCGACTTGCGCCCCTATCAAAAGACTGGAGTTCACTGGCTGCGGTTTCTTACCAGTCTTGGCTTGGGCGCGTGTCTGGCTGACGACATGGGTCTGGGCAAGACCGTGCAGGTCATCGGATTGCTTCTGCACCTGAAAGCGGAGGCCGCACGTCAAGAAGGCCCGTTGCCCAGCCTGCTGGTGGTCCCGGCATCCCTCATCGCCAACTGGAAAGCTGAGCTCGAACGCTTTGGGCCGTCGCTTCGGGTGCTCATCGCACATCCCTCGGAAGGGGCCATCGAAACCAGTGACGCGACGATGCGATGCAACCTCGTGATCACCACCTACACGATGCTGACGCGGCTGGAATGGCTGCGCGAGCGCGATTGGCAGTTGGTCATTCTTGACGAGGCGCAGGCAATCCGCAACGCCGGCACACGCCAGAGCCGGGCGGCGAAAGGACTTCGCGCCAAGGCGCGCATCGCTCTGACCGGCACGCCGGTCGAGAACCGCTTGTCCGATCTGTGGTCGATCTTCGACTTCCTTAACCCCGGCCTGCTTGGCGGCGCCCAAGCCTTTGGCCGTTTCGCAAAACAACTGACGGCGGATGGAGCAGGGGCAGGTGGATCGAATCCCTACGGTCCGCTGCGTGCGTTGGTCCAGCCGTATATTCTTCGCCGCCTCAAAACCGACAAACGCGTGATCGCCGATCTGCCGGAAAAAACCGAAGTAAACGCCTACTGCGGATTGAGCCGACGGCAGGCTGCACTTTACGAACAGGCAGTGCGAGAATTGGCCGCGGCCGTAGATCAAACCGACGGAATCCGACGCCGCGGAATCGTGCTCGCTTCTCTCGTGCGCCTGAAACAGATCTGCAACCATCCGTCGCAGTGGACCGGCGACAACGGCTACGAGCCGGAAGAGAGTGGAAAGTTCACACGCCTCAGGGAAATCTGCGAGGAACTCTCCGAGCGCCAAGAAAGAGCGCTAGTCTTCACGCAATTTCGCGAGATGACGGCGCCACTGGCCGACTTTCTGGCCCGCGTATTCGGGCGTGCGGGCCTGGTTTTGCACGGCGAAACGGCGGTAGCCAAGCGCCGTGAGATTGTGGAAGCTTTTCAACGCGACGATGGCCCGCCGTTTTTCGTTCTTTCGCTGAAGGCCGGCGGCACAGGATTGAACCTAACCGCGGCCTCGCAGGTGATCCACTTCGATCGCTGGTGGAACCCCGCCGTCGAGAACCAGGCCACGGATCGTGCCTTCCGCATCGGCCAGAAGCGCAACGTGCTGGTTCACAAATTCATCTGCCGCGGCACGGTGGAAGATAAAATCCACGAACTGATCTCTCAAAAATCTGGCCTCGCGCGCGATCTGCTCGAAGGCGGAGGAGAAACGCTGCTCACGGAATTGAGCACCGACGAGTTGTTGCGTTTCGTGGCGCTGGACATCGGCAAGGCGACTGAGGCGTGACCCCGATTCCTCAGCGCCGGCGGCGGAAGAAGCCCGTGGATTTCTTCAATTCTTCCATCGTTTCGTACACGATCGGGCAAGTGAATGTCCGTTCAATCACGCCCATCGTGCGCGAAGTGAATTCAGTTTTGTAGAGGTGCGGATAGCCGCTGCAATCGCTGGGACGATCTTCATAGATGCTGCACCGGTTGTCCTTCAGGAACGGGCAAGGCGTGGTGCGCGTCTGCCACGGATTCTCTTCGAGAGGCTCGTTCCGTTCCAGGTAGGCGTCGTTCAACGACTTGGGATCCAAGCCAAGGCGGACGGCGATCCGCTCCACGTCCTCCTGGCTGAACGACGGCTTCATTTCGCGGCAACAATTCGCGCAAGCCGTGCAATCGATGCGGGACCACACCCGCCGCGTGATTCGAAAGACACGCTCGTCGATCTCATCCTCATCAAGATTGCAGTCTGCTTTCAAAAATTTCCGAAATCTCCAGTTCTCGTCTTCCTTTGCCTGGGCGAGGGTGCGAATCTGCACGAGATCGACAGCCATATTCATTCAGGATGACTTTTCTTGCGTGCCGAATGCAAGCCGAATGCCGGCCGCCGTAATTTCGGCCGCGATTTCCTCATAGCGTGCTGTAGCTGAAGGATGTAGAAATCTCATAACGAGGTTTTCCATGGGCTGGGGTTGGGGCTGGGATTATCGCCCATATGTTCCCGTGGCGCAGCGGCGGGTCAATGCCTTGCGCGAGGTTCGTCGGTTGGCGGCCAAGGGCAAGCAGGTCCTGCCTGTCGAGATTGCCGGCCGCATCATCGCTACCACTTTCTGGGGAAAAGCCTGGTGCGACAACCTGGAATCGTACAGCGATTTCTCGAACCGGCTGCCGCGCGGCCGCACTTACGTGCGCAATGGCTCTGTCGTCGATCTTCAGATCGAACCGGGCAAGATCACCTCAATGGTCAGCGGCTCGAGCCTCTACCGCATCTCCATCCGCATTCGGCCTCTGGCCGCGGCACGCTGGAAGAGGCTCAAGCAGCAGTGCGGCGCGGGGATCGGCTCCGTGGTGGAGCTTCTGCAAGGCCGGCTCTCGACCAGCGTCATGGCCATCGTCACCAACCGCAACAGTGGTCTGTTTCCAGCGCCTGCAGAAATCGAAATGTCCTGTTCCTGCCCTGACTGGGCCGGAATGTGCAAGCATGTCGCCGCCACGCTTTACGGGGTTGGCAACCGCCTCGATCAGCAGCCGGATCTTCTCTTCAAGCTGCGGCAGGTGGATCACTTAGAATTGATCGGGCAAGCAGGCCGTCCTGCCGCGAAGCTGAAAGACGCCGGCGGGAAGACGATCGCAGCCGCCCAATTGGCCGATGTCTTCGGCATCGAATTGGAAACCGGCGCGGAAAATGGCAATGGCTCGCACAGAACCCCGGCCAAATTGACGGGCGGGAGAAAGTCCGCCACGCCTGAAAGAGAGAAGATGGTTCGTGCGGACGCCGCAAATAGGCCAGAAGCGGCGCCCGCGGCTTCCCGCAAATCTGCCGGCTCAAAGCGCAAAAAGCTCACAGCGGCGGAGCAAAAGCGCATCGCAGAGGCACAACGAAAACGCTGGCAGGCTCTCCGGCGGAACGGGATGCCGAGTAACGGCAATGGGACAGCGCTTTCACCCGCACCAGCGGCCCAAACCACAGAATCGCGGCCGGCGAAGTCCGTGCGCAGCAAATCCGCGCGCCGGGTTCGTGCTGTGTGAACGAGTAGGTTACTCTTTCGCTTTACTCGCCCACCGCCAGCGCGCCCGATCGAGGAAAGTCGGCTCCACGCGGGCTCTTTTGCCCGCAATGATCGCGTTGAAGCCGGGCATGAAGCTTGGACTTCCGGTAATGATCCCGACGAATCTCAAGCGCCAGGGCTTCCCACTGCTGCTCAAGGCCGGCGGCCAGGTAGCAGCGGCGCGCTTCTTCGAGGTGCGCGAGCGCCGCGTCGTAATACTTGCTTTTGGCGGCCTTCAAAGTGCGCATGCAGAGAGCACGAAAGACCCTTGCCGCCACAGCGGGATGCGCTTTGGCAAGAGCCGTTGCCGCCGGCTCGGTCACGTAATGACTCTGCCCTTCCAGTTCACGATCACTGGTATGTTCCAAGCATTCCGCCAGCCGCCGGGTTTCTTTCGCCTTAACACACAAATCAATGAACGACCCCAAATTGCCTCGCTCAGCCGCCGCCATCGTCTTTTCGTGCCAGCCAGCGCGATCGGGCTTCGAAACATAGCGCATGAGTTCTTCATAGGCAAACACGCCGGGGCGTTTCTCGAATTCCACCCAAGCTGAGTCCAATGCTTCCTGTCCACGCCCCAGCTTCTTGAGCAGGGTGCGACGCATCCCGGCAAGATTGTGTCCACCGTCGGATTGGAAGGGTTGAGCATCCTGCATCGCGAGGCCGCGCTCGATCCAGCCGAGCGCATCGTTGAGCTCGCGCTTGGCCTCGAACATTGAAGCGACGGCCGCGCAGTCAGCCGGCGAAAGCCCGGTCCGTTCGGTCACGCCGAGATATTTCTCTACGCTGTGCTGCTGCTGGTAGATCGACTTGAGAATCTGGGCCCACGGGTCGCTGTAGTGATCGCCGGATTGATCCCTCCGCTTCGCGCTGGCTTTCTCAAAGCGAGCCTGCACTTCCCGCTCGAAGGCTGCCAGCCCAGCGCGGTCCAAAACCTTGGCCGCTTCCGAGCCGAGGTCGTTGAAGAATCCATAATCGTCACGGTCGATCCATGACAAAAGTGTCCTGGCCGTTCCTCCAGCGTCAGCGTGACCCGCCTGCCGCGCCCGAATCCATCCACTGGCAAGTTCTCCGATAAAACGGCCGAATTCCCACTCGGAATCGATTTCGTCGGCCTTCAGATAACAAGCTGCGATGAAGGCTTCATACAGGCGGGCGGCACGCAGGGGATCGCTCACCGTTAGAGCGTTTTCAATTTAAGTGCTGACATACCCTGAGGAAGCGAAGTAGTTGTCGCACTCGCTTGGCGGGACCGTGAGGAGTAGTTTGCCAATCTGCTGCCATAGTTCTTCGGTGGATCGTTTGGCTGCTTTTCGGAGCAGTGTTTTGAGTTTGGAAAAGAACTTCTCGATGGGGTTCAGATCGGGCGAATAGGGTGGCAGATAAAGCACGGTTGCACCGGCCAGCTCGATGGCTTGCTGAACTCCATCCACTTTGTGACTGCTGAGATTGTCGAGGATCACGACGTCGCCCTGGTGAAGTGTGGGGCACAGGAACTGCTCAACCCAAGCCACGAACAGTTCGCCATCCATGGGTCCATCCACAACCATGGGAGCGGTCAGTTGATGGCGGCGCAGGCCAGCGACAAAGGTCGTCGTCTGCCAATCGCCCAGGGGCGCCGAGCCAATGCATCGAGCGCCTCTGGGGGAACGGCCATGGCTTCGCGTCATGTTGGTCGTGGCCCAGGTCTCATCAATAAATACAAGCTTCTCGACGTCCATCCCCGGCTGCGCTTCACTCCATGCGCGCCGCGCCGCCTGCATGTCCTCGCGCTCTTGCTCGCTGGCGTGCAGCGTTTTTTTTGAAGGTCAGATCCCACTTGTTCAACTGGTGCCAAAGAGCGCCAATTTTGGTCGCTATACCCTGCAACGCCAGCCGCTCTCGCAACTCCTCCAAAGTCAGCCCAGGTTCGGCTGCAATCCAGCGGCGCAAAACCGGCTCCGCTTCCGTTAACCGGGATCGGCGATGGCCACCTATCTGAAAACTGCTCCGCACACCGGTCTCGTGCTCCCGGTCCCGCACTTGATAAACGTAGAAGCGGCTGACCTCAAAGCGCCGTGCCACCGCTGAAGGGCGATCCCCACGGGCCAGAGCTCGAAGCACACGATCACGCAAATCCTGCGAATACGATTGCATCCAGGCCCTCCCTTCGAGGGACAGGAAGATTATCGCATAAATGTATACACTTAAATTAGAAACTCTCTAGTGCGGCGACGTCACGCTTGACTTCCTCCAAACCAGCTACGAACGCACTCTCCCCGTTCCAGGGAATGAAATGCCCAGGCTGAAGAGCCGATTCAATTGCACTCTCGATCGGTTCACGGCGACGGGTCACGTTCTACACTCCCTGTGCAACTTCGGTCGGCTCAATTGTGGCTGGCCGCAGCCCTCGCACCGCGTTCCAAATGTAAACCGCATCCGCACTCTGCAAATCCACCAGCCGGAGCAGCCGCTCCTCGACTCCCACCCGCGCCTCCAACAAATGCCGCCGAAAGACTCCGGCGAGCAGTCCGCATTCCACCAGCGGCGAAAAACCACCGCCCGTCCTTCACCATAATGATGTTACTGATTGCACCCTCCGTCACTTCGCCGCGTGCGGTCAGGAAAAGCACCTCGTCAAAGCCCGTCTCAAGCGCGGCCTTCAGAGCCTCTGCGTAAACCGGTGCGTAGTTTTGTGATACAGCATCCGCTCGCGCGGATCGGTGCGTTTCGCCGCGACCCGCGATCGAGCCACTTTCTTCCCACCGCCTGCGGTGGCAGGCGGGTTTTCTATGGGTCTTCGATATACCCTGTTTCAAAATCCTTTAAATAGCTCTTCCATCTTCAAATCAAGCGCCTGTGCGACGGCGTAAAGTGTATCCACCCGTGCTGCAACCGCGCCGTTTTCAATCTGGCTCAGGTGCGCCCTTCCAATCCCCGCCATGTCTGCCAGTTGGGTCTGAGACAAGCCGTGCTTTTCCCTCAATTCGCTCAGGCGGCGGCCAAGCCGGACGGGGAATGATATTGCCATTTCCCCATGCTTGCCGCTATCGTTGGGTTAAGTGTTCGGTTTGGCGAACAACGAAAAATGAAAGGAGCGAGATTGAACCGGTCAACCCGGAGCCCAGCGTTTCTCCGTGTCCTTTAAGGCATCTCATGCGCGCGCACTAGATAACGGTAGTATTATGAAACTGCGAAACAGTGGCCGATTTGATAGGCGCTTATTTTCCGGCAAGTATCCGCTGCGCCCGTTCAAGAGCTGCCAAGGCGACAAAGCTGCTGAGGCTGCGGCGTTCCGCTTTTGCCGCCTTCTCCAAGAGCTTACGTTCGTCCTGCGTGTAATAGGAAAACACCTTCGCTCCAAGTGGGGTCTTGCCGGTGCGCCGGGAAGGAATGTGCTCCCTTTTGGCCACCTGCGTTTATGGTACTACCTCACTGTATAACGGAGGTATTATTCTTTGTACTGCTTCGTCGAAATCGGCGGTTTTTGTTTGATCGAAGCCTCTGCGCGGCTGCTCTAAATGGGGTATTGCTGCCGGGCAGCATTGAGCTTTTACTGGACAAGGAACTTTTATGGCAAAGAGCAAGGAATTTGGCGCCGGCTCTCTCTCAGACCAGACCCATCCGGCCAAGGCCCTCCTGATTGAGGTCAAGGGCATGGAAAGTACTGAAGGAGAGGAGGCAACGGCTGTCTCAACAGAGATGTTCGCCGCTCTCAGCATTGAGGAAGTGCTCGCTTACCTGCGGAATCGTCGGCCGGGCATCGAGGTCATGGAACTGAAGGTGCTCGGCAAAGTCCAGGTATTGTCCAGTTCGGAGCATCTGGAGTAACGCTGGAATCGGTCCGGTTGGGAGACACCCTGTGATACAAAGCGTCAAGAACGGTTTTCCAGCTTTAGCTCATCGATGAACGATGCCAGGTTCTCAAACCGTACAGGGAGAGCGCCGTAGCTGCGCGCAAAGGGTCGAGTTATGTCTGCCGCCAGAACGACATTCTCTCCCTGCGGGTGTTGCGTTCGGAATGCCGCCAGATTGATCGGGGAGAAGCCATCCGCGGACCACTTGCATTCAATCGCAATAGGACTCTTCCGTCGCGCGGCCAGAACGAAGTCAATCTCATGTCCGCGCTTGTCTCGCCAGTACCCGATTTCGCGGCTCTGCAGATGGGCCATCATTTCATTGAGCACGAAATGTTCCCATAAGATGCCGAGGTCCTCCTCCCGCAATTGCTGCCAGCCCCGGTAGTAACAGATAAAACCAGTGTCGAAGGCATAGACCTTGGGGGCGGATACGATTTCCGTGGGGCGGCGGGCGCTGAATGGGCGAATCACATGAGCCACGAAGGTTGCCTCCAGAAGGCGGAGGTAGTTGGCAATCGTAGGACGGCTCACCTCACAGGGCGTGGCGAATCGCGTCGCCTCGAAGATCCCACCGCTCTGCATCAGAATGAGTTCGGTAAATTTCTGAAAGGAATCCCGCCGTTCCAGACGGAACAACTCCTGAATGTCTTTTGCCCAAAACGCATCCGTCCATTCCTGAAAATCGCGCTCCTCCAGGTTTTTGACAAGAAAGAATGGGGGGAGACCACCGCGCAGCAGACGGTGCTTCAAATCGGTTTGCTTGGCATCTGCCAGGTCGCGGAGGCACATCGGGGTGAGCCACAGGTCGCATTTGCGTCCGGCCAGCGTGTCCCTGAACTTACTCGAAGCGCCGAGAGTAGAAGAGCCGGTGGCAACAATGTGGATGTTTGGGAAATGGTCTGCCGCAATCTTCAGGAGTTCGGAAGGATTGTCCAGGCGGTGAATCTCGTCGAGAACGATTCGCTTGCCGCGGAGACTTTCGAGAAAACCTTCCGGGTCCGCCATCATGCGCCGGGTGCGGGGCAACTCGCAGTCGAAGTATTCAATCTTGGGGAGACTTTGACAAAGGCAGGTCTTGCCTGCTCTCCGCACTCCGGACAGCCAGAGAACGGAACGTTTTCCCCATGCTTTTTCGATTCGGTCGATCCAATAGTGGCGCGTGACCATACGAAACCATACTTTCATATAGTGCTACTAAATGCAACTTTAGTTGCATTTAGTACGGACATCGACTAATCCATTTTGGACATGTCGTGGAAAATTCCTCCACCTTTTCTGGGCTCGGCGCGCTGTACGTTTTCCTCAAGCACATTCGCTGTGCCCTGAGGAGCATCATGCCCAACTCTTCCCCTGTAACCGCTCCCTCCCGTCTGGTAGAGAACTCCCCCGGTTCGGTTCAGCCTCTCAGCATCGATGAGCGCCTGTACTCGGCGCGCGAGGTCGCTGTCCGGCTGGGCGTCTCCGAGCGCTGGCTGCGCGACCACGCCACGCGTCGCCAGCCCCGTATCCGCGCCTTCAAGCTCGGTCCCCTGGTGCGCTTCCGCTGGCCCGACGTGCAGGCGTTTGTCGCGCAGTTGGCCGCAAAAAACGACTCGAAACGCCTTTGAAAACGTGGTTCAATAGAACCGTTCTCCACGGCCAGGAGTACGAACCAGAAATGGAGAACAGCAGTGAGGATCAAATATCAGCGGGGCACGGTCTATGTACGTGGAACCAGGCCCCAGATGTGGTACGGACGGTTCATGCTCTACCAGCGTGACTGCAACGGAAAGGAGGTAACGAAACAGCACAATGTTCCGATTTGTCCCAAGGCAGGAGTACCCAAAACGAGGGCCATGCAGATGCTCGAAGAGATCATCCTGAAAGAAACCTCTGTTCCGGGAAGACCCGCGGCGCTAGGGCCGGACGACTCGGTGACGTTCGCCTGGTTCTCCCGCGAGCGGTATGTTCCCATGCGGCTGGGGCGGTGGAGTCCGGCTTACCGGCACACAAACCGCTATGCCATCGAGCATTACCTGATCTCGCGTTTTGGCCATGTTCCTCTACGCGATCTGAACACTTTTGAGATTCAGGTCTATCTGAACCTGCTTGCCGAGAAATACTCTGAATCGGTGGTTCACCAGGCTTTCACCAACGTTCGCGCCATTCTTCGCCTGGCGCGGAAGCAGAAGTATCTGGTGGAAGATCCCGCAGAAGATGTGGTTCTGCCGTTGACCATGCCGGCCGAAAAGCCGGTGATGAGCCGCGACCAGATTCTGGCGTTGCTCGGGGCGGTGGAGGACCTGCACGACCTCTTCCTGCTCTATGTGGGCATCTTCTGTGGCCCACGCGCCAGCGAGGTGTTCGGGCTGCAGTGGAAGTCCTGGACCGGGGAGTCGCTCGTTCCCTACGGCACGGCGTACGACGGGGCGCTCTATCCCGGGCGATTGAAGACGAAGGCGAGCAAGGCGCCCATCCCGGTACCAGAACCGGTGCGGCCTGTCCTCGACGCCTGGAAACGTCTAACCTCGGATGCTTCGCCCGAGGCGCTGATCTTCCCTACGTTCGGACGGCGTAAGCGCAAGGGCGAGGTCGTTCCGCGTTCGAGCAGGAACTTCCTCGAATCGCGGATTCGCCCCATCGCACGCAGGCTCGGCATCCCGGACCGTCTCGTCACGTTTCAGGTGATGCGGCGGACCATGGGAACCGACTTGCAGCATCACGGCACGCTCAAAGATGCGCAAGGCGCGCTGCGCCACGCCAGCATCACGACGACCGGGAACGTGTACATGCAGCCCATCGACGAGAGTGTGTTGCGGGCGGTCAACTCCCGCGCGCACGCTGTCCTCGCAGGGTGGATGCCGGCCGTGGAGAAGTTGGGACGAACGGGACGGCGACCGAAGGCGGCCACGGAAGGGGTGGTTTCTGAAGAACCTTTCCCAACCTTTCCCAAGTTGAAGGAAGGAGGTTTGCTTAACTAGTTGATTCTATTGGTGGACGCGGTAGGAATCGAACCTACAACCTGTCGGTTAAGAGCCGAATGCTCTGCCAGTTGAGCTACGCGTCCCCACGGATTGGAGGCGCAATAGAGTATTCCAACACCAGGTCTCCGGGTGGAAAAATCCCCTGTTGCACCTTGAAAAATATAGCACAGAGCCGCGGTGGGCTCCAATGTTGATCCTGTGGGC
>JASHOY010000501.1 GCA_030038435.1 Acidobacteriaceae bacterium | reverse complement strand
GGCGGTTGTCAGTACAGTGCCGGTCCATGTTGCTGTGGACGCCGTTGCTGCGGGCGCCGAAACAGTCTGAGCGCCGAGCCGGGCGGCAATCGCCAACAGCAGAGTCCCAGCCAATGGGAAAATCGATCGAAGCCTTGATCTCTTTTGGGTCCGCCAGCCGCACCTCAAATCTTTCGCTGCCCGCTCTTTTCCCATTGCCTGCACTTTTCGCCCGTGGCGTTGAAATTCGCAATAGGCGCTTAAAACGTATTTTCCGGCATTATATCTGCCCGCAGTCGCTTACGGCGCGGGAGACATTACTTCTCCCCATCTGAGGCAGGCCACCGGAGACGGGATCATCGGATCCGCCGGAGCCTTTTGTGCGTGGGAGGATCTCGACTTAGCTGCATTGGATTTGATGGCTGTTCATCCCGGTAGATGACGAATGCGCCTATTTTTGTGCGGTGGAGGGATCTTCGAGCATTTGAAGCAGGCCGGGTTCATCGAGCACCGGGATTTTAAGTTCGTGAGCCTTGTCGAGCTTGGAGCCCGCTTCTTCGCCGGCGACTACGTAGCTGGTCTTTTTGCTTACCGAACCCGAGACTTTGGCCCCGGCGGACTCGATTCTTTGCTTGGCTTCGACGCGCGTCAGGGTGGGCAGCGTGCCGGTAAGGACGAAAGTGAGGCCGGCGAGCTTGTCGGAGCGCTGCTTCTTTTCGGCGGTCATATCGACGCCCGCATTTTTGAGAGACTCGACAAGCGTGCGATTAGCCGGCCGCGAGAAGAAGTCGAGGATAGCTTCAGAAATGCGCGGGCCCACTTCTTCCACGCGCTCCAGTTCTTCGGCGCCGGCGGCCATGATGGCGTCGATGGAGCCGAATTCCTGGGCAAGCAGCTCGGCGGTTCGCTCGCCGACGAAGCGGATGCCCAGGCCCATGAGCACACGGGCGAGGCCGGCTTTCCTGGAGCGCTCAATTTCATTGAGGAGGGTGCGCGCTGATTTTTCCGCGAAGCGTTCGAGATCGACGAGCTGCTCTTCTGTCAGCGAATACAGGTCGGCGACGCTGTGGACCAGTCCGCGATCGAGTAGCTGCTGCACCGCGGCTTCGCCCAGGCCTTCGATGTTCATGACTTCGCGGTGGCCGAAGTGAAGCAGGGTTTCGCGGAGCTTGGCGGGGCAATCGGCGTTGACGCAGCGGTAGTCGGCTTCGCCTTCTTCGCGAACTACGGCGTTGCCGCAGGCCGGGCAGTTTTTGGGGAAGTGGAATTTGTGCGTGCCGCGGGGATGGGCGGCGTCCTGGACCACTTCCACGACCTTGGGAATGACGTCGCCGCCGCGCTCGACTTTGACCGAGTCGCCGATGAGCAGGCCGAGGCGCTCGATGAAGTCGGCGTTGTGCAGCGTGGCACGGCTCACGGTTACGCCGCCGACGAAGACCGGCGTGAGCATGGCGGTGGGCGTGAGCTTGCCGCTGCGGCCCACGGTGATCATGATGTCTTCGAGCCTGGTGATGGCTTGCTGCGCCGAGAATTTGTAGGCGATGGCCCAGCGCGGGGCGCGGCCGGTGTAGCCTAGCCGGCGCTGCGTCGCGTACGCGTCGACTTTAAACACCACGCCGTCGATTTCGTAGCCGAGAGTGGCGCGATCGGCTTCGGCCTTCTCGATAAATTTGATCATTTCATCGACGGTGCGCACGCGCCCGCGATGAGGATTGACGCGGAAGCCGAGTGCGGTGAGCGCGTCGAGTGTAGCCGTTTGGCCCTGCGGCCAATATTCGCCGCTGGTGAGCAGGAAATAGCCATAGAAGACGAGGCCGCGGGCGGCGACGATGCCCGGTTCCAGCGTGCGCAGGGTGCCTGCGGCGGCGTTGCGCGGATTGACCGCCGGCGGCAATCCCTGCCGCTCGCGTTCTTCATTGAGGCGCTCGAAGGCAGCTTCGGGCATGACGGCTTCGCCTCGGACTTCAAATCCCTGTCCCTGCGGGAGGCGGGCTTTTTGAAGGTGATCCGCGTGGATAGAAATTGGGACGCTGCGGATGGTGCGGATGTTGGTGGTGACGTCTTCGCCGGTGGCGCCGTCGCCGCGCGTCAGCCCCATCAAGAGGCGCGCGCCGCCATCGCTTGCGGGCGCGTAAGTGAGCGCCACGCTGAGGCCGTCGAGCTTCAGCTCAGCGGCGTATTCGACGGGAAGATTGCCGGCGAGCTCGTGGACGCGGCGGTCCCAGTCGGCCAGTTCCTCGGCGGAATAGGCATTGTCGAGCGAGAGCATGGGGCGCGAGTGCGAAGCTTTGCGGAAGCCCTCGGCCGGTTTGCCGCCGACGCGCTGCGTGGGCGAGTCGGGCGTAACCAGTTCGGGGTGGTCCGCCTCGAGCCGCTTGAGCTCGTTCATCAGTGCATCGAATTGGGCGTCGCTGATCTCGGGGGTGTCGAGGACGTAATAAAGATGCTCATGGCGGCGGATTTCCTCCCGCAGCTTTTCGATCTTTTGCGCGGCCGGCTCGCTCATAGCTTTGCATTATAGTGAGGCGGTTGCGAGGCCAGAGGTTTCCCATCCTTTTCGCAAGAGTCCCGGAAAAGATGGGCACCGACGCAATGCCTTCAGTTTGAAGCGGCCGCCGCGGTCAGTCCGCGGAATTTGAGCATCGGCCCGATGCTGGGCTGCGCGCCGAGCCAGGTGCTGTACATTTTGGCGAGGTCCTCGGTGTTGCCGCGGGAGAGAATCATCTGGCGGAAGCGGTCGCCGTTGGCGCGGGTCATGCCGCCGTGATTGAGGAACCACTGGTAGGCGTCATCGTCGAGCATCTCGGTCCACATGTAGGCGTAATAGCCGGCCTGGTAGCCGTTGACCCAGATGTGGAGGAAGTAAGTGGAGCGGTAGCGCGGCGGTACGTAGCTGATGTCGAGGTGCGTTCGCTTAAGGGCCTCGGTCTCGAAGGCATCGGGATTCTGCAGCGGAGCGCTGGCCGGGAGCGTGTGCCACTGCAGGTCGAGTTCCGCGGCGGCGAGGAGTTCGGTGAGCGCGTAGCCCTGATCGAAAGTTTGCGACGCCAGCAATTTGGCGCGGAGCGCGGCGGGCATGGGAGCGCCGGTTTTGTAATTGCGGGCGTAGTGCTCGAAAACCTGCGGATAGCTGGCCCAGTGTTCGTTGAATTGCGAGGGGAACTCCACCCAGTCACGCGGAGTGTTGGTTCCCGAGAGACTTGGATATTCGGTGTCGGCAAACATGGCGTTGAGGGCATGGCCGAACTCGTGAAACATGGTGGTGACGTCATCAAAGCTGAGCAACGCCGGCTGACCCGGCGCGGGCTTGGTGAAGTTGGCGACGTTGTAGACGACGGGAAGCGTGCCCAGCAGCTTCGATTGGGTTACGAGGTTATCCATCCACGCGCCGCCGGATTTGTTGTCGCGCTTGAAATAGTCGCAGTAGAAGAGCGCGAGGGGCTTGCCGTCCGCATCGTAGACCTCGAAGACGCGGACGTCGGGCTGCCACACGGGGATGTCGTGCAGTTCCTTGAAGGTGATTCCATAGAGCTGATGAGCGGCATAAAAGACGCCGTCGTTCAGAACGTTGTTCAATTCGAAATACTGTTTTACCTGGTTCTCGTCGAAGTCATATTTCGCCTTGCGCACCTGCTCGGAGTAGAACTCCCAATCCCAGGGCTGGAGATTGAAGCCGCCGTGCTGCTTGTCGATGAGGGCCTGGATGTCTTTGGCTTCGCTGGCGGCTTTGGCGGTAGCGGCGGGAACGAGTTCTTTGAGGAAGTGGATGGCGGTTTGCGGAGTCTTCGCCATCTGGTCGGTGAGATTCCACGCGGCGTAATTGGGGTAGCCGAGCAGAGCGGCCTTTTCCGCGCGGAGCTTGGCGAGTTGCGAAATGATGGAGCGCGTATCGTTGGCATCGCCGCGCTCGCAGCGGTTCCAGGAATCTTCGAAGAGCGCTTTGCGGGTGCCGCGGTCAGTAAGGAAAGTCAGATCGGGCTGCTGAGTGGTGTTCTGGAGCGGCAGCAGCCAGCCCTTTTCGCCGCGATTTTTGGCGTCCTCGGCGGCGGTGTCCATCTGTGCGGGGCTGAGGCCGGCGAGCGCCGCAGGATTGGTGGTGAAGTAGGCGCCGGCCTTGGTGGCGGCGAGGAGCTTATTCATGAATTCGGCTTCGAGAGTCGAGTCTTGTTCGTCGATTTTCTTCAGCTTTGCCTTGTCGGCATCGGAAAGCAGTGCCCCGGCTTTCACGAATTCCTGGTACTGGTACTCGAGCAGGCGCAGCGACTCGGGATCGAGATGCAGCGTGGCTCGCTGCTCATAGATGGTTTTGATCCGCGCGAAGAGGCGCGGGTTGAGATAAATGGAGTCCTGGGTGGCAGTCAGTTTGGGCGCTTCATCCTCCTGGACTTTCTGGAGAGTAGGATCGGTATTGGCGCTGGAGACACAGTTGAATGTCTCCATTACGCGGTCGAGGAGACGGCCACTCTTTTCGAGGGCTACGAGCGTGTTTTCGAAGGTTGGCGGCGCGGGATTATTGGCGATGGCCTGGACCTCTTTGAGCTGTTGCGCCATGCCCGCTTCGATGGCCGGCTGATAGTCGCTGTCTTTGATCTGGTTGAAGGGCGGAGCGTGGAACGGAAGGGTACTGGGCGCGTAGAACGGATTGCCAGGGCCGAATTTTGCTGCGGAGCTTTGCGTCTTTCTCCTGCAGCCAGGTGCGGAAAGCAGAAAAGATGTAGCCAGTGCCACTGTGAATATGTAGGCAGTCTTGTTAGCAACGCCCTGAGCATTGCACGCGATTTTCATGCCAGCATTCCCTCCCGCCGGTTCTTAGCTTACTGATCATTCTATGAGACCGGCGCGAACGAGCCGGGAAATCGGGCTTGCCGCCAACTGGCTCGGCAACGAGCGTCCCATGCGGGCGCTGGGTTGTGACATTCTGAATATGGATATCCTGCACGCATGGAGCCCGTTACTCACTTCCTTACCGGCGCCTGCATTGGCCGCGCCGGACTGAATCGCAAAACCGCTTACGCCACGCTGTCGGCGGTGCTGGCGGCAGAAGCCGCGGATCTCGATGTTCTGTGGGGATTGCGCGGGCCGGTGGCCGAGCTGCAGCATCATCGCGGATTCACGCACACGTTTCTGGGCGCGGTGCTGGTGGCCGGGGTGGTGGCGGGAGTGGTCTGGTTGGGGCATATTTTTCTGGAACGGCGACGGGCGCGCAGAGCGCCAGCCCCTGAGAAGGAAAAGCAGGTTCCTCCGCAACCGCCGGCCAAAGGCCCGATGGCCGTGCCGAAATGGCGGCAGCCGGTGCGATTGTGGTGGCTTTTTGGGACGGCATTGATTGCGGCGCTCAGCCACGTCCTCCTGGACTGGATGAATAACTACGGGGTGCGTCCCTTCTACCCGTTCAATGCGCATTGGTATTCCGGCAGCTTCATGTTCATCGCTGAGCCCGTTCTCTGGGCGATTTTGCTGCCGGCGCTCATCATGCCCTGGCTGCTGGGCCTGGCCGACCGCGAGATCGGTGCGAAGCGCAAGCCATTCCGCGGAAGAGGATGGGCGATTTTTGCGTTGGTGGCGTTTGCCGCGCTGGCCGGGCTGCGGTGGTGGCAGCATGCCGTGGCAATTCGGATGACGAGGGACGCGGATATGGTCTCGGCGCCAGTGGAGCGAATTGCCGCCGAGCCTTACCCGGTGAATCCTTTTCACTGGCACTTGCTCATGGAGACTCCAGGGTATTACCAGATCGCGGATGTGAACACATGGACGGGCTCGGTGAACAGCGACCCCCAGGCGGACATCGTTTACAAGCCGGAGGTCACGCCGGCGGTGGAGGCGGCCGAGCACACCTATCTGGGCCAGGTGTACCTGGATTGGAGCAAGTGGCCGGTGGTGCGCGACATGGGGCAGGAGCCTGCCCCCGGGATGGATCCGCCGCGACTGCCGCAAGGGCGAACCTGGACTACGGTGCGATTCTCGGATCTGCGCTTTGACTATTCAATCCTGGGTGACCGGGCCGCATCGGACCGCTCCCCGCTGACGGGGTGGGTCTACATCGTGGACGGGCGCGAAGATGCAGGCGAAGCGATGGGCGGACGGGAGCAGCGGTAAGGAGCGCCAGGAGCCTGGGATCGCCGCGCCAGATTTTGGCCCGGATGGAAAATATTGTTGGGTTGGTGAAAGAGCGCCCGGGTGATTTCGATTGACCGGTCAGAGTAGCGCCCGTGAGAATGGTAAGAGCCTGGTCCCAGTCAACTTGGCATCCGTCCAATCCCGGCGCCAGGCAGCCATATTCCCAATTTTGCGAGGTTCGGATGATCGCTTACCTGCTTTTGCTGGTTGCCGTGTTGACACGTGTGTTGCCGCATGCCGGATGGTGGAACTTTACGGCAGTGGGTGGCGCGCTGCTTTATTTCGGCGCCAAGCGGCCGCTGCGCGAGATGGTTGTGCCCCTGGCGGCGCTGATGGCCACGGATTATTGGCTGACCGTGCACGTGTATCACTATGCCTTTGCCTGGGCTGCCTACGGAGTGACCTGGGCCTGGTATGCGGGCGCCATGGTGCTGGGACGAGGATTGCTGCTCAAGCGGACGACGGTTTTGCGGGTGGGCGCTGGTGCGGTGTTGGCCCCGACCTCATTTTTCCTGCTCAGCAATTTCGCGGTGTGGCCGGGAAGCGATATGTACCCGCACACGCTGGGCGGGCTATTGACATGCTACGCGGCGGGCTTGCCGTTCTACCGTAACGATCTGGTTTCAACGGCGATGGTCTGTGCGCTGGCCTTCGTCCTGCCGGTACTGCTGCGGCGCACGAACGTGCTGCACACCGGCGAAGCTCTGGCCGGCAAGTAAGCGTAACACCGCTCTCGTTGCCGTCCGCAGGAGCGATTTTCTTCACCATTCTCTGTTCGAAAGTGAGCATCGCACCCCTCGGATGCCGCATCCCAAGGGAGTGCGCAAGAGTATGAGGGCCGTTGGTCCAGGAGAAAGAGGATGGGATGGGGATGCGCCCGCCAGCAGCGGACGCCAGTGGGCTCACGAAGCCTGCTGATCTTCCGCCCTCTCAATCTCCTCGCGACTCCCTTCCCTTGCGCTGAGAAGCGGTCCGCCGCGCGAAGGCGAATACCACAACCGGCTTGCTCCTTGGTTCGGCCGGCTGATACTCCGCGGAGAATAGGTGCGCCGATCGTCTAGGTGCGCGACGGACCGCTGATGTTGGGGCAAAAAAGCGAGCGAGCGTATGATTTCTTCCAAAACACTCCGCGAACTTGGGGATTTGTGGACGGAGGCGGCCGATGCACTATCGATCTATTTCGAGCCTTCACCGCCGTCGGAACTGTCGCAACGCGAAGAAACCACTCTGGCCAAGGAACGGATCCAACAGGCGATCGGAACCGTAGGGCATTTGCAGGTCGTGGGCTCGACCGCGCCGCGGGCCTTCGTGCAGCGGGCGATTGAGGCCATCGCTGACATGGAAGGCACTCGGGGATGCGCCAAGGTAATTTTTGCGGCCCCGCGCAACAACATCTGGCGTGAATTCGATGTGCCGGGGAAGTTCGGGGTGCGGGTGGATCTGGGAAAGGCGTTTACCATTGCGCCGCTGGTGGCGCAGCAGGAGAACCAGCCCCGGTTCGGCGTAGTGCTTGTCGATCGCGATCATACGCGGATGTTCCTGCTTGCGGCGGGGGCGCTCTCTGAAGACAATGAGTGCCTGGCCGGCGAACCGCAGAAGCTAACGACTCCAGGCGCACGTCGATCGAGTCACATTGAGCGGAGCAAAGACGATCGCACACTCAAACGTTTCCGCGCGATCGGTTCGCAGCTTCTTCGCGCCAGGGAGCGCCATGATTTCGATTCGCTTCTGCTGGGATGCAGGGATGAGTTGCGGGAGGCGATCGAAGAGGTTCTGCCTCCGCAGCTCAAGCAGCACCTCATTGGCCATTTTCGTGTCGACCCGGCTACGACTACGTTACGAGAGGTTCAGGAAAAGGCCGAGAAGGTGATTGCCGCTCATGACTGCGAGGAGTTGCGGGAGTTGGAGGCGAAAACGATGGATGAAGCCGCGACCGCCCGGGTGGGCGCGCTGGGTCTCCCTGATGTCATTGAGGCTCTGGCGCGAAATGAGGTACGCATGCTGCTCCTGCCCGATCCCCGCACCCGCTTCACCCAGGGTGCCGGGCTCTGCTCGAAATGCGGCCATCTGGCTCTCGATTCCGGGAAACAATGCTCTCTCTGTGGAGGGCTGATGCGCTATTTCACGCGGGCTGACGAAGCCATGGTGCGCAAAGCATGCGCCGCCAAAGCTCAGATCCGCTCTCTGCGACACACCAGCGCGCATCCCGAGAAAGAGGTGGGCGCCTGGCTCCGCTTCCGCATCGAACCAGATATCCGGCAGGCTCTGGCCAGCTGATTGGGGCGCACAGAAGGCGCCTTTTCAGGGGCTCCCGCCGGCACTGAGCCGGCATGCACAGAGGTGAATTGCGCTTCTCTCCAGTGCCGCGCAGCTCTGCGGGTACGCAAGGGGAAGGCATAGCCAGGCGGTTCGTTGAATGCCAGGCTGGAGGGGATAGGCTGCCAAAATCACGTGCGTGTGTTATTCTCCTGCGTTCGGCGGAGGATGTGGGCAAGCACCGCCGCAAATACAATCCGGTTCAGATGGTCCCGCGCATGAGGCGGGAGAGGTGATCGGGACCGGGAACACTCGGGGGGCGGTCCATGGACATGAAAGACACTCTCGGGGTATTGCTGGCCGGCGGAGCCGGGGAACGGCTGTTCCCCCTGACGCGCGATCGGGCCAAGCCGGCAGTGCCCTTTGGCGGTCATTACCGCATTATCGATATAACTCTCTCCAATTGCATCAACTCAGGCCTGCGGCGCGTGTTCATCATGACGCAATACAAGGCTCTCAGCCTCAATCGGCATGTCCGCGAAGGTTGGACGGGAATTGTGGCGCAGGAACTGGGGGAGTTCTTTGAATTGCTGCCGCCGATGCAGCGCACCGGCGCAAACTGGTACATGGGGACGGCGGACGCGGTCTACCAGAATATCTATTCGATCGGCAGCGAGCAGCCGAGCCACGTGATCATCCTCAGCGGCGACCATATCTACAAAATGGACTACAGCCTCATGCTGGCTCACCACAAGGAGACCAACGCCGACGTGACCCTGGCGACGCTGCCCATCGCGCCCGAGGACGTGGCACGGTTCGGCGTGGTGGAGGTGGCGCACAACGGCGAAATCGTGGGATTTCAGGAGAAGCCGGCAGTGACCGAGGTGCGCTCGCCGTTCAACCCGGAGGCCGTGGATGCGTCGATGGGCATTTACATCTTCAACACCGAGACGCTGCTGAAGGCGCTGATGGCGGATGCGGAAGATCCTGAATCGAAACACGACTTCGGGCATAACATTCTGCCCAATCTTCTCGGCAAGAAGAAGATGGTGGCCTACAGCTTTGTGGATGAAAACAAGAAGCAACAGGCTCTTTACTGGCGCGACGTGGGCACGCTTGACGCCTATTATGACGCGAACATGGATTTGTGCTCGGTGTCGCCGATCTTCAACCTCTATGACCGGGAATGGCCGATCCGGACGCGGGTGAGGCAGTATCCTCCGGCGAAATTCGTCTTCGGCGAGCCGGGGCGGTCGGGGATGGCGATCAACTCGGTGATCACGGCGGGCGTGATCATCTCCGGTGCGGTGGTGTCAAACTGCGTGGTCTCGCAGGACGTCAGGGTGAACTCCTATTCCGAAGTGGATTCGAGCATCATCTTTTCGCACGTGAATATCGGGCGGCACTGTCGGATCCGACGCGCGATCATCGACCGCGACGTGCATATTCCGGAGGGCGCGGTGATCGGCTACGATCCGGTGGAGGATAAGCGGCGCTACTTCGTGACGCCTTCGGGGCTGACCATTGTGACGCGGGATGCGTCGCTGTTCGAGTCGCCAGTGGCCCCGGAGTTTATGCAGCGGTATTAGCAGTCTCGCGGATCCGCTGCAGGGGCGACGGATCGGTCATCGCCATCGCATCGCAGCCGCGCGGCCAAAGCCCATTTCAGCGCGTCAATGCCCTCTCCGGTGACCGCGGAGATGGAGTGGAATTCCAGCTTGCGGCGTTTCACATAGGTCATGAGCTTTTTCAGCTTCTCCGGGTTGGCGGAGTCAATCTTTGTGGCCGCAACAATCATGGGCTTATTGGCCAGCGGGTGGGTGCCGTCGGGGCCGAAGCTGGCCAGCTCGTTGTTGATGACCTTGAAGTCGGCGACGGGATCGGGACGGCCTGAAGCGTCGGAGACATCGATGAGATGGAGCAGCAGGCGGGTGCGCTCGATGTGGCGCAGGAACTGGGT
>JASHOY010000051.1 GCA_030038435.1 Acidobacteriaceae bacterium | reverse complement strand
CATAGATGATGGCCAGCGGCACGAGGATGGAGCGCGACCATGAGGAGATTTCGTAGATGTTGAAGTAAAACCATTTGGGAAAAAGGACAATTTCCGGCGGAATGGCGGGCACGGCGTCGTAATCGTATTGGCCGAGCGCGCAAAGATACATCTTGGTGAAAGTGTTGCAGGCCACCACGCCGCCGTGGGCGAGGATCCATTTGCGGCATGTGACCAGGCGCGGATCGCTCTGGGGAAGCTCCATGAGCTTGGCGGCGAAATAGCATTTCACGGAGAGCGAGATGTTGCCCGGCCCTCCGGGATAAAGGCTCCAGCTTCCGTCCTGGTTCTGGTAGCGCCACATTTCCGCGAGGGCGCGCTTCAGGCGGCCGGGATCGCCGGTATCGAGCAACTTATGCAGGAAGATGTAGTCGGCCTCGAGCATGGCGTCGGCTTCGAGCTCGCCACACCAGTACCCTGCCGGACTTTGCCGCGAGAGAAGATAACTTCGCGAGCGGCTGACCGCAGCGTCAACATCGGAAAGGCCCGCGTCGATGCGGCCAAAGCGTGGTGCGACGGATTTAGACTTGCTCTGTTCTGGACTCATGGGCCTGAAAACTGCTTACTCCGTTGAAAAACTCAACATGCCATCCACCATCCCTGGCTTACATAGGATTGGGATGCGAAAACGCCCCAATGGTCGCTGTTTTCCGCAACGTATGGGGCGTAACTAGAGAACAGATACGGAATTGATCCCGTTGGCGCTGCCTATGGCTTGCACGATTTCAGGCGGCAGACCGAAGCGCACGTTCTCGGGCATCACTTCCAGCTCTTCCACATTGTCGAAGCCGTTTTGGCGTAAGTAGTTGACTACGTCCTCTACCAGAATCTCGGGAGCCGAGGCCCCGGCGGTGACGGCGACATTGTTGACACCGCGCAGCCATGCGGGGTCGATGGCCTGCGAATCGTCAATGAGATAGCCGATGGTGCCCAGGTTCCTCGATACCTCGACCAGGCGGTTGGAGTTGGAACTGTTGGTCGATCCCACTACCAGCACCAGATCAGCGTTGTGCGCGACGTTGCGAACCGCGACCTGGCGATTTTCGGTGGCGTAGCAGATATCCTGGGAGTGCGGACCGACGATATTGGGAAACTTCACTTTGAGGGCATGAATAATGTCGCGCGCCTCATCGAGACTGAGCGTGGTCTGCGTCAGATAAGCTACGTGGTCGGGATCGGGAACCTGGAGGGTCTCCACTTCCTCAGCGCTGGAAACCACTTGCGTGGCGTCGGGAGCTTCTCCGAGCGTGCCTTCGATCTCATCATGGTCGCGATGGCCGATGAGGATCAGCGAATAACCCT
The DNA here is from genome assembly GCA_030038435.1 of Acidobacteriaceae bacterium. Lineage (GTDB taxonomy): Bacteria > Acidobacteriota > Terriglobia > Terriglobales > Acidobacteriaceae > Telmatobacter. The sequence goes on along the minus strand of JASHOY010000051.1, from coordinate 1,281 downwards.
GTTTGGCGAACTTTACGGCTTCGAAGTGAACCTTGGTGACCAGCGGACAGGTGGCGTCGATGACATTGAGATGGCGCCTGATGCTGGTCTCGCGCACCGCCGGGGAGACTCCGTGGGCGGAGAAGATGACGCGCGCGCCTTCAGGGACCTCCTCAATTTCGTGCACGAAGATTGCGCCCTTCTGCGCGAGTTCATTGACTACGTAGCGGTTGTGAACGATCTCTCGCCGCACGTAGATGGGCGCGCCGAAAGTTTCGAGCGCGATTTTGACGATGTCGATGGCGCGCACTACACCGGCACAAAAACCGCGCGGCTTGAGAAGCAGAACCCGCTTGGTTGCGGAAGCAGTTTGACCGTTAGCGGCGTGGCCGGGTTCGAGGAGGGTAGTCGTCACATACTCAGTATACCAATGTAAGTGCTTGCCGGACAGCGAAGAAACGGCGTTGAAGTAGCCAGTTAGCTACCCTCGAGGCGGAAATAAACTGAGTCCGAAGCAGGGGCTGCGCATCGCCCGGAGCTTTGTGCCTGCTGTCACCCGGGCGGCCGGAAACGATCCCGTAGAATCGATTCGAGGAAAATTGAAAACATGTCACGCAAAGCTCTGATTGCCGCCAATTGGAAGATGTTCAAGACGCCCGCAGAAGCCAAGGCCTTCATGGACGCCTTTTTGCCGCTTGCCGCCGCGCACACCCGAGACGAAATTGCGCTGTTTCCCTCGCCGGTGCTATTGCCTGGGGTGGTGGAAGCCGCGAAGGGTTCCAATGTAATGGTCGGCGCGCAGAACATTCACTTTGCCGAGGAGGGCGCCTACACCGGTGAAACCTCGGTGCTGCAACTCAAGGCAGTGGGCGGAACGCACACCCTGATCGGCCACTCCGAACGGCGGCAGTATTTTGCCGAGACCGATGAGATCGTAAACAAGAAGCTGCACACGGCGCTCAAGCACGGCCTTGTTCCGCTGGTGTGCGTGGGTGAAGTGCTGGAAGAGCGCGAAGCCGGCAAGACCGCGAGCGTGCTGAAGACCCAGGTGACGGGAGCATTTGCGGGGATTTCTGCCGAGGCCGCCGCGCCCATAGTGATTGCCTATGAGCCGGTGTGGGCGATTGGGACGGGGAAGACGGCGACGCCGGAAATTGCCGCCGACGCACACCGCATCATCCGCGCGGAGGTGGCGGCTTTGATGGGCGAGGCCGTGGCAACGCACATGCGGATCCTTTACGGCGGCAGCGTGAAGCCGGACAACGCGACGGCCCTCATCTCACAGGAGGACATTGACGGCGC
>JASHOY010000050.1 GCA_030038435.1 Acidobacteriaceae bacterium | reverse complement strand
CGCGGCCTATGCCGACAAGGGCTCGGGCCAGCTACGGCAGCGGCGCTTGCGCGAGGGGCTGGCGCTGAGCGGCGACTACGACGCGGTGCTCGCCTGGAGCGATTCGCTGACCGGGCTCGAGTATTTGCGCCGTGCCGGCGTGGTTTTGGATCGGGGGCTGACCCTCGAGCTGAGCGCTTACCAGTCTCATGTTTTTCTCAACTGGCGCGAACTGCGGGCTAGTGCCGAGGAGCCCTGGGATCGTCTTTGCGATTTTCTCAGCGGGCGCGGCGTTCCCAATCTCGGAGAAGCGCTGGTGAACCTGGAACTGCAGCCAGTGCACGAGGCGATCGGCGAAGCCCTCGAGCCTCGGCTGGTGCGGCAGCTTGCCGATCTGGCCGAAGAGGCGCGCGTGCTGACGCTGACCAGGCCCTCGGCAATGGAAAGCGAGCGCAAGGAGGCGGTAGAACGGGCGTGGGTGCAATGCGAACGCTTCCTGCAGGTTGCGCGCAAGGGATATGAGAACCGGCTCAAGCGCGAGGGCGGCGCGGCGCTGCCTGAGGCGCCGGCGGACATGGGAGCGGTGGCCATAGCGTTTCGGCGCGGGGCGCGGGCCTCGATGCGTTTTCCGGCTGTGGAGGCACAGTTTGGCGCTCCATGGCCGGGAGCGGCGCGATGCGTGTTGCCCTGCGCCAGCCCGCAATTCACAGCCACAGCAATGTGGGGACCGGTGCTGGCCTGGTGCGCGATTGAGGCGCTGGCGCAATACGCGGCGGCAGAGGCTGCCGGGCGCAGCGCTGCAATTGCCGTGGATCTCTTCGATCGCCTGCGGCTGCGCGAGCCGCTGGCACGAGCCTTTGAGACGCTGGGACTGGAAGGTGAAGAAGCATGGCGCGGGGCAGCGCGTGTCAAAGTGCTGCTTCTTGCGGCAGCGGCTTCGGCCAAAGCAGCCAGCGAGCTCAAAATGGCGGAGTTGGGCGAAAGTGAGGCCGGCGCAGACGAGCCTCCCAATGCGGGCGAGAGCAAACCGAAAAGCGCGCCAACTCCTGCGCGGGAAGACACCAAGGGCCCTGACCCGGAAAATGTTCTGCTTCCCGCCGGGCTCTGGCGCGATCCCGACGTGCAATGGCTGACCGGCGTGCATAAGGCGGACGGCCACCATTACGTTGTCCGTGAGCCTTATCAAGAGCTGCTCTGGTGGATGGCGCTCCCGGCCCTGATAGAGAGGGCTGCGCAGCCGCCTGCGAGTGGAGATCAGGCGACGGTGCGCATCGGAGAGTCCATTAAAGATGCTCTAAAGGCGATGGAAGAGGCCGGCTACCGGGTGGACGAGATGCTTCAGGAAAAAGAATCTGCGGAGCATGAAACGGATGAGACGCAGGAGTTGAGCAGCAGTAGGACTGAGGAACAAAGGGGAGTGCGGGAGGAATAATGCGGGGGCGAGGTGCGGAGATCCGCGGCGAAGGAGCGGCGCAAGCGGCGGCAAGAATGGAGCGCAGATCAGCCTTCGCCACACCTTCGGCGGCAATGCAGTCTTTGATCCCGTCGTGTCTCACCGCAAACCCGGTCTCCTGGAGTTCGCGCGCTTTAGTGCTTTTTCCCATTTGTCGCAACCGCGCGCAGCCCGTAGAATCGGTTGAGGGCCGGCGGCGGTTGGCGCGGCTCGACAATCAATGAGCGAAGACAAGGCAGGCACTGCCACCCAGGCGAAAGCGGTTTTGGCAGCGTGGAACAAAATCGAGCAGGCGCGGCATCCGCAGCGGCCTTATCCCATGGAGCTGATCGAGCGCATCTTCACCGATTTCAGCGAAATTCACGGGGATCGCGCTTTTGGCGATGACGAAGCCGTGGCCTGCGGGATGGCGCGGCTGGGCGACGAAGAGGTGCTGGCGATCGGTGTGCGCAAGGGCGGCAGCACCAAGGAGCGCATCCGGCGCAACTTCGGCATGCCCAGCCCCGAGGGTTATCGCAAGGCGCTGCGCACCATGAAGATTGCGGAGAAATTCAACCGGCCTATCATCAGCCTCATCGATCTTCCCGGCGCGTTTCCCGGGCTGGGAGCGGAAGAACGCGGCCAGGCCGAAGCCATTGCCCGCAACCTGCTGGAGATGTCTCGTCTGCGGGTGCCCACGATTTCCGTGATCACCGGCGAGGGAGGCTCAGGGGGAGCGCTGGCGCTGGCCGTCACCGACCGGGTGCTGATCCTGGAAAATGCACTTTATTTCGTCATCACACCGGAATCCTGCGCGGCCATCATGTGGCGCGATATCGCGCACAAGGACCTGGCCGCAGAAGCATTGCGCGTGACGGCGCCCGACGTGCTCTCGCTGGGTTGCGTGGACGAGGTGATCCGGGAGCCTCAGGCGGGGATCCACGCCGATCGCGAGGGCGGCGTCGAGCTGCTGGCCGGGGCACTGAAAAGGCACCTCGCGGAGCTGAAAGCCATGCCTGCCCAGGAAATGGTGGCGGTGCGGCAGCGGAAGTTCCGCAACATTGCGCAGTTCTATTCGGAAAGCTGAGTGCACCGTCGATGACTACGGCCGCCACTGCGGACAACCGCCTGCGCTCCTACGGCCAGTTTGTTACGGGCGTTCTGTGGTTCTTCGTCGCCGACATCGTGGCCCGCCACAGCGCCATGGGACTGGTCAGCGACTCATGGGAGCCGTTGACCGAGCAGGCGGTGCTGGTTTTTCTGCTGATGTCGGGCTACGGATTGTTGGGAGTTTGGTTCAGCCACCAGTCTGCCCCGATCAGCGAGCAGGGATTGCCCCTTCGCAAAGGATGGCTGCGGGAATCGGGAATTGGCCTCGCGGTGGGCTGGAGCGTGGCGTTGGTTTGTGTTATCCCCATGGCGCTGGCCGGCGGCATTGCAATTCTAATCTTCACGGAGCGCTCGGCGTGGGTCTGGCTCGCCGCTGACACGGCGTTTTTCCTGCTGCTGGCGCTGGGTGAAGAAATCGCCTTTCGCGGCTATGCCTTTCAGCGCTTTGAAGAAGTGGTGGGTTCGCTGGGCGCGGCGCTGGGTTTCGCGACGTACTACGGAATCGTGGAATCGATGCTCCCCGGATCGAGCCGCGCAAGCATCGCCGTGGCCATCATGCTTGGGTTGCTGCTATCCACGGTTTACCTGCGCACCCGCGCCCTGTGGATGAGCTGGGGCCTGAATTTTGGCTGGAAGGCCAGCCGCGCAATTATTTTCGGGCTGGCGGTGGAAGGCATGAATAATCATTCGCCGGTCGTCCAGGGCAATCCCATGGGACAGTTTTGGGTGACCGGCGGCGGATTTGGGCTCGACGGAAGCTGGATTTCATTTTTCGCGCTGCTGGCGGCACTGCCGCTGGTCTTCCGCATTACGCGCGACCTGGAGTTCCGCTACAACGCACCCAAGATCGTTCCGGCGGGTGTTCCGGTGGACCTGGAGGCCGCGGGGCGTGCACAACACGAAGCGGCGATGGGCCAGTCTGCACCGGCTCTAGTGCAGATTGCCGCTGCTCCCAGTGCTGACCTGCCGGTGGAAACCGCAGTCAGGGCGGATCGGCCCGATGCGCAATAAGTGCGGCCAACACCAGTAAGTGCCGCGCATCGAATTTGTTTGAGGGCGCGGATCGGGTCATGGGCAACCGGATTTGCCTTTTCCCTCAAACGGGGCTATCTTTTGCCCAAAGCATCTGCGAGGCACGGGAGGTTCCCATGATGGAGCGATCCTTTCCCGAACGCGCAAACCGTCTCGTTCACCCAGACAAACTTTCTGCTTGCGGAACGCTTTGCGCGCCGACGATCGCAATCGCGCTCATGGCGCTTCTGACAGGCGCTTTTGCCTGGGGCCAGGGTCAGGTGATTACCATCGACACCAGCGGCAAGGGTCCCATTGCCAATGGCCCGGTCAGCCGCGACTTCCAGCAGATCACGCCTACGCATCTCGAACTTTCAAAGCGTCCGCTCGACGCCAAGACCAGGCTGCTGCTGGTGCGCTATCTGGAATCCGAGCAGGGATTTGCCATGCGGCCGCTGCCGAGCGGACACAAGGGGCTCTTCCTCGAAGCCAACGGCGATGTCAAACCGGCGGGCGAAGCCTGGCTGGATATGGCGACGGTATATGGAGTAACGGCCAAGCCAGGACAGCGGGTGGTGATCACCAACGTCAAGATCGATCACTCGGAAATCGTCCTCGATCTCAACGGCGGCCCGGATCCAGCGCACCGCTTCCTGCGCCATATCCAAATCGGCATGGGCGACCCGGACTACGGCGACCCGACGATGCCCATCGTGCAGGACTCCGGGCAGGTTCCCACCGGCGCCCGCATCACCCTGCAGTTTCACCATGGCATTCCCGAGCTGACCGGCGACCAGGTCGAATCGCTGCTGGCGCCACTGATCTCGTTCAAGGTGCAGACCCCAATCGAGGCCTACACGGCCACGTTGCCCCCGCAGCTCAAGACCGCCATCCTCGATCACGAAGTTTGGGTGGGGATGAATCAGGAAATGGTGATTTACTCGATGGGCCAGCCGGTAAACAAGTACCGTGACGAGACTAACGGTCCCACATCCGACGTGATCTGGATGTACGGCAAACCGCCGCAGACGGTAGATTTTGTTCGATTCAATGGCAACCGGGTGATCCGGGTGGAGATTGCCAGGACGGGAGAGCCGCTGGAGGTTTTCACCCAGGACCGTGTCACTCCCCTGCTGATGGCCAGTGGAACAACTCTGACCACGGCAGAAAACGTGCATCCCATCCAAGAAGGCGACGTGCAGCGAAATCCTCAAACGCAGGCGCCGTTGCCGCCGCCGACGCTGGGCGCTCCGACCGATAAATATCCGCAATCAAAACAGAATGGCCCGGACCAGGAGGGCCCAGTCTATTTTCCGCCGGACTCGCAGGACTCGGGGAGTGCTTCGCAGCCGGCGCAACCAGCGGCTCAATCCACGAGCCCGCAGCCAAATGCGCAGCCGAGCACGACGCTGGGGCAGAATCCCGACGTGCAACCTCCATCGCAGCCGCCGGCCAATGATTCGCAGCGGGCACAACCTGCCCAGAGCAGTCCTGAGCAGTCTGCGCCGCAGAAAGAGCAGCAACCCGACAACTACGCGTCCGGCCAAAGCGAGTGAAAGAGGCCGCGACCGCAGGGCAGCCGGAAGACAACGATCATGTAAACTGAAACCAGCGAGATTCCGTCCCGAGGGCGCAAATGCGTGACCGGGAACCTGGATCGCTCCGTCGAAGCCGCTCGCATCCGTTGCCTGCGTGAGCAGAGACACTTCCACAAGGAGAAACATCCAGCCAGATGGCCAAGATTGCAAAGACCGCCGACCGCAAGAAAATGATGGACACCACCAAATCCACCGACTGCCCCAAGTGCAGCAAACCCACGCGTATCGTCAAGCGCGTCAAAGACCGCGAGCGGGGCACTCCCGGAGGAATTTACATTTCCTGCTCAGCCTGCGATTTCTACGAAAAACTTTAAGTGACAAATGAAGATTCTGATCCACCGAAGCCTGGCCTTAGGCCGGGCTTTTCGGCGCTTATGGCTGAATAGCGCCAAAGCCAGTCAAACGCTCTTTGCAACCACATTAGAGCGCTTCTGCGATCTCACGCGCAATGGCTTCTGCGGCTTCGCCCGGATCAGGCGCCTGGGTAATCGGCCGACCAACCACCAGATAGCTGGCGCCAGCCTGAATCGCTTCCCCGGGAGTGGCGATGCGTTTCTGGTCGCCTGCTGCAGCTCCCGCGGGCCGGATTCCAGGAACGACCAAGACAGTCTCAGCACCGGTAATCTCCCTCAGCCGCGCAGTCTCGTGAGGCGAGCAGACAAAGCCGCGAATGCCGGCCGCAATCCCCATACGGGCCAGCGCTTCTGCCTGCTCGCCGGGAGTGCGGTTGATGGCCACGGCACTGAGCTGTCGGGAATCCATACTGGTGAGCACGGTAACTGCGAGCAGCTGGGGAGGGTTGGAAAGACCTTCCAGAGCGGCGCAGGCAGCGGTGAGCATCGCCGGACCGCCGAGAGCGTGCACCGTGATCATGCGCACCCCGTGCGCGGCGGCGGAGCGAATCGCTCCCGCCACGGTGTTGGGGATGTCGTGAAGCTTGAGATCGAGGAAAACGGAATGGCCGCGGCGAACCAGCGGCTCGATGATCGCCGGACCGGAAGCCGTGAACAGTTCCAGGCCGACTTTGAACCAGTGGCAATGCCGTTCGAGCCGGTTGACCAGGTCAAGAGCGGCAGCCGCAGTTGGCGCGTCCAAAGCTACGATGAGGCGCTTACGTGCTTCTTCAAGGCGTTCCGGCGGCAGGGCGGACGGCGCACTGGCAGCAGCGAAAGAGGGGTTCAGACGTTCGGGGATGGGCATACTGAGATCGTAAAACAAGAGGCAATCGGGACCGCGAGACGGCAGACGCGAAAAACCGGCGGCTGGGGAACAGGAGATCCGGAGTTGAAAAGGTCATCACTGGGGATGCGCAGGCTGGCACTGGGGCTGGCGCTGATTGGCGCCTGCGGCACAGCGTGGGCAACAACCATCAACACCAATCCCATGAATTACGATCCGCAGGTGCAAAAGGCCTACGCCGAATTTCACGAGCTTGACTTCAAAGACGCGGTGGCCGGGTTCACCCGCTATCACGATGAGCACCCCGGCGACCCGCAAGCCACCGCTTATCTGCTCAATGCCGAGGTTTTCCAGGAGCTTTACCGCCTCGACTTGCTCGACACCACTTTCTACGCCAATGACGGCTTCCTCTCGGGCAAGCACGCCACGATAGAAGACCCTGTGGCAAAGGCCCGCATCATGGCCCTGGCCAACGAGGTGGTACGGGAGGCGAACTGGCGGCTGAGCCAAAATCCCAACGATGTGAATGCGCTTTTCGCCCGGGGCTGGGCGCGCAGCCTGGAATGCACTTACATCGCCATGGTGGAGCGGGGATTCAGCGCCGGTTTTCGCCTGGCCACGAAAGCCAAGGACGATGAAGTGCGGGTATTGCAGCTCGATCCCAACTACGCCGACGCAAAGCTGATCGTGGGTGTCTATCAATACGTCGTCGGCGCCCTGCCATGGCCCTTCAAGTTCCTGATTGGCTTTGCAGGTATAACTGGCTCAAAAACAAAGGGGATGGCATTACTGCAACAAGCCGGCGAGCAGGGCGTGATCACCAGCGCCGAGGCGCGCACTGTCATGGCCCTCTTTCTCCGCCGCGAAGGCAAATACAAACAAGCCATCGCCATTATCCAGGGCCTGGAAGCCGAGTATCCGCACGATTTTCTCTATCACCTTGAAGAGGCCAACCTGCGCAAGGATGACGGCGAGGGGATGGCCGCCGTCGATGCTTACCGCGAAGTGATTGCCGACGCGGGGACGCCGGGCTATTTTGCCTCAGCCAAGCTTGAGCTGGCTGACTTTGGCCTGGGCGAAGCGCTGCGCGGCCAGCGATATTACAAGCAGGCGGCGCAGGCATATGAACACGCGGCGAAAACCCAGGACGTGGGAACGGAATTGAAGATCCGGTCGCTGGTGGCCGGTGGCGAATGCCGCGATCTGGCCAACCAGCGGCAGCTTGCGGTAGATGATTATCGCAACGCAATTGAAGCCGGACCTAACACGACTCGCGCTGACACCGCACGGCGCTACCTGCACAGCCGCTATCACGGATCGTAGGACTGTCGAGCACCACGGGCGGAACCGGCAAAGCCGCAACCGCGTATCCTGAAGGAGGTTGGCCAGGGACAAGGAGGCGGCGAACATGGCTGTTTACTGTCAAAACTGCGGAACGGCGCTCCCCAACGCCTCACGCTTCTGCTCCGGTTGCGGAGCGACGATTCCGGTGACTCCCGTAGCGCCGGCCAGGCCCATGCGGCGGCCCCGGCTGGGCCGGCAGATCGCAGGTGTCTGCCTGGCGCTGGCGCAGAACTATCACTGGGACGTATCGGTAGTGCGCATCCTTACAGTGCTGGCGTTCATCCTTTCCAGTGGGCTGGTTGGGGTGGCATATATTGCGGCGTGGATCGGCATCCCGGAAGAGCCGATGGGGCTGCCGGGGGCAACCGGAAGCTATCACCCCGGGACGGGCGCATGAGCGGAAGCTATGCATCGGATGGAGCGCGTCTTGCGTTTCAGGAAACAGGCACGGGAACGCCGGTAGTATTTCTGCACCCCACACCTCTCGACAGCGATTACTGGCGGCCGGCGATGGCTGAGCTGGCCGGAGTGCGGGCCATAGCGCCGGACTTCCGCGGGCATGGAGCCTCCGAGCTTGGTGCTCTGCTGCCTGTGGGCGGATTCGACCGGGTACCCGATGCACCGGTACTCACGGTTGCGCAACTTGCCGCGGACGTACTGGCCCTGCTCGACTACCTGCGCCTCGACCAGGCGTTTTTCGCCGGGTGCTCGATCGGCGGCTACGTGCTCCTTGAACTCTGGCGGCGCGCACCGGAGCGCATGCGCGGACTGGCGTTTGTCTGCTCCAAGCCGCAGCCGGACGGCGAAACCGCACTCGCCAAACGGGTGCTCACCATCTCTGCCGCACGCAGCGAAGGGACAGGAAAACTCTTCGACGGCATGGCGCAGAATCTCGTCGGAGCCTCGACGCGCGAGCGGCATCCAGAAATTGTGGCCCAGGTTCGCAAGCGCATGACGTTGACCGTGGAGGCCGAAGTCGCGGTGCAGGCCGGCCTGGCCACGCGGCCCGATTCCCTTCCCACCGTGCCCAGCATCAACGCGCCGTTGCTGGCCATTGCCGGCGGCGAGGATTCTGCCATCGCCCCGGCGGAGATGGAGGCCTTCCGTGCCGCGCCCGGCGGTTGCGAATCCCATGTTCTGCCCTGCGCAGGCCATTTCGCCGCCTTCGAGCAGCCATCCAAGGTGGCCTCGCTGCTGGCCGCCTGGCTGCGCGGCAACGGCGCCTAGCAGTCGCTGGTGAAATATGGCATTGTGCGGCAAGAGATGCCGACGCCCACTCGAAGAGAATCAGTTCAGGCGGTCGCGGAAGAGACCGCAAAAATCCAGAGTGAAGAGTGATTACTGTTGTTCCTAGGAATGGAGCAAGTGGCGCGTAGAATGGGACGAGCGAGCCGCAGAGTGACTATAATCACATGTGGGCACGCGCCGAGCGCGCCCAAAGAATCTATCTGAAGGGAATCCCGCCAAATGGCGACAGGAGACCTGGCCCTGGGTCAAGAACAGGGCCTTTTAAACGCGCGCCAGCGCGTCGTCAACGACTTCAGCATCATTGTAGCCACAGTGAACGGGTCAGGGTCGCAGTCGGCCAACAGCGTTCTGCTCAAGAGCATCTTCGGGATGGGCGTTCCGGTCAGCGGCAAGAACCTATTTCCATCGAACATCGCGGGACTTCCGACCTGGTACACGATCCGCGCGAGCAAAGAGGGCTATGTCGCCCGCAAGCGCGAGACTGACGTGCTGATCGCGTTGAATCCGGAGACGGCGCGCGAGGATATTCTGGCGCTGCCGCCGGGCGGCGCAGCGATCTACGAAGAGAAGCTGGACCTGAAGCAGTATCGCAAGGACGTGGTTTGCTACCCGGTGCCCTTCGACAAGCTCACGGCGGAGGTTTGTCCCGAGGCCAAGCTGCGCAAGCTGGTCAAGAACATGGTCTACGTGGGCGCGGCGGCGCAACTGTTGCACATTGACCTTGCAGTCGTAGAAAAGGGTGTGCGCAAGCAGTTTGCGAAAAAGCAGAAGGTTTTCGATCTGAACTTCGGCGCGGTGAAGGCGGGGTTTGACTACGCGGCGGAGCACTTCACCAAGCAGGACCCGTATTTCATCGAGCCGATGAACGAGACCGCAGGCAAGATCGTGATCGACGGCAACGCAGCGTGCGGCATGGGCGCGGTGTTTGCGGGCGTGACGGTAGTGGCGTGGTATCCGATTACGCCATCGACTTCGCTGATCGAGGCCACGACAGACCTGCTGAAGAAGTTTCGCGTGACGCCTGAGGGCAAGGCGACCTTTGCCGTGGTGCAGGCGGAGGACGAGCTGGCGGCGATCGGCATGGTGCTGGGCGCGGGCTGGGCCGGCGCGCGGTCGATGACATCGACTTCGGGGCCGGGCATCTCGCTGATGGCGGAGTTTGCCGGGCTGGGA
>JASHOY010000500.1 GCA_030038435.1 Acidobacteriaceae bacterium | reverse complement strand
GGGCGATTTCGTCTTGCGCTAACCGCCGAACCGTGTCGCTAAACAGCCGCTCTTCTTCGCTCAACACGGTTAGCACTCGCGCCGCATCGCCAGACGCGCCCGCTGCCATCGCATTTTGATCTCCAGTAGCCATTCCGTCCTGAAGTATTATCACAAAGAGTCTTCGCCCTGCTGGCAAGAAACCGGTGCGGAGCAACATGAAATGCGTATCGCCGACCGCGTTTTCCTCGTTACCGGTGCAGCGTCTGGTCTGGGCGCCGCCACTGCCCGCCTCATCGTCGAACAAGGCGGCCGCGCGGTCATTGCCGATTTCAACCGCGATGTCGGCGAGTCCCTGGCTCGCGAGCTCGGCAACTCCGCTGCGTTTGCATTCGCGGACGTGACTAGCGAATTCGACGCCCGCGCCGCAGTCGCCTGCGCCTTGAGCAAATACCGGCACCTTCACGCGCTCATCAACTGCGCCGGCATCGCGCCTGCAGCGAAAATCATCGGCCGCGACGGACCGCACCCGCTGGAAGAGTTTTCCCGAGCCGTCGGCATCAATCTCATCGGTACATTCAACATGCTCCGCCTCGCCGCCGAGGCCATCGCAAAAGAGCAGCCTGGCGAAGACGGAGAGCGCGGCGTCATCATCAACACCACTTCCGTCGCCGCGTACGACGGACAGATCGGGCAGTCCGCCTATGCTGCATCCAAAGGCGGAGTCGCCGCCCTGACTCTGCCTGCCGCGCGCGAACTCGCCCGCTATGGCATCCGCGTGGTGTCCATCGCTCCCGGTGTCTTTGCAACGCCCATGGTTTCCGGCTTCCCGCTTGCGGTGCAGCAGGCGCTCGCCCAAAATGTTCCATTTCCGCAACGCCTTGGCCGTCCGGAAGAATATGCCGACCTGGTCCGCCATATCCTCGAAAATCGCATGATCAATGGCGAAGTCATTCGTCTCGACGGCGCACTGCGCATGCCGCCTCGCTGACTCCAATTTCCGGTGCAGCAAAACCCGGCGTTCCGGTCCCGCTTCTGAGAGCCGGGACACCTCCGCAACCCGAATATCCTCTAACCAGGAGGAGCGCTCCATGTCCGCACCCGATCCCATCGTCATCGTCAGCGCGGCCCGCACCCCCATCGGCGGCTTTCTCGGCGACCTGAAAGACCTCGCCGCACATCAGCTCGGCGCTACCGCCATACGCGCCGCAGTCTCTCGCGCCTCGGTTTCGCCTGAATCCGTCGAGGAAGTGCTCATGGGCTGCGTGCTCCCCGCCGGCCAGGGACAAGCGCCCGCGCGCCAGGCTGCTCTCGGCGCGGGCCTTCCGCCCTCCACGGGTGCGGTCACCATCAACAAGATGTGCGGCTCGGGGATGAAAGCCGTCATGCTCGCCCACGACATGCTTCTCGCCGGCAGCGCCCGCATTCTCGCCGCCGGCGGCATGGAAAGCATGTCCAGCGCGCCTTATCTGCTTGGGCGCGCCCGTACCGGCTACCGCATGGGTCACGACCGCGTCCTCGATCACATGTTTCTCGATGGTTTGGAAGACGCATACGAAAAAGGGCGCCTCATGGGCGTCTTCGCCGAAGATTGCGCCCAGGCGTACAGCTTCACCCGGGAGGACCAGGACGCCTATGCGCTGTCTTCCCTCAAACGCGCACAAAAGGCCACTGCCGAGAGGTACTTCGCCGCCGAAATCGTCCCCGTCACAGCTCCCGCCGGCAAGTCGGAGCGCGACATTCTCCACGACGAGTTGCCCCTAAAAGCCACGCCCGACCGCATCTCGCACCTCAAGCCTGCATTTCGCGAAAATGGCACCGTCACTGCGGCCAACTCCAGTTCCATCTCCGATGGCGCCGCTGCCTTGATTCTGATGCGCCAATCAGAAGCCGATCGTCGCGGCGTTGCTCCTCTTGCCACCATCGCCGGCCACGCCACCTTTGCCCATCAGCCCGCGCTTTTCCCCACCGCTCCCATCGGCGCCATTCGTGCTCTCGTCGAGCGCACCGGCTGGCAGCTCGACGAGGTCGATCTCTTCGAAATCAACGAGGCCTTCGCAGTTGTCGCCATGGCCGCCATGCGCGATCTCGGCATTCCGCGCGACAAGCTCAACATCCACGGCGGCGCCTGCGCACTCGGCCACCCCATCGGCGCATCCGGCGCCCGCATTCTTGTCACCCTCCTTGCCGCCCTTCAGCGTCTCGGCCTCAAGCGCGGCATTGGCGCCCTCTGCCTCGGCGGCGGAGAGGCTACAGCAATGGCAGTCGAGCGCTCCAAATAAAACCCGCGCAAGTGCAGGGAGTTGCCGCAGAGGCGCCGGCATTCCAGGCTGATTTCGCAATTGCCGAAAAACACGCCACGCGCGCCTGTCCGGGAAAGACTCGCGGCAATTCCCCACGTTACGCCGGTGTGTCGATGCGAATGCCGAAACGCGACTATAGTATTTAGAGGAGATCCTTCGACCTTCGTAGAGCGGCTATGGTTCTCGCGATGACTTCTCCGCGGCGTCCACCCTCATAGAAGCGCCGAATCTAGAACTCCTCCTTGGCGCCAGATCGTGAATCTACCCAACTCCATCACGATGAGCCGGATCGTTATGATCCCGCTGTTCCTCTGGATCCTCTCGCCATTCTTCCCCAGCCAGGGTCACCCGGCGGCTCAGGAGCTGTCCGCCTCCATCCTTTTCGTGCTCGCCTCGGTCACCGACGGCCTCGACGGTTACCTTGCCCGCAAGCGCGGCCAGATCACCACCATGGGCATGCTCCTCGATCCTCTGGCGGACAAAATCATGGTCACCTCCGCCCTGGTTGCGCTGGTTGCCTATAACCCCGTCGTGGTCAAGGTCTGGATCGCCGTTGTCATCATCGGCCGCGAATTCCTTATCTCCGGCCTCCGCTCCATCGCTTCCTCTGAAGGTTTCACCATCCAGGCCAGCGATCTGGGCAAGCTCAAAACCGTCATCCAGATCATCCTGGTTGTTTCCGCGATCCTGGCCCACCAGTGGTACCAGTGGCAGATTGGTTTCCTGGTGATTCCCGTGCAGTGGATCGCCATCGCCGCCGCCTACTTCACCGTGCTGGTCTCCATCATCTCGGCCATCGATTACTTCGCAGGCTTCTGGCACCAGATCGATCATGCCTCCAAGACCCGCCGGAAAGCCGCCGTGCTCACCCGGCAGAGAAATGCCGGAGCGCGCTAAGGCACTGGCCGGGCTAGCATGCGCCACTTCCTGCGCATTCGCTTTTCTCGCGAATCCTCTATATTCACAGCGGATGCGCATAGAGGCCGTTGCCAAGTAGAACGAAACTCGCTCCATCGCGGCCAGAGGGGAAAAGCGCCAGTCACCTGCCCGTCGCGTTTATCCCCCGCCATCTCCTGCAACCGCAAAGGCGTGGCCAGCCGGTTCGAACCATCTTTCACTTTCTTGGCGGATAACCACCAGTAACCGGCTGTCCGCCACCGATCGCTGGCTGGTCGTGGCCGAATCCCGACCACTAATTCCCTGGCTTCTGATTACCGGTTCCGCCGCCAGAACGGCCAATAAAGCAGCAGAAACAGCGCCAGCGCCACCGGCTCGGCTGCCAGCACGTACCACGGCCACGGACCCATGTAACTCAGCAGCGATACGCTTTGCGGCTTGGACCCCAGGTACATGTAGTCGGTCTTGAACACGGCGTCAAAAAAACCGTCAAAAAGGGCGAGCAGATTCACTGCAATCATCGCGCGCAGTACCGATGTGCGCCGCGGCCGCATCTGCCCCGACCATACCAGGTAAAGGGTGGCGCTGACCGCCAGCCCGTGCCAGATGAAGAACTGCACGGTGGAAAGAGAAGGGAAGTGGCCGATGAGATTCGGGGTCAGCAGCGCCATCGTGCTTCCCGCCAGCGACCAGTAATAGGCCACGTCGAAGAGCGCGCCATTTCGCGCCAGCAGCACAATTGCGATGAAGAAATAGGTGAGATCACAGAGTTGCAACGGAAGCTGCCCGGGAAAGAGCCGCTGGCCGATTACGGCGAGGTAGGAGTACCAGGCCACTGCATCGGCCAGCAGAACAATTGCGAAGCCGATCCGGAACCACTCCTTGCCACGCGGGACTCGCCGCTGCAGAAGCGCGAGCGCAGCCGGCAACATTACCACCAGCGCCAAAATCGTGCAGTGAGCAGCGCCAAAAAGCTGAAAATTGGTCGTCATCCCTGATTGCTGCTAAGGCGCCGCATGAACGCGACCGACATCCGAAACCCTCCGCACTTTGATTTTCAAATTACCCCCGCTATCCGGCTTCGCCACGTGAAGTAATCGCTGTGGCGTTTTCTGGAGCTTAGGTTGGGCCGGCTCGTTTCCATCGATGGATGGATCAGTTGGATGGATTTTGCTGAAAGTGGCGGCCGCGGCTCCCTGCACCTTCCGAAATCCGGGGGCTCATAATACGACGCGCGCTCCATCCATCAGCTATGCCTCAGTCTGACTGATGGATGGAGCGCGCGTGTTGAGATTGACTTGGCTCGCGCAATTCATCGCTATGCCAGATTAGCGATGGCCGCCGCCTCCTCCTCCTCCGCCGCCGCCG
>JASHOY010000499.1 GCA_030038435.1 Acidobacteriaceae bacterium | reverse complement strand
ACACTCTCTTGACCATCAGCCCGCTTTGGGGATGGACCGGCCTCAGTCCCCACAGACACGCAAAGCGGAAGCCAGAGACACGGAAAGCACACCGTCAGAGAGACAAAAAGCGCGCCGCCGCCCAGCCTCCAAGCGCCTGCGGCATTCACACTCGTTTACCCGACTTTAACCGCAAAATCATAGCATCGGCACGCGAGAAGGACTCGACCTTGATATGTTCGCTGTCGAACGTGGATCCCCATTCACCCCAGCCAGACGGAGGTGACAACTATGCAGTGTGCACCCCCTTTTGGAATAGTCCAGAAATGGCCGTCATCTCTGAGCTGTAGCCAATTCCGCAAGACCTTGACCCAGAACTCTTCAGCGATACAAACCCATCACCCTGGTCGCCATCTTCTTTTCCATTTTCTTTGTTTTTGCTTGCCTTTCCGCGGTTTTTCGTGCTACCGTCATCCATCCTCCCCGCAACGCGGCCACATTTCCCGCGGCACACTCATTGGTCAGACTCTTTTCCCTGATCTTGCGTAAAGGAAAATCCCGGTCCGGAGAACGATCATGGACAAACGTCAGGGGATTCTCGCCGGCGCGATTCTCGCCGTTGCTCTTCTCTTCCGCCCCATGGGGGCAAACGCCCCGCAGAGCGGTAACCCAAGCAATTCTGTTCCATCCGCATCGGATTCAAATACCTCCGCTGCAACAAAGAGCACTGCCAGCGAGGGCCCCTGGCTCGCCTCTTGCGGTTACTGGGCCGCGGCCAGAGATCCGGATACTTATGCGGAAAACAGCGGGAAGAACCGGCAGTTTTCCGCGATCAAGATCAATATCTATACCAATCCGGCGGCAAGCTCCGATCCGGGTTGCGGCTACCCGTCAGGAGCCGACTGGGAAAGGCAGCGATGGGGATTTCCGCATCATGGCCCACAGCCCCACATCACCGCATTGATCGTCACAGTTCCTGACCCGGTCCACACCCATCTGGCAATGTCCTTCGACCGTATCGTAGCTGCGGTTCTCAGAGCCGCCACTGATGAGGGCTATCTTGAGAGTTATTTCTGGCTTCCCTGGCAACGCCGTCCCGGCGCCCTGAAGCCCGCCGTGGCGACCGGCAACCAGGAGCCGGGGCACGATCCGGTAAGGGAGCGGCAGCCCGGTCTGATTATTCTCAAGTATGAGCCGGAGCCCAGCGACAACGCCTCGCCGACCGACTATTCACCAACCTCCAGCTATTACAAGGTCATTTATCTTTTTCTGGTGGCGGAATCGCCGACCAAGGGCGTGGAAGGCTTTCAACTCCAGAATGCGCTTGCATACGAGTCGGAACTCGGGCGCATCCTTCCAAACAGCCATTTTTCGACGGGAAAAGATGGAAAGGTTTGGATTATCGGGCCGGAATACTCCGGTTCGGCCGCCTCTTTGCGAGCCGGCATGGAAGAGGCCGGGAGGCAAGACCCGTCGCTGAAATTTGAGGCAGTCGGCCAGACTTCAACCCGGCTTGCCATGCATCAGCTCGCGGACCCGGCCCGGGAAACGCTACCAGGGCTGGTTGAGTATCACTCGATGGCCGCCGACGGTGACTGCGAGGACGCCCTGTTTGCGAGCCACCTTTTGTCTTCGGGATACGAAACCGACGAGATCGCGCTCCTCACCGAAGACACCACGTTGAAGGGAAACGCCGAGGCCCTTCGCCAGCAACTAGACCCAAGCCGCAACCCAGGCCCGAGCGCGTGCCCCAAGACTTATTTTAAACACATCACCGTAATCCGCTATCCGCTGGAAATCTCCTTGCTGCGCAACTCGGAGGTCGAAAATAAAGAAACCTCGGTCGCTTCGTCTGAAGCCGAAGCTCTGCGGCCTTACCTTCCCTTCTCCGTGAAAGATACCAGCGATCAGGACCTCTTCCCTCAGTTCTCGCCCGAGGGCACGCCGCTTTCCCAGGAAGCGCAACTGATTACCATTGCCCGTGAGCTGCGCCGTTCCAAATTTCGAATTATCCGCATTAGCGCCTCCAATCCGCTGGATGAGATTTTTCTGGCACAGTTTCTGCACCGTCTCTACCCGGACGCGCAGTTGGTATTAGGCGCTAACGATAATCTGATGGAGCGGGACATCGACAACATCCCCTTCATCGGGTCGATTTCTATCGGGCCTTATCCTTTGCTGGGAATCGGAGGGGCAAGCAATGCCCCACGTTCTTATACCGATTCCGAAAGCGTAGCCAAATTCAACGCCACGAAACTCGTCTTTTGGAAGGCCATTTCCCCTCCCGGGGCGCAGACCAATTGCTCCCTTCCGGAAGATCGCTTGAAGGATTACATCCAGCCCGCGCCGGACCAGCAAGACACTGGCGCTGGAGCCGCGAAACGGGAAAACTGCCCAGAAGCCTCTACTCAGGGCCGAAAACCAGCGCGGCCGGCCCTTTGGGCTACGGCGCTTGGATGGGACGGCTACTATCCTCTGGGAGCTCTGGATTTCACTGGCGGGGGGGATGGCAAGGACTTTCTGCCCCGGGTCGATTTGGCAACGGGAAAACTTGACCCGCCGGATAATTCGACACAGGAAAACGAGCAATATGCCCGTGGCGCACTCGGGCAGCTTGGCGATTCACGCGTGCTTGCGTCGCTCGAGTGGATTCTGCTTGCCGACTTCGTAATCCTTCTCTGCCTCGTACACATTGCGGTGATTTGTTTTGCGGATTATTGGTCTCGCTTGACGCGCGACCTGGCGCTCGAAGACAACGTCCACCCGCAGCGCCGTTCGACATACATCCATGTCTCCACGGCCGCGCTTACGCTGCTGGCGTTGACCATCTCCCTGCCCATGGTCTCGCTTACCTTCTGGTTCTATGTGGTCAGCGGCACTCTAGCCAGCGCCCTGCATACCACCGGCTATCTCGATAACTTCATTGCCTGTTTCCTCCTCGTTTGTGGACTTGCGACTGCGCGGGCCGCGTTTCGCAAAACCCGGCGGTATATTCGCCGCTCCAGGGACTTCGGCGAAGCCCCGCAAGAAATCGACGGCGACAAGCCTTTCGTTCGATGGCTCCGTTGCCACTTTTTCTTTCGCATGGTCTTAATCACCTGGTCGGCAGCAGGCTATCTGGGACTAATTTGGGCATGGATTTGTTTCGCCAACCTGGGATCCCACTCCCTCTCTGTCTACCTGCAGGGCTATTCCTTTTCGTTTCGCTGCATCCACCCCTTGAGTCTTGTATCGCCGCTGCTGCCTGTGGTGCTGTTGCTTTTCGGTTGGTACCTGTGGGGTCTCTTTCAGACCTTGCGCTTGCGCTTCTCCGAGGAGTCGCGGGTGCATCTCACCGACAATGCCGACTGCAAATTGGACGACTCCTATCTCGTCTCCGACCAGAGTCTCAACACCAGGGATTCCAAGTCTGCTCCCGCGCTTTATGAAAACATCGAATGCCTGATGATTACGCGCAAGCTCTGGCAGAGAATGCTTCCACAGCACAGAGGACTTGTCGACTTAGCGGTGGCGCTCGCGTGCTCGCTTGGCTACGTGCTTCTCTGCGTTTACTGGCGGATTCCACCCAGAAGTTTCGACCATTTTCTCTGGAAGTTCGGGGTATTTTCCACCCCGTACGAATTTGTTGTTGCCGCCCTCGCGCTGCCATTGGTCTGGGTCGCCGTCGCCGGATGGTTGCGGCTGATTCTGATCTGGAGGGCGCTGCGGAAGGGTCTTTTGCGGCGGCTCGAGGATCAGCCGATCCGTTTCGCCTTCGACCGCCTCAGCGGAATGGGATGGATGACGATGCTCAGTCGCGTTGGACTAACCGAGCAGTGGCGCGACATGGATCGATGCATCGAGTCAATGAACCATCTCATCCTGCGGCACGAATTATGGCCTCAAGCTGCGGCTGAAACCGGCGCCGGTTCGGGCACGGAAGCGACCGCAGGGGCGCCAAAGGAACTGAAGAATCTGCAAAGTGAGATTCTCAGCAGAAATCGGTTGCTCAGGCAGAGGGCGCTCGATCTACCCTGCAAAAATGCCGCGGACGCGCGCGAACTGGATTTGGCGCAAAAGACCAGCGGCGCACTCCTCACCGAGCTGGATTCCAATTTGGCCGAGTTCGGCAAAAAACTACTCGATATCGTGCTGATTCCCCGCTGGCAAAAACGCTCCTCTGGGCTGGTCGCGAGCAGGGGAGATGAGAATCCGTCAGCGCAAAAGGCCCTCAGCGACAGCTCTTCCTCGCTGCGACAGATGCAGAGCGAGCCTGGCGGACTTGAAGATAACGGCATCAGGGCGGCCGAGGAATTCATCGCCATCCGCTATTTTTCGCTGATTCGCGCTGTGCTCGCGAACATGCGATATCTGATGACATTTATTTCGCTTACTTTCGTGCTTACCATCGTTGCCTGGGACTCTTATCCTTTTCAGCCGCGGCAATTCATGGACTACGTGTTTACATTTCTTCTGGCAGGGCTGGGCACGGGAATCATCTCCGTGTTTGCCCAGATGCATCGCGACCCGATCCTGAGCCGCCTTACTGACACCAAGCCCAATGAGCTGGGGTGGGATTTCTATCTGCGCATTGTCTCCTACGGTGCCATTCCTGTGTGTACTTGGCTGGCTTACCAATTTCCTGAAATCGGCGGCGCGATTTATCGCATTCTTCAGCCGGGCACTTCGGTTTTCAAATGATGCTTCGTCAACTCGAGCGGCTATGTACACCGCACTTTCTAAAACACAACCCGCGAAAGGCTTTCAGATTCTGGGCCCGAAAGTACGACCGGCTGCATGACTTTGTCGCCGGCCTGAAAGCGTCAGCCAAAGCGTTCCGCGGCGGGTTCGCCGGCGCGGCAGTTGAACGAGACAGGGACATCGCGCTGGGTCGGAAAGGCTTGTCGGCGCGAGATGCGATACGGATCGGGTGAGTTGGGTTTGAGCTTTTTCAACTGATGCAGCTCCAAAAGATTTGGAGCTGGCGCTCGGTCGCACAAATCTCGGCTGGACCAACAGCAATGCCTTCTCGTAGACGGCCCTAAATCAGGAACCAGTCGTGAATCGCGGCATGAGAGCGCCACAGCCAGGCCCGCTCGTCCGGCATCTGAGCCGTCCACAAAAACCGTCGATCATGGTGCGGGCAAAGATTGCAGCGTCCCGCCGCGGGATCAACGCGAAAATCGATTCGGCGTGCTGCATTTGCTTATGCAGAAACTGAACCGCCATGAAGCTGAGATCGTCGATTTCGCGACTCCTCCCATCGCGGGAGGCCATATCGGCGAGGGCGAGCACTTTCCTTAACCCATCGCTGAGTTCTCTGCATGATTTCATCCAGAGCATAACGACATTCGGTATTTGCCACTTTCTGATAAGTTTGGTGGGGCCCCGGCGGAATAAGAATAGCCCTTCTAAGCGGAATCAATACAACCGAAAATCCACCTTAACCGTGATTTCGACCGGAACAGCTATAGTGCCGTCTTTCATCGCGGGCTTAAAGCGGTATTGCTTAATCGATTCCACCGCTTTTTCATCGAGGCTCGGGTCGAGGCTTTGGATTACGTGCACATCTTGCGGAAGGCCACTCGCATCGACAATCAATCCGATCACGCACGATCCAGAGATCTTTTTCTTCCGCGCATAACTGGAGAATTTCGCCGGTACAGAATGAAGCAAAATGGGTGGACTGACAGAGCCACGGATCTTGTAGATGGCGTCTGCAGGCGCCGAAACCGCAGCAGGTCCGGTGTTCAACGCAGGACGAGCATCATTCTGAGGCGGCTTGCGTGCGATGACAGTCATCGACAGACTTTCGCTCAGCAAGTGATGGACGCAGAACTCCATGTCGACTGTCGCCGTGATCGCCACAGCAGCGGGGACTCTGTTATAGGTGCCAGGTTCGAATTTCGTCTTAGCGAGTAGTTTAGTGACGAGTCTGCCCAGATGCGGATTGTCGGCATGAAGTACGTTGATTTCGCCCGCCTTTCCTTTAGCGTCGACAACTGCTGAAACCGTCACCGTGCCGCAGTGAGACGACACAATATCTGGCAAACCAGCCCGAACTGGTCTTGGGGACACGACCCCGGGGCCCGCGTAGTAGACGGCGTCTGCGGCAGGTGGTGCGGCAGAAGGTAGAGCTGAGGTCTGCTGGCCCCAACTGAAAATAGCGCTGAGAAGTACGCTGAATGCGAATACACGCCGCACGTTGATTCTCCCTGATTCGAGTGACAAGTGTAGCACTGAACTCGGCGCACTTATTGCGCAGCGGGAGTGTTACCGGCTGCACTTCAAATTGGAACTTGTCAACAAACGTCTCGCGACATCTGTCGCGCTGGATCCGGGCCACCTTCGTTGGTATTCTCCGGTCCGGCGGAAGCCGCTTCGGGGCGTCTCCAGAGGGCCGGCCAGCCGCTCGCGAGCAAAAGCTGATCATGCTTATCGTGGATGGTACACCCACCATTTGCACGATAAGGTAACCTCAGAGAGATTCGACCGAAAAGGGGGCGATGATCATGGCGCAATATAATCGGCGCGAATTCATGCAAGCGACGGCGACGTCATTGTTCATGGGGAGTGTCAAGGTTCCGGCGTTGCCGGTCAGTGGGCCCGCGATGGGTGAGCCATCCGGCGCTTATGTTCGCTCCAATCCGGAGGGTAAGAGCTGGGAGGTCGGCAACGCGCTGGTGCAGCGCGATATCCGGTTCGACGCGAAGCTGGGGCTCTACACCGAGAAGTGGCAGCACAAGGTTACGGGAAGCAATTTTATTGCGAGTGCGCTGAGGCATCCGGGTCGGGGAGGAGAATTTTCTTTCCACGCAGATGGCGAGCTGGTTGCCGGTTGGCACGGAGCTGAGTGGGAGTTGGTGGAAGCGAAGACCGAGAAGCTCCATCCTTCGGGCGAGCTTCTGGCCATCCACCTGCGGAGGCTTGACAAGCCCCTTGATGTGACTGCCTTCTATGCAATTTACGAATCTCACCCGGTGGTGCAGAAATGGATCAGCATCACCAACCGCGGCTCAGAGGTGGTGACGTTGTCGCATCTGAGCTTCGAAAGCGTTGGGATTCGCCCGGGCTCTGCCGATGTGCTGCAGGCGTCGGCATTCTACGCATCCGAGCCGCGGGAGATATTCCTGACCGGAAGAGTTGATGATACCGCGGTGCTGGAGCGGAATTCGCTGACCGGCGAAGGGTTTGTGGCGATGAACGGGGCGCCGGGGTATACCAAGCGCACGGAGCTGACGGGATGGGGGGACGGCGTGCAGTTGATGTACGACACCGACCTGTTTCCCTTCGAGCGCAGACTTAAACCGGGTGAGACTTTCATGAGCGCAAGAAGCTCGATAGCGTTTTTCTGCGAGGGGAAGGGCTTTGCCGATGGGCGTTGGGTGATGCCGACTTACACCTCGCAGATCCTGATGAAGAAAGGAGCGAGCTATCAGCCGCGCTGGATTTACAACACCTGGGAGCCGTTTCAGCGCGGCATCTCGCGGGAGATCGCGCTGGATCTGATTGCGGCGGCGGGCCGCATGGGGATGGATGTGTTCACCATTGATGATGGATGGCAGGCAGAGTACGGCGAGAATGCGATCAATCTGCGCTCGTTCCCGAATGGACTGGAAGAGATTCAGGCGGCGGTGGAAAAGAGCGGCATGCGCCTGGGCTTATGGACGCCCCTGGCCGCCATCAGTACGAAGACTGCTGTTTATAAAGAACACCCCGAGTGGGTGTGCGAGGATCGCGAGGGAAAGCTCAAGGTTACGGGAACCGCGGCGGGTTCGTCGGTGGTGATGTGCCTTGCAACCGACTACCGGGATGTGGCTGCGAAGCGAATCAGTGATTTGATCGGCCGCTATCATCTGGCATATGTGAAGATCGATCTTACAACGGTGTTTAATGCCTATGGCGAGGCGCCGGGATGCTATGCCGAGGGACATTACCATTTGACCTGGGCTGAATCGCTGGAACGAATTTATGAGGGCATTCAGTACGTGACGGATCGGATATACGAGGACCATCCGGATGTATTGCTCGACCTCACCTTCGAACTTTGGGGACAGAAGCATCTTATTGATTACGGTCTGCTGGCGGCGGGCGATCTGGACTGGCTGAGCAACGTGGATGACAGAGAGCAGGGCGCAGCGGGTCCACGGCAGGCGCGAACCTTGCTCTACCTTCGGTCTTTGGCGATTCCCAGCGAAACCATGCTGATCGGCAATCTTCAGGCGGAGATGCCGTCTCTGGAGGAGCGGCTGGTCACGGCCATGGCTTCCGGTCCGCTTTTTCTCGGCGATCTTAGAAAGCTGACACCCCAACAGCAGTCGTGGTATGGCGAAAAGATTCAATGGTTCAAGGCGCTGCGGCGGGAGATCTCGCTGACGGAGGGTTTCTTCCCGTTGGGCGACTGGAAGCAGCCGGGAGGAGCGTGCTGGGATGGTTACGCGCGGCTAAGCCGCGGGGGCGAGGGAATAATTGCATTGTTCAAGAACCATGCGCAGATTGACCGGCTGGTGGTGAGACTGCCGGTATTTCCGGATGGAGCGTTCCGGGTCCGCTCGGTGATGAGCGGACGGGAAACAGGCACGCTCAGCGGTGAGTCCTTCCGCAAAGGGGTGCAGATTTCAATCCCAGAGGGACAGCGGGTGGAAGTGCTGGAAATCCGGAAGTAGACGCCGGGGATCCTCTATTGGGTGATGGTGATCGTGACGGAAGCGGCGTGGTTTGCCGCACCGCTTCCCGCAGCGGACGCCGATATGGAGACTGTGCTTGTGCCGAGCGGCGTCCCGGAGTCTCCTCCTCCGCTATTGCCTGTGCCGCCGCCTCCGCCGCATGAGGCCAGTCCCGCCGAGACCAGCAAGAGAATGAGCAAGCCCCAGAAGGGCGCACCGAGGCGCCTCCGCGCGCGGAATATCGCGAAGGCGAACCATGAGGCGAAAAACGGGAACAAGCCGGCGTAAAGCAGGCGCCGGGAAGACTGAAGCGGCGTCTGGAAGGCCGAGGCCGGCGCGGTCGTTCTTATGGTGAGCGTACTGGTTACCGGGCTGCCATCGGGCGTCACGGTGGCCGGACTGAATGTACACGTTGCTTCGGCAGGCAATCCGCTGCAGGAAAAGCTTACGGCCGAGTTGAAGCCGTTCACCGGCGTAACCGTGAAGACTGCGGTTCCGCTCTGCCCTCTGGCGATGGAGAGGCTGGAAGGGCTGACCGAGAGCTGGAAGTCGGGCGCCGGGAGGTTGATTGTGTATTGCGCAACTGCCACCGTGCTGTTGGCGTAGCCGCTGGCCGCGGCGATAGCTTCGATGGTCTCACTGGAGGAAACCGTGATGGGTCCTGAGTAGGCGGCCGAGGCCGTGCTGGGCGTGGTTCCATTGGTGGTGTAATAGATCGTCGCGCCCGAAGTCGCATCTGTGATCGTCACCGTCTGCGGCGAAGCGTAGGTTCCGGGCGCGATTGAAAATGCCGGCGTCGCCGTCAACGGCGCGGCGAGGGCGGCAATGCCCTCCAGATCGCCAATGTTCCCAAGGCCGATCAAAGTGTTCGATGCGGACTGAGGATCGATCTTCAGCAGAGCGTAGCTAAAGTTGGTTGCGTAGATATTTCCATCCTGGGCATAGGTTATGTCTTCTACGACATAAGAACCGAGACTTCCGATGTCGCTCATAAGTGCGCCGTTTGCGGGATTCAGCGTAATCAAGTGCTGGCTGAACGCGGCGCCGCTTTGACCGTTTTCCTCGACACCGTAGAGCGTGCCCTGTTGGGAGAAGGTCATGGCTTCCAAAAAATACCCTGAAGCCAGCGACAACGTTCCGAGGGGCGAAAACTGACCGGTCGCGGAGTTGATGGTCCCGAGAGTGTTGCCGGATCGTCCGTAAAGCGCACCTTGAGGTGAAACGGCAATGGCCGAAACACTTTGCGACAAAGTGACCTGGCTTGAGACGGCTCCGGAACTCGGGTCAATGGCGTACAGAGTGACATCGGAGTTGGTACTGAGAAGGCCTGTGCCGTAAAGGAGGTTGTTGACTGGATTGGCAGCGAGCCACGCCACATTTACGGCATTGGCGGGTTGTCCGACCAGTTGCTGCGTGCCGCTGGCGGGATCAACGGTGACCAGCGAATTGGGGTAGAGGGAGTAGACGCCTCCAACGTTACCCACAGTTGAATAAAGAATGAACCCCTGAGGATTAGCTGAGCTGATGGTGTAAGCGGCGGATGCTACCGCGCTGTTGGAATAGCCGGTGGCGACGGCGATGGCTTCGATTGTCTCCGACGAAGAGACCTCGATCGGGTCCACATACAGGGTAGAGTTGGTTGTGGGCGGTATGCCATCCGTTGTGTAGTAGATGGTTGCGCCGGGCGTGTTGTCTAAGATGGTCACCGTCTGCGCCGTGGCATAAGTGCCGGCAGGCGGAGTGAAGGTGGGAGTTGCCGCGGCCCCAACGGTGGAGCCGATGGTGTACGCGGCCGAAACGACGGCGCTCTCGATATAACCGCCGACGGTAGTATCGAGCGCGATGGCGGTGAGGGTCTCGGACGATGAGACAGAGACCGGCCCGGTGTACTTCGTCGAGGACAGGGTGGGCGTGCTTCCGTCGGTGGTGTAATAGATTGCCGCCGAGGAGTCGGTGTCGGAGATGGTGACCGATTGCGCGGAGCTGTATGTTCCCTGTGGCGGGTTGAAGGTTGGCGCCGGGGTTGGCGTTGAAGCGTATTCGAAGCCGTGCGCGGCTTCATTGTTGTCCAGGTAGAAACCAACTACTGTACCCGACGCATTCACGCTGAAGTCGGCACCCTGGATGGGGAAGGCCGTCGACGTGGTCATATTTGGAGGCGGGAAGGAGGTGAACGAGCCTTTGTCGGTCAGCGGCAGATAGTAGACGAAGCCGTGTCCAAGGCCTGAAGAGTCATCGTAGACCCCGGCGATGGTGCTGCCGGTCGGATCGATGCTGGTGGGAAGTGTTCCGCCGATGGTTCCGCTGGCGCCGCTTGTTCCCGCTCCCGGAGCATCGAAGGTTGTGATCACGCCGCTGGCAGAGCGGATGAAACCGTGCCGGACAAAGCTCGAATCGGTATAGGAGCCGGCAACATCTCCGGCGGAATCGATGCTCATTGGAATCGTCCCGCTGAAGCTGCCGCCGTGCGCGTTGAGCGTGGTCGCCCCAGAGACGTCGAACGAGGTGTAGTTTCCCGCCGAATAGATGAATCCATGCCGGTTGCCGCTGGAATCGACGTAATACCCGGTAACTGAGCCTGAGTCATTGATGGAGAGCGGGGTTGTGCCCTGGATCCCATAAGAAGCGACAGTTCCGTTCCCGGCGTTCGGTTCCTCAAGATCGGTAAAGGTGCGACTGGCGATGGTGTATATGAATCCGTGGTAGAGCGAGGTGGTGTCGTAGTTACCCCCGCAGTGAAAAAGAGATCCCCGGGTCTGCACCCCACAGATCCTGAGATTTCCTCCCGAGCAGCTTCGACAGCCTTAGCTGCCTTTCAGCCCATAAGGTGTGCACTCACTGGATTCGCGTACTCCGTGCAAAAAAAGGCAACATTGCTTCGACAACGTCGGACGGACACGGAGTAGTCGCGTTGTAATCGAGATAAAGCAATGTCTTGCGTACCCTCCAGGAAGAATTCAATGTTATCGAGTGGGATGACCGCGAAGAAATCCGCATCGAATTGCGTCTCGATGCCTCTCATCCGAGGGCGCGAGTTCTTTCGGCGCGAAAACAGCTAGCCTACAGGGCTTGACGCAGAAATGTGCATCGAAGCGGTGGATTAGACCAGCCTAAATTGCATTTCTTTTCGGGTTTTTGATTGAAAAAAAGGAGACTCGATCACGTTAACGGGTTGGACAAGGGGTTGAATTCGCTGGCATAAGCTTCAGCATCAAATGTAAGTCTTTTATAATCTTTATGAAATGGTAGGCACGATTGGATTCGAACCAACGACCTCTTCCGTGTCAATCTGCATATAACCTTTACTTTCAACAACATAACAGCACACGGAATACCGCCTAAGCACCTGTATTTACGTGCAAGCCCGCCCAACTTTGGGTGAATTCTTGGGTGAGTTCCAAAAGGCCACCCGGGCAGTCTCAGTCCCCGAAGCCTTCCTCCAGCGAGAGAGGAATCGATCGACTCCGCCAGTTAGTGTCACATAATCGTCCGCTGATAGCTCGTAGGTCGCTGAATGGATCGTGGCCTTGGACGCCACCGCTTTGGCGTGCCATGGCCGTTTTTATTGGGGAAATCTGGACTCCACGTGAGAGCTATACCCCAAAATCTACCCCAATTTCGCCAAGACTGCTCCTGGCGATTCCTATGCACACACATGGCTGCGCGTGTTCCTTGCATATACTGAAGGAAGATCACTCATAGCTTCTGCTTCTTAACACGGTCGAATTGGTTACGAGGCGTTTTTAGGCGCGAGCGGAAGCCGGGCGATGCTCTTTGCGCAAGCATCCCAGTGCGGAGAGGATCTCCGCGGGTTCCAGGCGATTGCGGTAATCGACATCAACGAAAGCCAGAACCACAACGCCTTTGGTATCGATGACGTAGGTTGCGGGGATTGGCAGCACCCAACTGTCGTCGCCGTTCTTATCGGGCAGCGAGTGGCCGAAGCGCGTGTAGATCGGACGCAGTTCTTCGGCCAGGTCGAATGCAATTCCATATGCCTTGGCGGTTGCCGACCCCGTGTCGCTGAGCACGGCAAATGCGAGTTCGCTTTTCTCAGCTGTCGACAGACTCTCGTCGGGTGTTTGTGGCGAGATGGCCACCAGCTCTGCGCCGAGTTGCCTGATGGCGGGCAGTGCATTTTGTAGCGCACGCAGCTCCAGATTGCAGTAGGGGCACCATCCGCCGCGATAGAAGCTGACGACGACGGGCCCCTTCGCAAGAAGTTCGCGGAGCCGCACCTGGCCGCCGCGCGCATCGGGCAGGCGAATGTCCGGAGCAAGGTCGCCGGCCTTTATAGCCCGCCGCGCGATGCCGGAGGCGGCCAGTTCCATGTCGGCTCTGGTCATAGCCTCGCGAACCTCAGCCGGCGCGTTGCTCATAAACGAGGAACGGAATGCGTCAAGTTCTACTTTCAGGGTCATTGCTGTCTCTCCATTTGGGGTTTCACTTTAGATCTGCGCCACGCCGCCATCGACAAACAGCTCGATGCCATTGACGTAGCTGGCATCATCGGAGGCCAGGAACGAAGCGGCCTTGGCGATTTCATCGGGCTCGCCCATGCGGCCCAGCGGAACGTTCTTCGCGAAGCCCTTTTTGAGTTGTGTGAGCGCATCGCCCTGCTGCCATTGGCCAAGCAACGGTGTGTCGATGTGGCCGGGACTCAGGGTGTTCACGCGAATGCGGCGGTCACGCAGCTCGTTGGCCAGGGTGCGTGCGAAGGAGCGGACGGCGGCCTTGGTCGCGCTGTAAATGGTGATGCCGGGGAAGCCTTTCACAGTGGCGATGGAGCCGTTGAGGATGACGGATGCGCCGTCGTTGAGCAGAGGCAGCGCTTTTTGCACGGTGAAGAAAAGTCCCTTCACGTTGGCGTCAAAGTGCAGATCGAAGAATTGCTCGTCGACATCCGCGACCGGGCGAGGCTGCGAAACGCCGGCGTTGGCAAAGAGCACGTCGATCTTGCGATTCTGCCTGCGGACTTCGCCATAAAGCCGGTCGAGGTCGGCGAGGTTTGCCACGTCCCCCTGAACTGCTGTCACGTTCCTGCCGATTTCGGCGACCGCGGCATCGAGCGAATCCTTGCGCCGGCCGGTGATGAAGACATGCTCCATTCCTTCCTGAACGAAGCGCTTGGCGGTTGCGAGGCCCATGCCCGTTGAACCACCGGTGATCACTGCGACTTTCCCCGCGAACTTGCCTGTCATTGTGCTGGTCATTGTCTTGCCTCCTCTTCTCGTTCAACAGATGTGAGCGTATCGATTCCGTTGCGGCTCCGGTAGACGGCAAATTGCGATAACATCTATGCTGTTTTGGAATAAATGATTGGGAGAGACTATGGACCGGTTGCGCGAGATGGAGCTGTTTGTACGGGTGGTGGAGACGGGGTCGTTCTCCGCGGCGGCGCGCGATTTGAAGATGGGCCAGCCGGCGGTTTCAAAGATGGTTGCGGCGCTGGAAGACCGGCTTGGCGTGCGGCTGCTGGTGCGGTCGACGCGGCAGCTTTCGCCGACCGAGGCGGGGACGGCGTTCTACGAGCGTGCGCTGCGCGCGATTGCGGAGACCAACGAAGCAGAAGCAGCGGCGCAGGGAGCAGGTGCGGGGTTGGAAGGCCGATTGCGCATCTGCGCGCCGGTAACGTTTGCGCGTCTGCACGTGGTTCCCAAGCTCGGCGCGTTTCTCGACGCACATCCCAGGCTGCGGCTGGAGCTGGTAATGGACGATCGGGTGATCGATCTGGTGGCCGAGAACATCGATGCGGCTCTGCGGCTGGGGAGTTTGAATGATTCGTCGCTGCGCGCGCGCAAACTGGCGCAAGCGGAGCGGTACGTCGTGGCCGCTCCCGCTTATTTCAAGAAGCGCGGGACTCCGGCCAACCCAACGGAGCTGCTGGAGCACAACGGGATCGTATACGGCCAAAGCTCCGGCGGGCAGGAATGGATTTTCCGGCGTGGGACATCGGAGACTTCCATCCGGCTCAACGCACGGCTGACCTTGAGCGCTGCTGAAGGTGTGCGCGAGGCTGTTTTGGCTGGCCAGGGATTTACGATTACGTCGCGCTGGATGTTTGCGCCGGAACTTGCGTCGGGCGCGGTGGTTCCTGTGCTGAAAGAGTGGACGCTGCCGCCGATGGAACTGTGGGTGATTTACCCCTCAGGCAAGCTCACAAGCACCAAGGCACGGGCGTTTGTGAAGTGGTTTGAAACGACCATCACCGAACCGCAGTAGGGCAGAAAGACGGAGAAGAGATTGGCCGATTAACGGGACTTAGCACTCATTGACGGCGTTCAGGGCGCGTCGTGGGCGAGATTCCGGCCTGCGGGACTTGAAACACCAAGGATCAGCGCAGCCGTCAGGCAACGGCGCGAACTTCGTTTCATCTTGCTTATTGAGGGCAACTGTCTCCTTCTCTTGAGCAGACAGTGTAAATGCACTCGTACCGTCTCGGGTCAGTGCGCTCCCGCTCCGGCCGGTGGGGGCCCCTTCCGAACGCGCTTGAAAAGCCAGACAATTCCCGCTCCCGAAAGGCAGAGCAGGGCGAGCCAGCGGAACACATCGACAAAAGCCCAGTCTGTGGCCTGATACAGCAATTGTTGGTACAGTTGCACCTCGGCAGGATACCTGGCGTGTGCCGGGCCGAATTGGTTGGCCAGGATGCCCATCTGTGCCTGCAGAGCAGACTGAAATGGCGCACCGCTTTGGGCCATGTAGTTGGTCATCTCGCTTTGATGAGCACTGCTGCGACGGGCCAGCAGCGTGGCAGCGAGCGAAATTCCGATCGAGCCGCCAATATTACGCATCAGGTTATAGAGCCCGCTGGCCGCGCCGAATTGTTCCCGCGGCATGGTTCCGTAGGCCTGCGTACTGATGGGCACGAAGATGAATCCCACGCCAAAACCAGTTATCAAGATAGGAACCAGCAGCGTCCAGGGACTGATCTCGGTGGTCACGCTGCCCATGTATAGCGTGGTAACGGCGAAGAGAATAAAACCGAAGGTGAGAAGGTATCGTGCATCGATTCTTTCGGAGAGGAAAGCTATCACAGGCATGGCTACAATGCTCCCGATGCCTCGCGGAGCGACGACGATCCCGGCTGCGAACGCCGTATAGCCCAAGAGTTCCTGGTAGAACAACGGCAGCACCGTAATGGTCGAATAGATCGAGATGCCGAAGATGAGAATCAGCACGCAGCCAACAGCAAAGTTCCGGTCCTTGAGGACGCGCAGATTCACGAGGGGATGTTTAGATCGCCAACTGTGCAATACAAACCATACGAAGCTGACTACCAGCAGCAGCACAGCCCAGCGAACCCATATGGCGCCGAACCAGTCGTCTTCCTGGCCCTTGTCGAGGGTGATCTGCAGACAGCCGGTCCAAACAATCAAGGTGCCCAGGCCGATGCTGTCGAAGCTAAATGATTTTGAGCCACGCATGTTCGGTGGGTCGTGGACAAAGCGGCCGATCATGATGATAGCGAGGATGCCGACCGGGATATTTATATAAAATGCGTAGCGCCAGCTGTATGCGTCGGTCA
>JASHOY010000498.1 GCA_030038435.1 Acidobacteriaceae bacterium | reverse complement strand
AGTGTTCGCCACGGTGGTGATCGCATTTCTGTTCACGCGGCTGAATCTGCTGGAAATCCGCTCGGCCACCCGCGCGGTGCTCTTCTCGACGACCATCTTTCTCTCCGGAGGCATCATCGGCACGTTCCATCACCTCTACTTTGCCGGCTCGTCGCCGCTGGTGATCGCACTGGGAGCGGTCTTCAGCGCTCTGGAAGTGGTGCCGCTGACTCTGGTCGGCTATGAGGCGTGGGAGAATATCCGGCTGGTCCGCGGCAAGAGCAAGGCTCCCTGGGTCAGCAACTACAAGTGGCCCATCTACTTCTTCGTTGCCGTCGCGTTCTGGAACATGGTGGGCGCCGGAATCTTCGGATTCCTCATCAACCCGCCCGTGGCGCTCTATTACATGCAGGGCTTGAACCTGACTCCGCTGCATGGACACACCGCGCTGTTCGGTGTCTACGGCATGCTCGGTCTGGGGCTAACGCTCTTCTGCATGCGCGCGATTCGTCCGGGAGTGCCGTGGAAGGAAAGCCCGTTGAAGTGGGCCTTCTGGCTGCTGAACATTGGACTGGGCGCGATGGCAATGCTCAGCCTGTTCCCAATCGGGATCATGCAAACCGTCGCTTCCATCCAGCAGGGCACGTGGTACGCGCGATCTGCCGAATTCCTGCAGACGCCGACCATGCAGATGCTCCGCTGGATGCGCGTCCCCGGCGATGTGCTGTTCGCCGCCGGCAGCGTGATCCTTGGACTGTTCGTGGTCGGACTTCTCACCGGCCACTCCTATCAGAAGCCTGAAAGCAAGGACGCCACCGTCGAAGAGAGAGAACACGCTTTGATGGCCGGCGATTGAGGCTGGAACAAACGCAAAACTCACGCGGCGGGAATCCTTTCGGTCCCGCCGCATTTTTACTTCGACGTAGCCAATGAAAAGCGCGGTAAAGATCGTTTTAGTGCCCCGTTCCTCGATGGGCTACTTTCTTCTCGCCTGGAACTCCGAGCCAATCGCCGCAATCGCCGCTTTGTCTAGAACCTGGGCAGCATGCGGGAAAATGATCGATTCTTCCATGTGGATGTGTTCTCTATAGATGCGCTGCAATTCTGCTGTTGCGGAGAGCAAGGCCTGCTGCTCCCCACTGCTGAGGGCAAAAGTATCGATCCATTTTCGGTAGAGCGATTCGACCCGCTGATGCAAATTCTGCGTATGACGGTGATCGTCTTCAAGGCGAGCGAGGTTGGTCTGGGAGCTTTCGGGGTCCACTGCGCGAAGGCGAGGAAAGACCGACTCTTCTTCGTCAGCGTTGTGACGGAGGCCACCCTCCTGAAAATAATGAAGGGCCGTGGCGATGGCCGCCGATTCTTCCTCGCTCAGTGGACGCCCTGAAGCTTGCTCTGCGACCAGGCAGAGGATTTGAAGGAATCGCTCGATGCGACGGTGGCAGTCCTCAAGCATCCCCAAGGGATCGTCGAATCCGCTATCTGGCTTTGCACCAATTTGTACGCCCATGTCTTTGCCTTCTAAACTTTCCTCTCTTAGATTAGATGAGAGCCGCAGTGCCGCGACCTGAGCGCGCTGGAATCTCAGGCGCCTTGCAGAACGTGGAGTGTAGTGGCTGTCCGAACGGCCGGCGATGGTATCACGTAGCCTTTAGGAATGTAGGAGCAACAAGGTTCTTCGGCCATGGGATCGCCAGTGAGGGCATAGGCGCGGGCGCGCGAGCCGCCGCAGATCTCCTTGAATTCACAGTGACCGCATTTGCCTTCGAGTTGCGCTGTGTCGCGCAAGCTGCGAAAGAGCGGCGAGTCGCGATAGATGGAAGCAAGCGGCTGCCGGCAGATGTTGCCGGCGGTCAGCGGCAGGAATCCGCTGGGGAAGATCTCTCCGGCATGCGAGATGAAAAGGAAGCCCTTGCCGTCGTTGAGCCCGCGCGGCGCGCGTCCTATGGAATCGGCCACTTTCTCGGGAGCTGAATCTGCGACTACCCCCGGCTTTGCGCTCTGCAACCCGCTGCTGCAGCATGTACCGACGGGAATGCTGCGCTTCGGTCGTCTTGATGTCGTAGCTCGCGGTCTTTGAGAGCCGATAAATCCGCGCGAACACCCGTTCATACAAAGGTATTGATCAATACTTTTGTCCAATGGAATCGTATCCGCGTTTCCGGCTTAATTACCCCAGCGGATTAGTTTCGCACCAGGCTTCGCAGGGGACGACTATGTGCAATGGTAGC
Organism: Acidobacteriaceae bacterium; assembly: GCA_030038435.1. GTDB lineage: Bacteria > Acidobacteriota > Terriglobia > Terriglobales > Acidobacteriaceae > Telmatobacter. The sequence continues at coordinate 12,209 of JASHOY010000498.1, read as the reverse complement.
CGCAATCGGATTCCGTCTCACTGTGCCCATTCACCGGGAGAGACCACATCGTTACAAACTGGCCGTCCGGTTGGCGGAACAGATTCTGAGCTTCAGCACTAAATCTCGCCGCATCAGTCGGCAGGAATAAGGAGCCTTTTATGGCGACTGCAGTTGCAGTAAAAACAATGAAATCAGCGCAAGCGACAGGCACCAAGGGACTTCTCGAAATCGTCGAACGTGAGATTCCCGAGCCTGGCGCGGGACAGGTCCGCATCAAAGTGCAAGCGTGCGGCGTATGCCGCAGCGACGCGTTCGTGATCGAAGGCGCGTGGCCGGGAATCGCCTATCCGCGTGTGCCAGGACACGAAGTTGCCGGGATTGTGGATGCCGTTGGGAGTGCCGTAACTGAGTGGCGGGTGGGAGAGCGTGTTGGTGTTGGTTGGCATGGAGGCCACGACGGCACATGCCGCGAGTGCCGGCGCGGAGACTTTCGAAACTGCCAGAATCAGAAGATCCCTGGCATTAGTTACGACGGCGGGTATCAGCAATACATGCTGGTGCCAGCAGAAGCATTGGTTATGATCCCGGAGAGCCTTGGCGATATCGAAGCGGCGCCGCTGCTCTGCGCTGGAATTACCACATACAATGCCCTGCGGCATGCGGCCGCACTTCCAGGCGACCTGGTAGCGATCCAGGGGATTGGAGGGCTCGGGCACCTCGGAATTCAATTTGCGAACAAATTCGGGTATAGAGTAGCCGCCATCGGCCGCGGCTTGCAAAATGAACCGCTGGAACGAAAACTCGGCGCGGATCTGTACATCGACAGTAAGGCGAAGAATGCAGCTGAAGAGCTAAAGAAACTGGGTGGCGCCAAAGTCATTATGGCGACTGCGCCGGATTCGAAGGCCATGTCGGAGTTGATTGGCGGCCTCGGCCCAAACGGCAAGCTGCTCGTGATTGGCGCTTCTTTCGATCCGATCGAGGTTGCGCCGGTCCAGCTCATCGTCGGAAGCAAAACGATTGATGGCTGCTATGTGGGAACGCCTGCAGACTGTGAAGATACCTTGCGCTTTGCCGAACTCCGGGACGTGCGCGCGATGATCGAGACCTACCCACTGGAAAAGGCAGCCGAAGCGTACGCCCGGATGATGAGCGGCAAGGCTGAGTTTCGTGTGGTTCTCACCATGTGAGTTCGTCCGCGTTTCAGCCACTGCCAGCCGACGTGAACGTTTCAACTTGCCGTCCGGCATTGAGAATCAGAAATTCCAGCGACTCTCGGACCGCAATGTCGTCGTCCACAACGAATACGGCGGTGAGGTATTTGGCACGAGTAGAGTTCTCTCTTGATCGCAGAACACGCTTGCTGAGTTCATTGTAGCCACCTGCCGTGAGCATCAGAACAGTTATATGTCGCCAACAGCCTTGTCCAATGCCGTCAGCAAGTCGGTATCACTGAAGGGCTTGAACAAACATTCGACGGCTCCGTCTTTGAGCAGTCGCGATCGTACGGCTTCGTCCTCGCGCGCGGTAATGAAGACAACCGGAATATGCAAGTTCTGGCGGCGAAGTTCGTGGAAGAGTTCGGGCCCGGACATCACTGGCATCGCAACATCAAGGATCAAGCAGCTGGAATGCATGGGAGCATCGGACATCAAAAATTCCCGTGCCGAAGAGAATGTCCGCGCGTCAAAACCCAACTCTTTCAACAGTTCCGGCAACGATTCGCGAACTGACAGGTCATCGTCGACCACCGAGATCTGCAATTGTGCTTTCATCAAGAAACTCTCACGCCACAGCTGAAGCTGAATTCACCAACAACCCCGACGAACTTCTCCGTGGGATTGCGTTGTTTAAGGAATTCGCTGCGCTCGGACCTTGCATAATTCGTTTTTGTCCGGGCCGCACATCAACAACGTGGCTCATAGAGTTTCTTCCAGGCGATCAATTGTCGCAACAATATCACGGCAGATGCGTCGTGCGATTTCCGATGATACTTTGGTATTGGTACTTTTTTACCATTGCCCCAGCGCAAGGTTTCCGTCGCACCAGTCTGCGCATTTGCGCGGAATCGCGAGACGAATATGGACCCATGGCCCCGTGTTTGCTGCGGCCACAGCTGGCCATGATTGGCTTTCAAAGTCGAACGGCAAGCTGAGAGCCCAATCCCGGCAGGTCTCATTCAGCGGAACCGATACCAAAGTACAATAGGTGGTCTCTACAGACCGGTTTACGCCCTAAAAGGGCGCAGCGAACCCGACGGACCGGATTCATCGTGCGCCGTCAACGTTGCCGCCGGGTCGAGGAATCGCACGTATAGGCTCCGAAGGACCAGATCTGATCGCGTGTAATAGGCGCTGGTTGTATCGTTAAATGCTGTAACGGCGGCATACTGCGGGAAGTGCCGGGGTCGGTCGAGACATGTCCCACGGCGAGCAGGTTTTCATCGCCCGCGCTCTGCGGGTAGGTTTGACTCACCTTGAGGATCGCGAGATCGCGGCCGGGAGCTTTTGGGAGGGCGTGCGTTCGGGACAGGGATTCACGTTCGAAACCAGGTCTCTCCGCGCTCAGGACGCGACCTATCGCTGGCACTTCCAGCAAACCGTGGTCTTGGGCGATCCGCGTGGAGAAGTCCTCAGATTCGTCGGTACGACCACCGACATCGACGACCAGACGCGCACCGAAGATGCGCGGCGGGAGGTGCAGGACGATCTCGCACGCGTCAACCGGGTGACAACCTTGGGAGATTTAACGGCGTCCCTGGCTCATGAACTCAGTCAACCGATCAGTGGTGCTATCCCCAACACCAACGTCTGCCTGCGAAAGCTGGCGCACGATAAGCCCGATCTCGATAAAGCACCTGCGGTTGTCGCCAGAATCAGAAGGGATGCGCAACGTGCTGCTGAAATTATCAATGAAATCCGTTCCAGATTCGAGAAGGGCGCACCGAATCAAGAGAGTCTCAACGTAAATGAGATTGTTCCGGAAACTATTGCCCGCTGGGCGACGAGGCGGTGCGATACAACATATCGGTCCGGACGGAACTGGCCGCCGAACTGCCTCCGATCGTCGGGGATCGCGTGTAATTGCAGCAGGTCGCGATGAATTTGATTGTCAACAGCATTGAAGCGATGAAGGTCGTGGAGGGAATGCGAGAGATGATCATCCGCTCGCAGCGAGCCGAAAATCAGCAGATTCTTGTTTCCATCAGTGACTCTGGCGTGGGCATCCCGCCGCAGATTGCAGAACAGATCTTCGATCCGTTCTTTACCACCAAAGCCCACGGCACGGCATGGGGCTCCGCATCTGCCGGTCGATCATCGAGTCCCATGGCGGGCGGTTGTGGGCGGACGGCTCCCCAAGGCGTGGCGCGACTTTTCACTTCAACCTCCCTGCTGCAATACCGGGCTATTGTCCCGCACGATAAATCTCTGAGCCGGCCAAAAGAAATGCACCCACGCCATAAACGTAGCTGGAGGACTCAACAAAGGCATCCGGTCGCGCTCCCACCGGCTGGATGCACCCCAGGCGGCCGTCGGCATAGATGTGAACCAGCATTCCTGCCCATGCCTTTCGCACGGCGGGCCAGTAGACCTTTTTATCGAGGATTTTCTCGTTCACCCCGTAGGCCAATGCATAGGCCATGAAAGCGCTCCCCGAGATCTCCGGCAACGGATAGCTGTCGGCATCGAGCAAACCGGGCCGCCACAGCCCATCCTTGCCTTGAATGGCCAGAGCCTCTGCGGACATTTGCCTGAGCTGAGCCTCGTACCTTGGCCGCAACGGCGAATTCTCTGGCAGCTCTTGCAGCACGCGCACTATGCCACCCATTACCCAACCGTTGCCGCGTGACCAGAAGACTTTTTCTCCATTCTTCTCATGCTTGTTCAGATACGAGGCATCGCGCGAATAAAGGTGTTTGCTGGGATCGTAGAGTAATTGGGTGGTGATGTCCCATTCGTGAGCCATGAAATTGACGTATTTATCGTCATCCGTAGCCGCAGTCATGTCGGCGAAGACGGGTGGCGCCATGAACAACGCATCGCACCACCACCAGAGCGGCTTATTGGGATCGTCGGGTGTGGCGATCTCGGCGTCGAGTCGCGCACGCATCGGAGCCATCATCCTCTTGTCTCCATGGATGAAGTACTGCTCCATATACATCTGTCCTACGGCCTGGTCGTCGGCGTGTTCTACGCGGGGGCCGGGTTGCCAATTCATCTTTTCTCCGATGAGCAGCATGGCGCGCCTGTATTTGTCTCCAGAGACTTGCTCCGGCACACTCATCATGCCTGCGTAAAGCGCGGCCCAGGTCCAGTCATATTGCGGCTCGGCGGGCATGCGGCCAAGTTGCCAATCCGCCACCAGCCGCATCGCCCTGGCGAGATCGGCTTTATCGAGCTTGGGCGAAAGACCTACGGCCAATGGCCCCGGCTTCGAAAGCGAGTCTCCGGGCGGGGCGGGACTCTGAACCGGATTTCGCGAGGACGCAATTGCGGCGGATACAACAAGGCCAATGAAAACGCAGCAACCCAGAATTCGCAGATTTCCGCAATGCCGGGTGTTCAAAGTCGAGAGGCCAGCTCGCATACATTTCTCCGTTATTGTCAGTGGGTTTGAGTGCAGACCGGTGGCGAACTCTTCGTCAGGCGACGCCATCAGGGGTCGCCCGCCGCATGACGAAATGGAGAGCCTTTCGCATGAAGCGAGCCGTGGCTTCGGATGTGCTCCTCCCGGAACAGGGGAACCTTGCTACACACCGTTACATATTCCGCTTTGCGACTGAAGGTGCACAAGATTCGATGCGGTAACAATTCGGATAAGAGCCCCGCTTTGAACCAGGGCCGAGAGTAAAACAGCGAGATGCGGGAACCGCTATCCCAGTGATTTGTCTTCATTAAGACTGGGAATCAAGGCGACACTTGGTGACCATTACCAGAACTGAACTGCAACCGGCGAAGCCGCACCTGTGTCGCCGCCGACGACTTCGACCTTCAATACCGCCTCAAAGTTCCTGTCGAGAGAATTGTGAGCAGCGCGCGCCAGTGCGGCAAGTTTGTCCGGCGAGGCCATAAATTCTCCTCCCGCCTCGGTTCCGTTGGAGCTGATTCCCGCTATCACCACCACCGGGCTTTCGGTGGTGGGAGAATAGAAACGACCCACGATCGCATAGTCCACGGTTTGCTTCAAGTAGGGCTGATCGAAATCCACTCGCCAGTCCTGCCATTGCGGATGCTGCGCATCTTCAATGAAGGAGAAACTTCGCCCAGCTTCATTGACTGATTCCAGATGGAAACGCAAAGTTCTGAGAAGCAGCATGGTCCACTTATTATCGTTGCCGTTAATCAGGACCAGTGGTCTCTGGTGCAGGTCGTCGAGCGTGTTTGAATCGGACTCGTGCACCTCAAATCCCTTGTTTTGCGTCTCCAGAAATCCCGCAATCTCTGAAATCGCCGAAACCGCCGTAATCGACACACGATAGCTGGGCTCATAAAAGCGGTTTCCTATGCTGAGTTGCAGTGCGGGCAAATCCGATTCGCCCGCAGGATGTGGCCGCCCAACGCTGATGAGCACCGGGTTGGGATTGGTCAACAAGGGACTCCAGACCTGCATGATCGGGCTGTGTTTATATCTCTCGTGCGCCACTTGTCTCGTCGTAGCGATTGCCAGAAGAGATGCCGCCACGCCGGCGCCAAACAGTAAGAGACCTCTCCAGCCTGACCGTTTCCCCTTGCTTTCCTCAGTCTCTTTCTCCGCGAATTGGCTGACTGCCCCGTGTTCAGGGGGAGCCGCATGATTCGCGCCATTTTTTTCTTCGCCCTCGTGAGATGTTTCGCCTGCGGGATCCTGGCGCCAGAATTGAGGTATATATCCGCCGGGAGGAAGCTCGATCTCGATGGGATGAAGGCTTTCTGATTGCTGGTAGAATTGCGCGATTCTGCGCCGCACCTCAGAGCCGCACACCCGCACCACCGGATCATCGGCCGTATTGTAGTCCGACCCCCGATGAAAAACCGCGATACCAAGGGTTCTCTCTTTCAGGTCGCCGACTTCGCCGTTCAGCGCCTTTTCGACGATATATCGCAGAAAGGCAGGATAGCGAGCGCTGCTGCGAAATTGCTCGCTGGCAATGATCGCCTCCAGTTCTGCATAGACCGCTGCACGATCTCCAGCGCTGCTCGGTATCCAGAGTGCTTTCGCGCCGTTCTTCTGCATGACCCAAGGTTACAACAACGTTGCTTCTGCCGGGCACGCAGCAAATCTATCCGAAGGCGACCCCGCTCTTATTCGTAACGTGTCATCTATATGGCTGATAAATAAAAGGTTGCTAGTCGTAACTGTAATCGCTGCCGAAAGATACCTTGCCAGTCGTTCGCTTCGCGTTTGAACCTGCTGTGCTGACGGGGATAGACAGTTTTGTCCATTGCTTCCGAGACAGGTTGACGGATCAGTAATCCCATTTTGCCGATCAAACCGCGAGTCTCGGTTGACTTACCGGAGAAGACCACTCCGTGGTTTACTTCGATAGTCCATCCCGTTTGCGGATGTCGCGGCGATCGAGCCGAAATTTAGTAATGACCGTCAGCGGGGCTGCGCGAGGAGTGAGTGGGAGGGGAGATTGCATTTGCAAGAAGCGATTCTGACCACGCTTCACCGTTTAAACGCGTTCAGGCAATTCGCATTCCTGGTGCTTCTTCTTGACACGCAATCCAAATCGCAGCTACACTCCCGCCACCAATCAAAGGCCGATAATCGGTCATTCGAATTTGTGCGTCTGATGCATGATCTCAGCAGCTATGAAGACAAACAAATACTTCAGGGGGAAAACTTTAATGAACATTTTGGCCAGGCGATTCAAGCATTCTCTCCACAAAGTCAACCCATTCCCGGCAGTGGTTCTACTCCTTGGGTTAGCGCTGTCCGCCTCAAACGGTTTTTCTCAAAGCGGCGCCGGCTCCATTCAGGGCACAGTGACCGATCCAACCGGCGCGATGATTCCCAAGGCCTCGGTCCACGCCGTCAACCAGGGCACGAATATCTCGGCTGATGCAACCACCAGCGCTGTTGGCTTCTATCAGGTTCCCGGACTCTTCGCCGGCACCTATGTGGTAACCATCTCCGCGCCGGGATTCAAGACATACAAGACCACGCTTCAGCTCCTGGTCGCGCAAACCGCGGTTATAAACGCCTCGCTTACGGCCGGCGCCGTCACTCAGCAAATCCAGGTCCAGGCGAATACGGTGCAGTTGACCACTACGGACAACGGCACGATCAACTCCACCCTCGAATCGAACCGCATCAACCAGCTCCCATGAACGGCCGCACCCTGGTGACCCTGGTTGGTGAAACCACGCCCGGACTGGAGAGCAACGGGACTCGAATCAACGGCCTGATGGGCGAAGCGCTGGAGTATGTCGCCGATGGCGTACCCCTGGCCAACCGTCAGTTTGGCGGCGTGAACCTGGCGCAAACTCAGATACCCGATCCCGATTCGGTGCAGGAAGTCCGCGTCGAGTCAACCGACGGCGGAGCGCAATATGCCGAGCCGGCCACTGCCATCCTCACCACCAAGTCGGGCACCAACTCCCTGCATGGCACGGCGTTTGAAACCGCGCGCAACAACGCCATTGGCATCGCCAAGAACCGCAACAACCCCGCCAACTTTGCCGCGCCTCACTATGTGCGTAATGAGTTTGGCGCTTCGGCTGGCGGCCCAATCGTTTTTCCGCATCTCTACCACGGCAAGGACAAGAGTTTCTGGTTCTTCGCCTATGAGCGATACTCGCTCGCCAATCCCTCCGATGAACTGACCACTGTGCCCACTGTGGCCGAGCGCGGCGGGGACTTCAGTAATTACACCAATACTTCCGGCCAGTTGATTCAGCTCTACGATCCGGCTACCACCCACAGCGATGCGAACTGCAACGGCACCGGGCAAGCCAACCCATACTGCCGCGCACCGTTCGGCAACGGCAGCGGAGTTCTCGGCGATACAGGCAACAATCAGATTCCGGTTAGCCGGCTCTCACCCACTTTCAAGATCATTCAGGACATCACGCCCCTGCCCAGCACGGCCGATAACCCGGTAGTCGCCGGCAGCAATCTCTCTGCCGTGAACCCGACTTTCAACCTGGTTCCCACCATCACCTTCCGTCTCGATCAGGAGTTCAACGAAAATAACCGCGCCTATCTGCGCTACACCAGCAATGTCTTCACCAGCATCGCCCTGCGGAACTACACAAACACCGGCATCAACAACCCGGCGACGATCGCCGCTGACGGATTCCCGGAGTGGGCTACCGGCGTCGCGTACAATCCTTCCGCATCGTTTGCCGGTGCTCTCGGTTTCACGCATGTCTTTTCGCCGCAGTTCTTCTCCGAGACCATCGTCAGCCAGCAATGGCTGGGCCAGCACAACTATGCCGGCGGGACTCCCAAAGCCGATTTTGAGAAGATGCTGGGCACACCGAACAACTTCGGGGAGCCGGGTTTCCCTCAGTTCGGCACCAATCAAAGCGGCAATGGCCTGCAAAACAACCAGTTTGGCTACGGCGGAACTCAGTTCATCTACGGCTTGAGCCAGATCGTTCAGAACCTCGACGAAAACCTGACGTTGACCAAAGGTAAACACCAGCTTTATTTCGGCGGGCGCTACCGTCATGAACGTTTTGGCGACCTGCCCGACGAGATTTCCGACACCATTGCCTTCAACGGCCAGGGCACTGGAATTTACCTTACGTCTTCCGGCTCCAACTACAGCCCCACGCCCCTCACTGGCGGCTCCGATGCTGACGCATTCCTGGGGGCAGCCACCTATTACTCAGTGACACAGGAGCCGCCGTATGCTCACTTCCACGACTACGAGTTCGATGCGTATATCCAGGACAACTACCGTGTGAGCCCCGACGTCACCGTCAATATTGGACTGCGCTATGAAGCCCACCCGGCTCCCTGGACGAAATACGGACTCTATAACAGTTTCGATCTGAAAAACGACGCCGTGGTTCTGGAGGTGCCGCCTGCGAAATTGATCTCTGAGGGCTATACCACCCAGGCCATCATCACCAATATGGAGAACATCGGCGCGAAATACGAGACCCCGCAGCAGGCCGGAATGCCATCCGTTTTGATGCGCAATTACGATTTCACCTTTGGCCCGCGTCTGGGCTTAGCCTGGCAGCCCTTCGGAGCCAAGCGGGGCACCGTCATTCGTGGCGCTTACGGTCGATACATCTATCCCATGCCCACACGCAGCTTCCTGAAAAACGTCATTCAGAACAATCCGCTGGTGGCCGGCTACAGCCAGAGCTTCACCAGCCAGAACCAGACCAACGACGGCTTGCCCAACGAGTTGCTGCGCTATCCGCAGGGCGGCGGAAGCTGGCAACAGTCAAGCGCATTCACGCCGATCATGGGCGTGAACACCGGCAACGGCATCGTGAATTCCAGCAGCACCAACGCCATACTGCCCGGCGTGGGGCTCTGGGATAACGCACCCAACATGCCCCCCGATTACGTTACCGAGACGAACTTCACCGTTGAACAGCCGCTCAAAGGAAATTCCGTGCTTCGCTTGACCTGGTTGTGGACGCATGGCACCAACCTGGACCACTACTATTACATCAACAACGCGCCTTCGAGCTTTGTGTGGGAAGCCGCGACGGGAACCGCCGTAAACACCGCCAACGGCTCCATCGCCACCCGTCCCTATGACACCAAGACGTGGGGCGGCAATACCTGGGATGTCAAGAACGGGTGGTCCAACGATAACGAACTGCAAGCCAACTATGAGCGGCTCTTCCATAACGGGATCGCGTATCAAATTGTCTATGTGTGGTCCAAGCCCTTCCGCGTCGGCGGCAACTATTTCCGCGACGGCACCATCGATCCGGAAGCCAACTTCGAAGGAGTGCTGGGGTCATCGGGAACCGTATCGACCGCGCCTAATTGTCCGGCCTGTTTGCCTTTCATCGCGCCCGCGCTTCCGCCCAAACCTCCGGCTGGCACATTGCCCTGGCAGGAATACCATGCGCTCGATGTCTTCGAGCGCTACATGCCCGATACAGCTATTCCCAAGCAGCATATTACCTTCAACGGAATCGTCGATCTGCCTTTCGGCCGCGGCAAGAAATTCCTGGGCGGCGCCAACCGCTTCGAAGATGAGGTGATCGGCGGCTGGCAAATCGCCGGCGACGGCCAGGTGGTATCGCAGGACTTCACCATCACCTCCTCGAATTGGGGGCCGACGACTGCGCTCAAAACCTACAAAGCCCGCAAGGTCACCGACTGCACCGGCACCGTCTGTCATCCCGAATATCTGTGGTTCAACGGATACATTGCGCCCGCTCTTCAGTCCAAAGTGAGCGGTCTGCCATCCAACTACGCGCCTTACTCCGAACCCATCAATCCCACCAACGGCAGCAATAACGTGGGCGTCACCTTGATAGGCGCAAGCAGCCCTAGCACGGTGGCTTACTCGCCCGGCCCTATCGGTTCCAACCCGTTTTCGAAAACCGTCCTCAATGGCCCCATGAACTATAACGTTGACCTCTCAGTCTTCAAGGTTTTCCCCATCAGGGAATCGGTCGATCTGCGCTTCAATGCCGACGCCTTCAACGCATTCAACATTCAGGGATATAACAACCCCAACGGTACGACCGGCGAAATTCAGATTCAGCCCGGCGCCGGCGTCGCCAGCTCTTACTGGACGCCGCGCCAGATTCAACTGACTCTGCGCCTCACTTTCTGAAGCGTTCGAAGAATCCTGAGAGAAATTGCCGCAGGCCGGGGAAGAATAACCGGCCTGCGTTTCGAGACGGTTTACTGATGCGAGTCGGGGAATTCGTACTCTCGTTCCCCGAGGGCTTAGCCCCACTCACCAATCGTCTTATGCGTGCGACGTGAGGGAATCAGTTTCAGTTATGATTGTCGGGACTTTCCTGGAGCGTGACTCACCCTGCTGAGTCTCTGCCTAGATCAACGGGCCGAACCACGGAACGAAAAGCAGGGCCAAATCCGAATAAGGGGCTCTTTTGATGAATCGTCGGGATTTTCTCGCAGCCAGCATGGCTTTGCTGGGACAGCAGGAATTTATTCACTCGCTGAACGCACTTTCCATTGACGGACATGACACTCCTCCCGCAACCTCGCCGCAAAATCTTCTTTCCACCACGTTCACTGAGTCTTTTTTAACTGCGCATCTGATCCCGATCGAGCAGTACCGCCCTTATCCCCGATGGACGGACCGCGCCGCCTGGGAAGCCGTGCCGGACGACCTCCGCACCACCGTGATTCAACAGGCCGAGGCCGACCAGAAAGAAGGCTGGCACGCCATCCTGGCCACGACGTTTCTCGAATTCGCGCGCACCGGCAACCGCTCGCATTACGAGGCGCAGAGCTTTGGCCGCCGCAATCACCTCAAGGATCTGGTCCTCGCCGAATGCCTGGAAGGCAAAGGCCGCTTCCTCGATGACATCACCAACGGCGTCTGGCTCATCTGCGAAGAGAGCTTCTGGGGCGTCCCCGCGCATCTCGGCATGCAGAAAGCCGGGGTCGGACTCCCAGACATCACCGATCCCATCATCGAGCTCTTTGGCGCAGAGACTGTGTCACTGCTGGCCTGGACCCAGTACCTCGTCGGCGAACAGCTCAACGGTGTCTCGCCCCTCATCGTTCCCCGCATCCATATCGAGGCCGAGCGGCGCATCCTGAAGCCCGCCCGCGAACGCAACGACTTCTGGTGGATGGGCTTTGAGACGAACACGCGCACTGCGCGGCTCAATAACTGGACGCCGTGGATCAATTCGAATCTTATGGTGGCTAATCTGATTCTTGAAGAAGATCCCGCATTGCGCATCTTCGAAACCACGCGCATTCTGAAGAGCCTTGATGCCTACCTGAATCAATATTGGCCGGACGCAGGTGAAGAAGAGGGTCCGGGTTATTTCAGCGCTTCTCCGATGTGCTACTTTGAGGCCGTCAGCATGATCGACGCGGCCACCGGCCATCGCACCAACGTTCTGGCCAATCCGTTTATTGACGCCATGGCGCGTTATATTCTGAACGCCCACATTTGCGACGACAACTACATCGATTATGGAGACGCGCACGTTCACGCCGGCCCTGACGGTGACCTGCTCTACCGATATGGCAAGGCTGTTCACGATGAACAGCTTGCCGCATTCGGGGCGTATTATGCGGCCAGGCGCGGCCTGACTGCGACCGAGGGA
>JASHOY010000497.1 GCA_030038435.1 Acidobacteriaceae bacterium | reverse complement strand
GCATAATGATGGGCGTCCGGAACAAATGCCGAAGCACTCAACGCCGGGCCATTGGTCGGAATTCGATCCCAAGGCGCAGTGAGAAAAATTTGACGGTCCGATCTGATTTCCCAGAGCTTGGGGTTCGGCTGATTGATAAGCCGCTTGTCTGGAATGATCCATTGGCGATCGAGGGTTCGGAACCCATACTGGACAGGGGCAACGCAGCCTTCTTCGTCATCCTTGACTGAGGTGAGCCTCACTGGGAATCCATGCAACGCATCCTCGATCTCTTTCGCGGGGTAGCAGTCACCGAATTCTCCGTCGCGGATGTGCGGTGTGAACAATTCATCCATTTGTGCTGGTGATGCCGCTTTTAGAGAGCTCCATCGCAGCAGGAGTGACTCTTTGTCAGGCGCGATGATCCATGTTCTGCCGGGCATGAGGCCGGTTCCGTTGTACAGAAAGAAGTCCGTGAGTTTCGGATAAGTTGACCAAGCACCAGATGACTTTGGCAGGAATGGATCACGCCACCCGTGCGGACCTTGAATCCAGCCATCGCTATCGAGTTTTAACTTCGCCAGTGCTTGAAACTTTAGCTTACGATCGCCGAGTGGCAGGCTCCTGAAGTGAATCGTCGCTGGCTTCTGCGAGTCATTTGTCAATGAGCGTGATGCCATCACTATGCAGACTGGCTGCTGGACTCCTTGGAATATGCGCGTGTTGACCTTAGGTTGGTGGCCATCCGGCGAACAATCGATCACCCAGATGTCGTTGCACGTCCTTCGCAGGTAATCGCGCATTTTCTGAAACCCTTCGCCACTCAGGAATCCGTTTCCTGAAATGAAGCACACGATTCCTTCGCGAGGGCCAGAACCGGGCCTAAACGGATTGGGATCGAATACTTTCCATGTTGCCCAGCGCCAAAAATAGATGTAGAGATTCCGCAAGTGCCTCGCATAGACCCCAATACGCCAAGCCGGAGGAGGTTGCCACGCGCGCAAAGGAGCGGTTTTGGCTGCTGTACCGGATTGCCCTTCGACCCAGCCGCCTTTGCCTTTGGCCTTTTCTTTGTAGGGCGGGTTACCAATGACAACAGTGATGGTCTCGTCCCGCTTGATACGGTTGGCATCTCGTCGGGACTGGGCGATAGACCGCGGGATCAGGCCCGTGATGTGGCCTTCCTCGTCGTCGGGGTTGCCGAGCGTGTCGGTGACGAACATCTGCAAGGTCTGCGTGTCAGGTAAGCCTGTGAGGTGGATGACTTCGGCGAGGATGCGAAGCTGCGCGACGGCGAATGGTCCAAGTTGCATCTCGAAGGCAATGATGCGTTTCAGGGCGCCGTTTATGGAGTCCGGCACAGCACCGTCACCTTGATCTAGCGCAATATTCTTGGCGATGCGGCGCAGAATGCCGAGAATGAAGGTGCCGGTGCCGGTGGCAGGATCGGCGATGGTAACGGCAGGCGACGCGAGCCCGGTATGGAGGCCGAAGCGGGGACTCCGGAGCGCTTCATCGACCAAGGCGGTCATGGCTTCTACGACTTCGGGCGGTGTGTAGTAGGAGCCCGTTTTCTTACGGAGATCGTTATCATAGATGGCAAGAAATTCTTCGTAGAAATAGAGCCATGCGTCCGATTCGCCCTTGCTGATCTTGCTCCAGTTCACCGCGTTAAGCACGCGGATCAGTACCGCGAGCGAGGTGTTGAGAGCCTTTCGGTTTTCGGGATCCTCGGTAAGGAGGTGCAGTGCCGCCCCAATCAGAGTGCTGCTGTGAGACAGCTCGTCCGCGGCGTGCTGCAGGGTCTCGTCAAGAACGATGCCTTTGGCGCGGGCCATAAGCAGCCCGAAGGTCACTGCTTGCGCGTACCCATCAGCAAAGCGCTTATTGTCTGCGTCTGGAAATAGTAACCGCCGCCAGTCCTTAGCGAGCTCGGTTAGCGCTGGGCTTTTGAGAGTCAGTTGCTCCACGGCCTCGTCGCGCAAAAACCGGCAGAGCCGGGCGGTGGTGTGCGCGAGTTCTCTAGCCGAAGCAGGCGGCGTCGGATTCCAGCTCAAAAAATTCTCAAAAAGAACCTGGAGACCGGGTGGCGGAGCAAGTTTGGCGCCCGAGGTTTGAATGTCTCCTTCAAGGGTCAGAACGCTGCCGATTAGCTCTCCTTCCTGCCAGAGGCTAAAGGCATTGCCATCGGTGAAGAGAATGTTCGGCAAGGAGCGCAGCTTCTCGCCTTGCTCCTTATCGTGGAGAAGGGTGAACTTGCGCGGATCGGCGCCTTTGCCCGGCGCCTTGATTTCAACGAAGCCGGCCAAGGCATGACCGACTGTGACTGCATAGTCGGGGCGGAGACGAAGGAGACCGAGTGAAGATTCGCCTACGCAGACCACATTTTTGTGTCCGGATAGTCTCGCCATGTCGAGCATAAGTTGTTCGAAGGGAGAACGAAGCTGATCCTCAGGATTTCCGCCCGCACCTTTGTTCGAAAGTTTCGATGCCGTGGCAGCTCCGAATGCCGAGACTGCCGATTCAACGGTCAAGCCACCTGTTTTCATTCAGATCGATTTTCGCAGACTGCGACGTCAAAACTCCCTCAACGCGACAGATCCTGCTCCCTATGGTTAGCTCTATTGATACCCTGCCCGATCATTTCTGGAGGAAATGAGTTGGTTCGTCGCGGTGCTGGACAAATGGCAAAATACGCCCATCGAGATTTCGATGAAATGCGCATGCTCCGATCTAGCGCTTTGGAAAACGTACACGAAGAGTTAACTAGCGCGCGGGGCAGACCTGTTTTGGACAGAATTGATCGCTTGGTCGAGTTGCCAGTCCCTTCCCCGCAGCCGGTGGTCGCGCCAATCAAACTCGATCAGGTGTTCCGGAGCAATCGGAGTACCTTCGAGAATCGACCCCTTCCAGGTGTAGTAGGCGCCGGTTGGGAGTGCCAGCCGAAATCCCTTGCCGACTTTAACGGATGTGGAGGAGAGCAACCGTCCAGCCGTGCGCTCTCCCATGATCGTGGCCAGGTTGTTTTCCCGGGCAAAGGCGACAATCATCTCGGCCGCGCTGGCTGTGTGGCGATCCACGAGAAGGACGATCCGTCCATGGAACGGCATCGGCCCAAGGCCCTCTGTCTGGAGAACGATTGACTTCTTCGACAGCATCGCTGGAGCGAATCGCAAGCCGAGCAGCCACAGATTCCTGGGGGACGGTGGGATTCGAGTGAAACGGGGGAAGCTCAGCTTCTCTGTATTCAGATTGGCCGTGGTTCGCCGCCGGTCGAGGGCGAAGCCGACCGGAACTCTATCTGGAGTGAGGAAGCTCATCACTCGCAATGCGGCAATTCCTCCGCCCGTATTCCCCCGGAGGTCGATGATCAGGTGGTCGATATCGCCCAAGCTGGCAACCGCACCGGAAATCTGATTCGCGACCAGAACCCCAATCATGCCCGGAAACATCGCGATCTTCAGGTATCCCAGATCTTCGCCAAGTCGCTTTGCCTCGACCAGCGTCGGCTCGATGAATTGCAGCTTCTTCCCTTTGGGTCGCGCTACATCGACGGAAACTGTCTTCTTCTGGTCACTGTTCGCGACAAACTCCACCGTGGTCTGCTTTCCCATCGGGAAAACAGGATGCTCCGGGGGCACGATCTCCCGGCCGTCAACACGGAGGAGGATATTTCCTGGCTCGATTCCAGCGACTGCCGCGGCGCCGCCAGCGTGAACATCCTGGAAGATCCAGCGTTTTCCATACGACGTCTCGTCGGCCAGGTAGTTGGCGCTGAGCGCGGCTCGGCTGGATGCTCGGCGGGCGGTGCTGTGAAAGAAGCCCAGATGCGAGGTATGCAGCTCGACGAGCAGGTCACTCATCGCGTGTTCAAATGCATCAGGCGTCTCAGCACTCTCGATGATCGGTCTGTGCCGTTCCACGGCGGCCTGCCAGTCTGCATTCAGCTTTTCAGGCGCATAGAACCGCTTTTGCAGCGCAGCCAGCACATTCTCAAGGATCGTGTGGCGATCCTTCCCTGTGAGCTGAATCGAAATTCCGGGCATTGCCATGGCCGTTGTCGTCATCGAGTGCTGCTCCTGAGAGAGTAGTCTGTCGCGGTTCGTTGGAAGAGGTTGCCGTCGGGTTCGCCATCCAGCTCGAATCCAGCCCAGGAGGACGGCGGCCGTCCGGACTTGAGCATGTCGAGTTGCGCCTGTCTAAGAGCCCCCGCCTTGGTATCGCCGCGGCCGAGTTGCCGGTAGAAGTCGATCATCAGGTCAGCCGTCGCCTGGTCATTGACTTCCCAGAGCGCAGAAACAACGCTTTGTGCCCCCGCTTCGATAAAGGCATTTTCGATATCTGCGACTCCCTCTTCGCCGACTGGTCCGACGCCCGTATCGCAGGCGGACAGTGTTACAAGATCGGCGTTGAGGTGGAGTTGCCTGATCTCGCGTACCTGAAGCAGTCCGTCGTCGATGGGCGGTGTCTCGGGTGCAAATACCAAGGCGGAGCGATCCGGGAACTCAGGATCGGCGTATCCATGAAGAGCCAGATGGATGACGTCGAATTGACCGAGTGGGAGGCGTTTGAAATCCGTCTCAGTTGCTTGGGCACCCAGCAAAATGGTTTTCGGCGGCGGGAAGTCCGCTCCAATGCTCTCCACCTCGTTGCGGCTCTCGGGCAGAGCGACGAGTTGGCGGCGATCCGGACCGGAGATTGCGCGGCGGATGCTGGCAATCAGTGTAATTGGCGGCGGCTTGGAAATCCACGCTGCCACTCCAATATAAGGGAGACTCGGATGCGCCGAGCCACTATCACGGTGTCTCAGCAGATCGAGGACAGTTCCCGACGGTACCACGCTCACGGTGTGGGATGCGGCAAGGTATTGGCCTGAGTTCGCCAAAGCGGCGAACGGCAGCAGATGGAGCTTCCCATCGGGCACCACGATGAGATCAGAGTTTGTCCTGTATTCCGGGATTGCGCTCAGCAGATCGTTAAACAGCCGTTGTGCCAGTGGAAGGTCTGTGCTTCCTTTGGTCAGTTCAGTACGGTACTGCGTTGTCTCTGCCTCCATTTGAGTCTGTGGCGGCAGCAGGTAGGAATGAACACTGCTTCGTGTTACGGCCAGCGCATAAGACTGTGGTTCGGCCAGAACATATTCGATGAGCAGCTCTGATGGCCGAAGGTCCTGTTGCAGCCTTTTCAGTGCAACAGGATCGGGAGGTGTATCGACGTCCTTCTCGTCTGTACCGATTTGTTGTTCTGTTGTGTAGATCGTATCCAGAATCTGGCTCCTCGCCGCAGAGCCGTCGGTGTCAAGCAACTGCACGTTAAGACTGGTCAGGCGCAATTCGGCGGGGCTGGGCGCGTGCGGAACGATGACGTCGTGGTGCGAGAGAGCTTGCGCCTCGATGCGACCGCGGGCACGCTCGATGATACGGAATGCATCACCGACCCTGCCCTGATCCCGCAATGAAGCGAAGTAGCCGGCAT
>JASHOY010000496.1 GCA_030038435.1 Acidobacteriaceae bacterium | reverse complement strand
GAACGATTGCCTTGGGAAGGGGCAACTTCTCTGGCGGCGCTGTTCTTCTTTCTGGGGGTGCCACGCAAAGGTTGGCGCAAATGGGGATATCTTGTTCTGTTGTGCATGGTCGTCTCCGGCGTCGCCATCGGATGCGGCGGGAGTGGCTCGTCGAGGGGCGGCGGCGGAGGTAACTCCACGAATAATGGCACGACGGCTGGAAGCTATAACGTCACCGTGACAGCAACCAGTGGCAGCGCATCGGCGTCGGTTATGATTCCCCTGTCGGTGCAGTAATTAGAAGCTCTGACAACGATTGCAAGCACTTCCTCGATTCCATCTGGTGGCGAGCGCATCGCTTGAACTGTGCTCGCCCCAGACTGCAACTGGTGATCTTGATGATGCTTTTCATTTGAATGATAAATCTCGTTGATGGGCGACATGAAACAAAATAGAGGGACTAGATTCTCCAGAGATTCGAAGCACGATATCCAGAGCTTGCATCTTGCTCGAGGTTCGTACGAACTATTCCAATGTATGCATCACCGGCAAAGCTGAATATGCTTCAACGTGGCAGTTGCTTTTCAGTCCCCAAATGGAAAGGGAATACTGTATTCTTCGGTGAGTGCACTCACTGCTCGGAGTTTGAAAACTGGAATGTTAAAGAAGCGCGAGTTGCTGATTCCGCATCGAGTCCGTTTCCCAGGGATTCGAACCCCGACGCAAAGTGGCCGGTCTCAAGGCGATCATCGAGGAACCCCGATATGCTGATCCAGAGTTATGACGAAAACGCAATCAGCGCGACGATGTAACTCGTTGCACAACAATCACTTATGCGAACCGCAGCCCGCACAGAACGACCGATAACTTCGTTGCAGCTTGTTGCTTTGCTTTCAAGTACTTACAAAAACGTGCGCCATAACGCATGTCATACTTTATGTCATACTTTTTGGCCTTGAAAGTGTGCTGACCGGCAGCTGACTTCTGGTCAGCGTGCCCGCGAGACTCAATGAGTGGGTTGGCGATGATGCGTCAACCGAGGCCAAGAGATCAACGATCCACCGGCAAGCCACATTCTGATAGCGTCGATAGAAGGCAAGGTCAACTCCCATGGTTGGAGGCTTTGCATGTCCATCTTCATCCAGGATCTTCGCTACACACTCCGCCAGCTCGCCAAGTCCCCCGGCTTCGCCCTTACCGCCGTCCTCACCCTCGCGCTCGGCATTGGCGCCAACACCGCTGTCTTCAGCGCCCTGAACGCATTGCTCCTCAAGATGCTCCCCGTCAGTGACGCGCAGCAGCTCTACACGGTGAGGCTCCTCCATGGCGGCACACAACCGCCCAACACCGCCGGCACCGGTAGCGGCCCCACATCGTTCTCGCTCCCGGTCTTTCAGGCACTGCGCGGCCAATCGCGCGTCTTCGCTGATCTCATCGCCCATGTCCCGCTCGCTCTCGGCCAAGTCCCCGTCCGCTACGGCGACACCCCCAACAACCGCCCCGGCGAAGAGGTCAGCGGAAACTTCTTCACCGGCCTCGGCGTTCCAATGGCCGCCGGAGTCGGTTTCACTCTCGCAGACGAAAAGCAGCATACCGAGAAGGTCGTCCTCAGTTACGGCTTTTGGACCACCGCCTTCTCCCGCAGTCCCGGCGCCATAGGGCAAACTCTCTATATTCGAGGGCTCCCCTTCACTATCGTCGGCGTCACCGCACCCGGCTTTGTCGGCGTCAATCCCGGCTCCCCCGACGACTTCTGGATTCCGCTTCAGAATCGCCCTGAACTCAACGCATGGGGATATGCGGCCGATGAGGGCCTTCTCTACTCCTTCCCGAGATGGTGGGCGGTTCCCATGGTCGCCCGCCTCGCGCCCGGCGTCTCCCCGGAGCAGGCTTCGCGCGCCGTCCAAGGCGTCTTCTGGCAGGCCGCAACGGCGCCGCTCGGTAAGCTCGATTTCAAACAGTGGCCTGCCTCCCTCGGGTTTACGCCGATCCGCGGCATCGCCGACTACGCCCGCTCTTACCGCGAGCCGGTCGAGCTCATGATGGCACTGGTCGGCCTAGTGCTGCTCATCGCGTGCACCAACGTGGCTCTTCTCATCCTCGCCCGCTGCGCGGCGCGCCAGCGCGAGTTCGCCATTCGCATCGCCACCGGCGCAAGCTCAATACGCATCTTGCGCCAGCTCGCATTCGATAGCTTCGCAATCGTCGTCGCCGGTGCGGGCCTCGGCTGGCTGGTTGCAATTGCCGCCACGCGCCTGCTTGCTCACTGGGCGCACATCGATGCCAGCCTTGCTCCCGACCGTCATGTCCTCTGGTTCACCCTCGCCGTTGCGTCCCTCGTCGCAATCGCGTTTTCGTTCACGCCTTTTTCGCAGACCCTGCACATCAGCCCCGATCAGGCGCTCAGGTCCACCAATCAGACGGCAAGCCCGAACCGCCGTCACACGCGTGTTGGGAATCTCCTCATCGCCTTCCAGATCGCTATGTGCTTTATCCTCCTCGTCGCCGCCGGACTCACCGCCCGCACGCTCCTCAATTACGAACACGTCGATCTCGGCATGCAGGCCGACCAGCTCCTCATCTTCGATCTGGAAGCGCAAGGAGTCACCAGCCGCGCTCAGAGCTGGACGTATTACAACCGTCTCATGGATCGCCTACGCGTCGTACCCGGAGTGAATTCCTTATCCCCGGTGGTGTGGCGTCCAGGCTCGGGATGGCTGAAAAGCGGCGGAGCCAATCTGGATGGAACGACTCTTCTCGACAGCTCGGGCAGGCATGTAGACATCTCATTTAACTTCATCGGCGCAGATTTCTTCCACACCATCGGCGTTCCAGTGCTACAGGGCCGCGAATTCAATGCCTCCGACACGCCGTCCAGCAAGCAGGTAGCCATCGTCAACGAGACCTTTGCCAGGCGATATCTGCCAAATGGTGCGTTAGGCCATATCGTCGACCACGCCGAGATCGTCGGCGTGGTGCGCGACAGCAAATACAAGTCCGCCGCTGAAACCAATCGACCTACCGTCTATTACTCGATTGCTAAGTCAGGGATGGAAGGCCAGATCACGTTTGAGGTCCGCACCTCACTGCCCCCGCTCTCGCTCCTGCCTGATATTCGCACAGCCATCCACGAGTTCGATCCTAACCTCGCTCTCCAGAAGCCCATGACACAAGCCGCGCAATTCGAGCAGTCCTACACCACCCCTATGCTTTTCGCGCGTTTCTCCATGGCTTTCGGCGCCCTCGCCATCGTGCTCGTCGTTACCGGCCTCTATGGCACGCTCACTTATAGGCTGCAGCGCCGACGGAGCGAAATCGGGGTACGCATGGCTTTGGGGGCGATGCGGCGGGACGTGCTTCAAATGATCTTCGGTGAGAGCATGCGGATCGCAGTTATCGGTTTTGGGCTCGGACTGCCGCTCTCGTTGATAGTCGCACACCTGCTGCGATCACAGCTCTACCAACTGAATACATTCGATCCTACGAGTTTTACAGCCTCATTGGTAATCACTCTTCTCCTTTCCATCGGGTCGGCACTTTTGCCTGCCTACCGCGCAGCTCAAATCAACCCGATGGACACGATTCGAAACGAGTAGCAGCTTCGAATTCGAAATCCCAGAATTTGCTCGGGCAACGCCTCACGTCAGGTCCAGCAGCTCTGGCTCAGATCGGGTGGAGATAACAGGCCGAGGCGCTCATCTAGCCTCGGTACGCTCCCGATCCGGGTTCAATTTGAAACTCGGCCCGAGATCGGGCTCGACTTCAGGAGCAGTTGGCGGGCCAGCTTGCGAAAACCCCATCGTTGAATCTTTCGGGGCCCCAAGTTAGTATGAGTCGCGGCGACCTTGGACCAGTTCCAACCCAGGGAGACAGAAAGTGATCACGCGCACCGCTAAGCTGTTGCTCCTTGCCGGAGTCGCTCTTTTCTACTCCTTCGTGGTGTTCAATAATCTGACGGATTTCAACTCGAATTACCAGTTTGTACGCCACGTCCTCATGATGGACACAACTTTTCCCGGGAACCATGGAATGTGGCGAGCCGTCACGTCGTCAGCCGCAGACTATTCCTTTTACATCGCTATTATTGCGTGGGAGATCGCGACGGCAATTCTGCTGTGGCTCGGCTGCGTGGCGCTATGGCGCGCCATCCGCCGTCCAGCCCTGAACTTTGAAGCGGCCAAAAGAATACCCATAATCGCGCTGACACTATCGATCCTGATGTGGCTGGTGGCGTTCATCTCAGTTGGCGGGGAATGGTTCCTGATGTGGCAGTCGCGCGTGTGGAACGGCGAGGAAACTGCGCTTCGCGATTTCACAATTGTCGGAATCGTGCTGCTTGTTTTCATGTTTCCGGAGCGGGAGTTGCAGCCGTAGGGTGTCGACAAATGGCCGCAGCGGGAATTGCCAACTGTTGCCTGCAGGGCGAGTCGCTCAGCTACTACTAAGGATTAAGGGAATCGCAAATTGCGCATATTGCGAGTATTGCGAGTATACGATAGAATGTTCCCATGCCGACCGCAGCCCAAAGAACGGTTTCCCTCCCCGATTCCGAGCAGCAGCAAGTGCAAGCCGTTGAGCGGTTATTGCATCGCGGAGTTGCTGTTCTAATCAATCCTTCCGGGGAGCGAATCGAGTTGCCTAAGACGGTTTTCGAGGTGCTCAGGACGGCTGTCAGATTCATGTCTGACGGCCAGGCGGTCACTCTCGTTCCCGAAAACAAAGTGATCACGACACAGCGCGCCGCCGACATCCTGGGCATGTCCCGTCCCTTTTTCATTAAGCTCCTCGACTCCGGCGCGATGCCTCACCATCGCGTCGGTAACCAGCGCCGCGTATACCTTCGCGATGTGTTGGCCTACGGGAAGAAGCGCGACCGGGAACGCCTGGCCGCTCTGGACCGGCTGGCACGAGATGCGTATGAATCCGGGCTGTATGATCGCAATGCGATGCCGGAAGGCGGCTCCGACGAGTGACGGGACCGCGTACTGTCGTCCTCGATGCGTGTGTCCTGATTCCGATGCCGTTGGCGGACACGCTGCTCCGCATTGCAGCCGGCCCGCGGCTCTATATCCCCAAATGGTCCGATCAGATCATGAAGGAGATCGGTCGAACCCTTCATGACGATTTCGGCGTCTCCGCGGAGAAGGTCCGATACCGCGAACGAGAGATCAGGCGGCATTTCCCCGAAGCATGGATTGAAGGCTACGAACAACTGATCCCTTCGATGAAGAATCATCCGAAAGACCGGCATGTGCTGGCGGCCGCCGCGCACGCCCACGTCGAGACAATCGTTACCTTTAACACCAGGGATTTTCCCCCTTCGTCGCTGGCGCCTTACTCCATGGAAGCGCTGGGACCATCCACCTTTCTGAAGGGCCTCTACGCGACATCTCCAACGGAAATAATGGAGGTTCTGGGTGCGCAGGCTGCCGCCATCGGGGAGACGCTGCAGTACGTGCTGTCCAGGCTGCGGGTCAATGTGCCCGGTCTTGTCGCCACGATCGAGAAGACGACCTGATCTCTCTTTATGCGGCAAATCCAGCGACGAGCATCCAAGGCAAATGCCCACGACATGCCAAAAGGTTATTCCGAAAAGACAAAAAGTTATTGGACACGGGGCTGAGTTTCGGCCTACTTTCGCGGCATAACGCGGCCTGAAACGGGCTGTCGGAGGTGCCGATGAACGTCCTTTTCCCGCCCATTCCGCGGCGCCCATTCGCCTCATGGCGATGGCTGCGCCAGATTCGCCAATCTATCACCCTGTTCTTCCTGCTTGTTCTCTTTCCCGCAATGGCGCTGGCGCAGAGCGGGTCTCCCTTCGATACCGGATTCACCGCGCTGCAAAACCTGTTCACTGGGACTGTCGCCAAAGTCGCCAGCCTCATCGCCATCGTCATTGGCGGCTACCAGTTCGCGCATGGCGAGCCAGGGGCCAAGCGGAATTTAGCCGGCATCGTGGCCGGGACCGGAATCGCCGTGCTCGCCGCCAATGTCCTGAGCTGGCTTTGGGGAATCTGATCGCGACCACTCTACCAGAGCGGAGGCTCCCGATGCAGACCAACGCGACAATACGCAGACGCAACCGGGTTTTTAAGAGCCTGCACAAGCCCCTTACGTACCTGGGAGTCGAACGGACGCTGTTCTATTTCGTCTGCGTCGCGGCAGTCGGAGCCTTCAATCTCTTCAACAGCCTGCTGGCGGGAATCGCAGTCTTTCTCGGCGGCTTCGCTTTCGGTCATTGGGTGACAAACACCGCCCCGGCGTTCCTGAAGATCCTCGCTCGATCGGAGCGGTACAAGACGCGCTACGATCCGGCAAAGCACACCATTCCCCGTGTGGAGGTGCGCTGATGCTGCGCCTTGACAAGATCCTCAAATCGTGGAAAGATGCTGCCGCCTTTGGCGACCATCTCAACCTGTACGGCTTCTGGAATGAAACGGCGTTTCTGACCAAGAGCGGCGATCTCGGCATGGTGCTGCGCGTCAGCGGCGTCGATTACGAAAGTCTAGACTACGGCGAGCAGGAATATGCCGTGAAGCGCCTCGAAGCGGCGCTCAAGAACTTCGGGCCAGGCTTCCACGTCTACCAATACCTCTTCAAGACCAACAACCCGGACATTCCGTTTGCCGATTATGACGATCATATCGTCCAAACCGGCCAGGATCGCCGCCGCGAGCACTTCCGGGAAAAGGCCGACCGGCTCTTCGAGATCGAGATTTATTATTGCATCCTGCTCGAAGGCGCACGGTCGAAGACCGGCGTGGCCGTTGCGCTACAGCGCCTCTTCCACGATCCGGCTGGGGGCCTGAACGAGTTGAAGGCCCAGTTCTCCAATCGCGGCATGAAGGTTTTGCTGCGAGCGCAGATCGAGCGCGACCTCACGCGGCTTGAACAGAGCGTGCAGGCTTTCGTGCACCAGCTCTCCGATTTCGTCCGCATCGATGTGCTGGACTCGAAGGGCCAGTTCCGTTTCCTCCGGCGCCTCGTGAATTACGACGACTGGCGTATCGCCGGGGAACCAAAACACTCGCAATTTCTGTGCGATCAGATCGTGAATTCGCTGCTTGCGCCGGAACGCGAT
>JASHOY010000495.1 GCA_030038435.1 Acidobacteriaceae bacterium | reverse complement strand
GTCGGAGCGTGGACGATTCGCAGCGACCCGTTTGGGACGGCAGGTCGCCGCAGAAGCATTCACAACGGCCACTGTGTCGAGCAGCGCCAGCTTTGTGGGAGCGTTAATTCCATTGTTGCTTGGAGCTTTGTTCCCCAGTTTCCGCTGGGCTGCAATAATAGCCTCCGTTGGTTCGCTGGGCGTTTTAGGATCGGTTTTGGCTCGCGTCGTCCGTGGCAGCTTTTGGCGTTGGCCAGCCGCCCTCATGGCAGGCGGCGTTGTGCTTTCGGTCTTAGGAGCCGCACTTCATATCGTGTAAGTTGGGCAGGGTTGACGTGCTTAAAGCGAGAAATGGCGCAGAACCTTCTTTCAAGGACGTGGCGCGTCTCCTAGAAAAAGGGGGCTGCGTGCTTTGCTCGCTTTTGAAGCGCTTCCAATCCGCGTGCATTCAAAATGCGAGCGCCGACCGTGTTCAGCACCTCTGTAGCTTCCACACATGGGCACTCGCGGGCGCGGCGGATACGGACGTAGCCGCTGGAATCTTTCTCCATCTCCTGGAGTTAAGAGAAATGCGACTGGACATCGGGGGCGTTCCACGTTGTAGCCTGTGCGAGCAAATCGCCGAGGAGGAAGCTGAGCGTTCGAGTGACTTCGTTCTGCTTCTCAAGAATGCAGAATTTCGCGCCTGGCTGGATCGGCATGGCGCCCTGTGCGTTCCACACGCGGCAAGACTTCTGGAAAGAGTTCCGACTGAGGATCGGGCGATCCTGACCTCTTTAGTTCAGAACACTGCGGCGCGATTGATGGGAGAGCTACGCTGCTGTGCTCGGCATCCCGAGGATCGTCGTTCAGCCTCGGCGCTCAGCCGGGCTGCTGAATACTTAGAGGGTCGACGGGGCTTAGCCATGAAGGACTGCCAATAGCACTCAACTGGTAGCGCTCCGCAGAGCCGTCCCTTTTGCCAAAATCGCTCAGGACCCGAGTACCTTGAAACACTGGAATGCGTAGATGGCGTAGGCAAGACGCAAATACGCGCGCCTCCGGTCAGGTAGCAGTCGCTGTCATAACCGGGCGACCGCTAGAGGAAATCTTGGAGCGCGTAGGGCACGGTCATCAGGCTTCCACGCGTGAACTGGCAAGCGTACTTGAGTATTACGGTTATCTCTGTCCTCGTCGCTGCGTCCCTGTGAAAGATCCCAGAAGTTTTCCCAAGCTTGCGATAGCACAGGTGCATTCTAACCGCTCACCTCACTGGCATTGGGTCGCAATCGAAGAGGGACGTATCTTTGACGGCGTTTGGGGCGATGCTTACGGGGTCGTCGATTGGCCTCGCGATTTCCGCATTACGTCTTATCTTCCAGTCGATGACTTGTCTGCTTTTAATGGAGCCTAAGATCCTATACGAATAGCTTGGTCAGGCACGGTGCAGTGCATGGTCTTGAATCCATTGCGCAAAGTCAGGATGCAAACGAAGGCTCTTCATCTCCTCTCGCGTAAACCATCCGGTTGCCTCGGTTTCTCGTACGCAGAACGCACGGAACTCCCGGTCAACGTTGGCGCTTACCACATAGAATTTCCAACCGCCGCCGCATTCCTGCACCTCGATGCTGGCGACCCGAATCGGTGGAAGTGGTCCAATCTCTTCTTCAGCCTCCCTGCGAGCTGCCATCTCCGGTGATTCTCCGGCTTGTATGGCACCGCCGGGCATTCCCCATGTGCCGCCATGATCCACTGAATAGGCTCGCTGCTGGAGCAGGTAAACAGGTTGTCCATTCGGTGGGACGAATCGAAGCAAGAGACCAGCGCCGCCCTGACTGCCCCAATGCACATGATCCTTCTCGCAGAAGATCCAGCGATCCAATGTCGGCTCCTTTTTTCATCATCACCGTTGAGGCCGGGCAACGGAAAGTCACGAGCCGGCCCGGATTTTCCACCGCGAGTCACTTCAATCGCTCACGAAGATTGATGATATCCAGGCTGAGCGACTCGACTTTTTCTTCCACTGCCGTCCGGACGTCGTGGCTCGGATGCCAGCCCGATTCCGACATATACTCTGGTCGGTAGCTCTGGATCAGAACAAAGAGCATAGCGAGTTCTCCCTTCAGAAGTTCACGATCATCAGCTGCCGCCGAGGTCAGTTCCAGTAATTCGGCGAGATCACTCAGGATTCTGCGCACGTGCGACACCTTCTCAAGGAAGTAGGCCTGTCGGTCCTCCACTTCCCGTGGCAAGTTCGTTGAGCTTCGATTCAGGATAACGCCAGGATTCTCCGTTAGTGTGGTCTCGACTTTTGAAACGATATCGCTCGCGAGCCTGTCTACGGCCCGCAACTTGGATGCGTACGAGATACCGCCGCGTCGCAAATCAGGCTGCAACTTCGTTTCTCCCGACAAGTGCATTGGGGGTTGGCTAAGGCGCGTCACCGATGGCCCGCCTCCTTTCGATATTCGGCGCACAAACTCATGCCAGCCATTTGCTCGTCTTGCAGAGGATTCGCGCCAAGGCGACATGGCTCCGCAGCGAGAATCTCTCGCTAGGAGTCATCATCTGCCCCGGCTCGGCGGGAACAGCGGTTGAAGGCCGTACTCCTTGGCCCTGGCCGAGATAATACTGCCTCTCTAGAAAAAGTCAACTCGATGAAGTGAACTGAACGAAACTGTACTCGCCGAAGACGGATTGTTGTGATTTCGTTGAACCGACGGGTCTAGCGGCTTGACCAGCTTTTGAGACATAGCTAAACTTTGTGCTTACAAATCTGATTCAGCGATGGAGTCCGCTCGCCGTCCTCGTGACTGATGACTCCTTGCCAACCGTCCCGGTTGGGAAGGAGCGACATTGCTTCTCAATATATCTGCACACCGATCTGTCCCTTCTTCGAATTTCCCTACTAGGAATATCGCGAGATTACTT
>JASHOY010000494.1 GCA_030038435.1 Acidobacteriaceae bacterium | reverse complement strand
CGCCAAGGGGTTGGCTTACCGTGACTTCACCCCCGCTCACTCCACCGGCGACGACCAGGCCTCCGCGCAGGGCGCCTGGCTCTCGAATCCCGGCATGCGCGAGCTCTCCCGCGAAGAAAGCGACCGCCGCGCCGCCTCAGGCGAACCCTTCGCCCTCCGCTTCCGCGTTCCCCGCGGCCACGGCCGCACTCTCCAGTTCCACGACGCCGTCTACGGCCTCCAGTCCAAGCTTGCCGACGAAGTTGAAGACTTCGCACTGCTCCGCTCCGCCGAGGCCTCCAATGACAGGTCTACGTCCTTGGGGATGTGGAAGGGCATGCCCACTTACCACCTCGCCTCCTGCGTCGACGACGCCGATCTCCATATCAGCCACATCATCCGCGGCCAGGATCACCTCACCAATACCTTCAAGCATCTCCTCATCTTCGAGGCGTTAGGTGCTGATCTGCCGCAATTTGCGCATCTCCCGCTGCTCGTCGCTCCCGACGGCGCCAAGCTCTCCAAGCGCAAGCACGGCGAGGTAGTCAGTGTCACCACCTACCGCGACGCCGGCTTCCTGCCCCCCGCCTTCATCAACTTCCTATGCCTGCTCGGCTGGTCGCCCAAAAACGACCGCGAATTTTTGACTTTGGACGAGATTCGCGACTTGTTTACTCTCGAAGGCGTCAACCGCGCCAACGCCGTCATCAACTTTACGGAAGAAGACCCCTTCGACGCGAAGGCAGTCTGGCTCAATGCCGAGCACATCCGCGCCCTGCCCGTCGAAGAGCTCAGCGCGAAGATCCAGCCCTTCTTCAATGCCGCCGGCTTCCACGCTGCGCCGGAAAAAACCGCTGCCGTCACTCCTCTCATCCGCGAGCGCATCAAGCTGTTGCGGGAAGCAGTCACAGCGGCAGACTTTTTCTTTGTGAACGAGCTCCCGCCCTACGATCCCGCCGAGCTGATCCCGCAGAAAGGCGACGCCGCGCTCGCCCTCCGCGTCCTCCGGCACGCCGCCCCCATCCTCGCTGAAACCCCCTTCGAACACGACCCGCTCGAACAGGCAATGCGCGGCGCAGCCGCTCAATTGGGTCTAAAGGCCGGGCAGGCCTTTCAGCCCCTTCGCGTCGCCGTCTGCGGCCGCAAAAACGCCCCGCCACTCTTCGCCACCATGGCCGTGCTGGGCCGCAATGTGTGCCTGGAGCGCATTCGCCAGGCCGAAACCCTGCTTCAACCCCTTGACGGGTGACAGCATATTTACAGAAATGCGAGCAATGACTACAATTTCAATGAGGTGAATGCATGCCCACGGTGACGGTCCGAAACCTGCCTGAAGAGACTCACCGGGCTCTGCGTGTGCGTGCCGCTCATCATGGCCGATCCACAGAGGCCGAGATTCGCGTCATCCTCGAAGAGACCGTCCGGCCTTCCAAACGCCTTAAGATCGGCTCCGAAATTCATCGTATCGCCAGCGAAATTGGAGGCATGGACGACCTCCAGATCTTCCTCGGGCGGAGCCAGATCCGCGGAGTGGATTTCGAGTGATTGTCCTCGATACCAACGTTCTTTCAGAGCCGCTCAAATCCCAACCCTCGTTGAAGGTGATGGAATGGCTCGATAACCAGGCGGCCGAAACCCTCTACATCACCGCCGTCAGCCGCGCCGAACTCCGTTTTGGAGTGCTGAAGCTTGCGGATGGCAAACGCAAGAAGGCTTTTGCAGCTCGTATCGATCAGGTGCTCAACCTTTTCGAGGGCCGTACGCTCAGCTTCGACGCGGCCGCCGCCGATCAATTGGCCATCATCGCCGCGCATTGCGAAAAGATCGGCAGACGGGCGGTCGCCCCTGATGCTTACATCGCGGCATGTGCTGCGGCGCATGGCTTCGCCGTGGCCACGCGCAACGTGAACCATTTTGACCACACCGGCGTGCGCGTCATCAATCCCTGGGAATAATCCCGGGCGACTGAAATGTCGGAACTTTGGAGTATTGGGAATGCCGCAAAAAAAACCGCGCCGCCGCTCATTTTGCAACCATGGCTGTCCTCAGCTTCGATGTCTGCCTCGAACGCATCCGCCAGGCGGAAAAGAAGCTCGCATCGTTGATCTAAACGTCATTTTCGGTCAATTCTAGTAATGAAGCCGCAGAGCGATAATGACCTCATGAAGCAAGTTACGCTCATTTCAGACGGTGCCTGCGTAGGCAATCCCGGTCCCGGCGGCTGGGCCTATATTTTGCGATACGGCAGACACTCAGTGGAGCGTTCAGGAGGGGACTCCGACACAACGAATAACAGAATGGAGCTGACAGCGACCATCGAGGGCTTGAAGGCTCTCAAAGAACCTTGTGAGGTCCTGCTCATCTCCGACATTCGGTATCTGCTGAACGGGATTCAGTCTTGGCGGTTCAAGTGGCGTCTTAACGGCTGGATGAGGAGAGCAAAGAAGGGACAAGAGAGGCCCGTCCTAAACGCAGACCTTTGGTAGGAGCTGGATACACTCGCAGAGAAACACACGATACGGGGCCAATGGGTGAAGGGGCATTCAGGCCATCTAGACAACGAGAGATGCGATAAATTGGCACAAGCCCAGGCTGATAAATTCACTGGCCTACCGTGTTGTTCCGGCGTGGTTTCGCCGCCTCTCGTGAAAAAATAGGCACATGGCAGTCATGACAGACCCAAATACAGAAAGCCCCGACCTCCGCCACACCTCCAACTTCCTCCGCGACCTCATCGCCGAGGACCTCCGCACCCGCAAATTCGGCGACGCCGTCATCCAGACCCGTTTTCCTCCCGAGCCCAACGGCTATCTCCACATCGGCCACGCCAAGGCCATTTTTCTTGATTTCGGACTGGCGGATGAGTTCCTGGGAAAGACCAACCTGCGCTTCGACGACACCAATCCCGAAAAAGAAGAGCAGGAGTACGTCGACTCCATCCAGAAAGACGTCCGCTGGCTTGGCTTCGAGTGGGAGCGCCTCTGCTACGCCTCCGACTATTTCCCGCAGCTCTATGTGTGGGCCCTCCAACTCATCAAAAATGGAAAAGCCTACGTCGACGACCTCACCGCCGACGAAATCCGCCAGCACCGCGGCACCCTCACCGAACCCGGCAAGGACTCGCCCTTCCGCAACCGCTCCGTCGAAGAAAATCTCGACCTCTTCGAGCGCATGAAGGCCGGCGAATTCCCCGACGGCTCCCGCGTCCTGCGCGCCAAAATCGACATGGCTTCGCCCAACCTCAACCTGCGCGACCCGGTCATGTACCGCATCCTCCACGCCACCCACCACCGCACCGGCGACCAGTGGTGCATCTACCCCATGTACGACTTCGCCCACGGCCAGTCGGATTCGATCGAGAACGTCACTCACTCCATGTGTACGCTCGAATTCGCCGATCACCAGCCGCTCTACAAGTGGTACATCGAGCAGCTCGGCATCTTTCCCTCGCAGCAGATTGAGTTCGACCGCCTCAACCTCACTTACACGCTGCTCTCTAAACGGAAACTGCTGCAGCTTGTGGAAGAAAAGCGTGTGAACGCATGGGATGATCCGCGCATGCCCACGCTCTCCGGCCTGCGCCGCCGCGGCTTCACGCCGGAAGCCATCCGCGCCTTCTGCGCCTCCATCGGCGCCACGCGCACCAATGGAGTCACTGACATCGAAATGCTCGAGCACTTCCAGCGCGACGACCTCAACCGCCGCGCCCAGCGCGCCATGGCCGTCCTGCGCCCGCTCAAGCTCGTCATCGACAACTATCCCGAAGGGCAGGAAGAATTCGTCGAAGTTGCGAATAACCCCGAAGACCCCGCAGCCGGCACGCGCCAGGTGCCGTTTTCGCGCGAAGTCTACATTGACCAGGACGACTTCCGCGAACTCCCTCCGCCCAAGTACTACCGCCTCTCGCCCGGCAAGGAAGTCCGCCTGCGCAACGCATATTTCATAACCGCTCAGTCCGTCCAGAAGTCTGCCGACGGCAGTCTCACTGAAGTCCACTGCACCTACGACCCGGCCAGCCGCGGCGGCAACTCGCCCGACGGCCGCAAGGTCAAGTCCACCATGCACTGGGTCTCGGCCCCGCACGCCATCAGCGCGGAAATCCGCCTCTACGACAAGCTCTTTAGCAAGCCCGACCCCTACGACGTGGAAGAAGGCCAGGACGTGCTGAGCAATCTCAATCCCAATTCGCTGGAAGTCCTCAGCGATGCGAAGCTGGAGCCCTCGCTGGCCGAAGCCGAACTCGGCGACCACTTCCAGTTCGAGCGAGTAGGCTATTTCTGCCTGGACCCCGACTCATCCGAAACCAAAAAAATCTTCAACCGCACCCTCCCGCTAAAAGACACCTGGGCGAAAATCGAAAAGAAGTCCGGCACTTGACGATTCCATATCGCCGGCATCTCCACCCGTAGCGCCGGCATCCCAGCCGGCTGTAGCGTGGGCCTCCCGGCCCACGCTCGTACTCCCGTATTACAATCCCCGCATGAAAGATCAAGACCAGCCTCTCTCGCTGAATTCAGCCGCGGCGCTGCTCGGTGCTGCACAACCCCGTTACGGCGAGGTGCACATTCGAAACCGCGGCCGCCTGCCACATTGGGAAAAGGATTCAGGTCTCTACTTCATCTCGTTTCATCTGGCCGATTCGCTTCCTCCGCCTGTGCTCAAAAAAATCGCCGAGCGTCACCGCATTCTTGAGACCATTAAGACATCCGGAGCGCGGCTTCTCCCAGAGCAGGAGGAAGAGCTGGCTGAGTACAGTCCTCGCCAGATGGAAGCGTATTGCGACCGCGGATTTGGAAGCTGCGCGCTCGCAGATCAGCGCATCGCGGGCGCGATGGCCACGGCGCTGCGCTTTCGAGACGGAAAGCACTACCGCCTACTGGCCTGGTGCATCATGTCCAATCATGTACATGTCGTCGCACGTCTGCTACCCGGAGCGGATCTGGCGACGGTCCTGAAAAGCTGGAAACAATTCTCGTCCGGGCTGCAAATCGGGTTCTCGGGCAGTGCGGCCGTTTTTGGCAACGGGAGTATTACGACCGCCTGATCCGCAACGAGCAGGAATATTCCCGCGCCATCAGATATGTGGTGGAGAACCCAGTCAAGGCTGGATTGAAGAACTGGCCGTGGGTATGGAACGCGGACTTGGAAGTCCGCGCTACAGCCGGCTAGGAAGCCGGCGCTACTCTTACCACGCCGCTACTCGCAGCTCCGTCCGCGCCGTCGCATTGTCCCGCTAAAAGCCACTTCGGCCAAAATCGAAAAAAATCCAGGCGG
>JASHOY010000493.1 GCA_030038435.1 Acidobacteriaceae bacterium | reverse complement strand
GAGATCGCGAACGAGCGGCGGATCAAGACGATTTATGTGGGTCCGGAAGAGCCGCTGAACGCGTATGCGTTTGACGAGATTGTGCTGGGGACAGCGGTGGAGGTGCTGCCGGGGCTGGTGGGTTGAGAGGCGAATCATCCGCAAGCAAAAAGCCCGGAGGCGTAGCTCCGGGCTTTCGTGGTAAGCCAGGCGAGTGTCTCTAATTGCCAGCCGGAATCAGCACGAGTCCGTCGGCCTTGTGCAGCTTTGCATCTTCCCATTCAGTTCTCTTCTTCATCTTCGAAGAAGGAAGGCTCACGTTCATCGCGGCGGATGGGCAGAGAACCTCACTCAAGGAATACTGTCCGGCGTGTCTGTTGAAAACGAGTTCACCACCGTTTTGCGACTGATTGCTGTCCTCAGCGGTCTGAGTCAGGATAGCGGCATGAGTTTTGCTGTTTTGAATCTCGATCACGGAGTCCGATACGGGAGTGATCGAATAGTTGCCTGCGGGAAGCGCTTTGCTGCCAACCGTAAAGTTGAAGGGCACTGTGGCCCGCACTTCGTGGCTCTGAGCAAATGCATTGCCAGCACCGAGGATGCCTGCGAGTGCGAAGAACGCTGCTACTGTGATCCGTTTCATGACATTTCTCCTTTGGGTGCGTGGGCCGGTGTTTTCAGCTCTCTTCGAGCTCCGCCTTACTCGCACGTTGGAGCGACAGTAAGCTTCAGCCGCATCCATCTCAATGCATTGCGGGTCGTTTGGCAGTTGAAGAAAGGTCAAACAAATGTCATTCGCTAAGTGGATGATTCTGCTATTGTTGTGCAACAAATTCGGCAGATGGAATAGAATTCCGTGTGATGCCGTGCCAAGCCTGACTGTCGGCATCTGAGGCGACAGTTGTGGATGACGCAGCCCAAATCCCACAGCGGGTACGATTTGGCGCATTCGAAGTTGATCTTCGCGCGGGAGAACTGTGGAGGGCGGGGCGAAAGCGGAAGCTGACCGGCCAGCCGTTTCTGGTTCTGGCCATCCTGCTGGAGCGTCCGGGCGAGGTCGTTACCCGTGAGGAGTTGCAGAAGCGGCTATGGCCGGACACCTTTGTCGACGTTGACCACAATCTGAACGCCGCCATCAACAAGATTCGTGAAGCGCTGGACGATTCTGCGGAGCACCCGCGATTTGTGGAGACGCTGCCCCGGCGCGGTTACCGATTCATCGCGCCCGTGGAAGTCGTTAAGCCAGCGTCACCATCGATTCCCTCATTGAGCTTTGCGTCTGACGCTGGCAGCACCACCATCGACATGAGTGCTGAAACGGCACGATCAGCGCCCGGCAATCAAGCCACACCTACGCGGAAGTTTGTTTCGCGCATTCCGAAGAGAGCGCGGCCGCCGGTCTGGATTGCTTTGGTGGCTGCGGCGTTCGGCGGGATCTATTTTCTCCGCCCCACCCTTCCACCCCCACAGGTGACGGGCGTCACGCAGTTGACTATGGATGGTGCACCGAAGCTTTTCGGAGTAGGCCCTCCTCCCTGGCCGTTGCTCACGGACGGCTCGAGAATCTATTTTGTGGAGGGATACCTCAACCGCAGGCTGATGCAGGTTTCGACGAATGGGGGCGAGGTCATCCCGATTGAAATTCCCATTCCGTTCTATGGCCTCGCAGACATGTCACCCACTCGGCTTGAGCTGCTGTTCAAGGGGCCACCCGCGCCGTTGGGTTGGGACTTGATATGGGGCCAGAACATGGGGCTCTGGGCGCTGCCGGTTCCAGGCGGCCAGCCTCGCCGCATTGGGGATGCGCTGATCAATGATGCAACATTTGCACAGAATGAAAACGCCATTTTCTACAGCGCAGGTCACACCATTTTCAGGGCGAATGACGACGGAAGCCAGCCTCACAAGATTCTAAGCATCAGTTCCGGCCTTCCCTTCTGGCTGCGGATTTCTCCCGACAAAACCCTGCTTCGCTTCAGCGTATACAATCCGATACTCCACACGAGTTCCTTATGGGAGGCGCACGTCGACGGCAGCAACCTGCGACAGTTGCTTGCCGGATGGGAAAACCCTGCCAATGAATGCTGCGGGAGCTGGGCCAGCGATGGAAAGTATTTCGTGTTCCAGTCAATGCATGAGGGAGTCGCGAATCTGTGGGCCATGCGCGAAAAAGGGGAATGGTGGCGAAAGGTGAGCCATGACCCGGTGCGTCTGACGGTAGGGCAAATGAGCTCGCAGTCTCCATTGCCCAACAAGGACGGCACAAAGATTTTCTTTATAGGCTCCGTGCGCAAGGATGAGATCATCCGCTATGAACCAAGCACAAATTCATTCATACCCTACCTTTCGGGGCTTTCGGCGGAGGGCCTGACCTTTACGCCGGACGGAAAGAAAATCACCTACGTGTCTTACCCTGAAGGCATCTTGTGGGAGAGCAACATCGACGGCAGCGACCGCCACGAGCTGAGCTTTCCGCCAATGGAAGTCGGACTCCCGCGCTGGTCACCAGACGGCACACAGATCGCGTTTGCAGCCCGCGAGCCGGGGAAACCCTGGCAGCTCTTTGTGATTTCAGCACAGGGCGGCGACGCGGAGCAGATCACCTCCGGAGCCACCAATCATGAGGATGGTTCCTGGTCGCCAGATGGAAATTCGATCGCTTTTGGCGACAACGCTGCTGATGCCAGGCGTTCAAAAGGGAATGCGCTCTTCATCCTAAATTTGAAAACGCACAAGATAGCGGACGTGCCCGACTCGGCAGGGCTGTTCTCGCCGCGCTGGTCGCCGGATGGACGCTACCTGCTGGCCGTCACCGACGACTTCCAGAAGCTCATGCTCTACGATTTCACGCTCCGCAAATGGGAAGTCCTAGCCAATATGCCAGCCAGCTATCCCAACTGGTCCCGTGACGGGAAATGCGTCTATTTCAACGGCGGGGGCAAATCCTTGACCGCCTACCGGGTTTGCCTCGATGACCGGAAGCCGGAACGCATCGTTGATCTGTCCAAGGCCAACACCAGCCTCGCCTTCGGACGTTTCGGTTGGTGGACGGGCCTCGGCCCGAATGACTCCATCCTCGCCACCCGCGATGTCGGAACCGAGGAAATCTACGCGCTCGACACGAAGTTTCCGTAGAAGTCTGGCATGACCGTGCATTGGCCGATCTATGCGATTGAGCCCGAGTCTCGGGCCCTAGCAATGTAGATGGGCAGCTAAAGGTGTTGGGGAGGAGCTTGTCAGGAAGATAGTGATTGAGCTTTTTAAGGATGCGCGGGCGGGGGCGGGATTGCGCCCAACTGCTGCATCATGCCAAGCGTGTCCATGAGGATGCGGCTTTCGGCCATCCTGCCATCGGCCAAGAGGTCGATGACCACACCTTTTACGGTTACATGCTTGCCGGTGGCGGGAATTCCGAGGAAGACGCCGCGATGAGTTCCGGACCAGGTGAAGCGGGTGCAGACCTTC
>JASHOY010000492.1 GCA_030038435.1 Acidobacteriaceae bacterium | reverse complement strand
ATCAATGCGGCTTTAGCCGCTGAGGAGAGGCTTTTGAAGATTTCGACTTCCGCTGCGTGCCC
Source organism: Acidobacteriaceae bacterium (assembly GCA_030038435.1). GTDB lineage: Bacteria > Acidobacteriota > Terriglobia > Terriglobales > Acidobacteriaceae > Telmatobacter. Next base: position 6,219 of record JASHOY010000492.1, on the reverse strand, counting down.
TACCCGCCTGCGCTTTCCACCGTCGCCTGCAGCACCTGCGAGGCCAGCGAGCACAGCGCCTGCCGAAACACTTCGCGAACAGCCTCACGGCTCCAGCCTGCGGCTTGCGGGCCGCCGTGCACAGAAAGCAGGTCGGCCGTCTCCTGCGCGGTGAACCCGGCCGTCGCGCGCAACACAAAGATGGTGCGCATATCGGTGCGCAGCGCCGCCAGCCAGCGCCGAACCCGCTCACGATCCGGTCCGGCAATCATGCGCTCGAACTGCACCCGCGACTCGGCGGCCGCGTCAAGGTCTTCATCGTCGATGCATCCACCCCCCGTCTGCAGGTTTTTCGGAGGAGCCAGAGCCCCCGGGTCGCGCCGCGCCAGCAGTTCAAGGGCGGATCCTGAGAGGACGCGCCGGCAGATCTTCCGACCTTCCGCAGGATCGCCGGTCGCCGACGCGGGCACCGTGGCGATAGCGGTCTCCACCAGGCGCACACTGTCTTCGCCTTCGCCCACCAGCATCGACGCCAGTGTGTAAAGCCCTGCGGCAATGCGGTCCACAACCTGGTCCATCCCTTCCAGTGCATGCGCCACGGTCGGGCCATCCTTCTGCCGGCCGTCCATCAGCCCGTGCACCCGTTCCGCAAAGGCTTGAGCACCATCAAGGATCGGTTGAGGCGGTATGAAGCTGGGAGCGGAATCGCGGGGCATCGGGCGTTCTCCTTTCCGGGGGATAAAGGCGCTCTTTTAACAAGTTTATCGTGACCGGACGAGCGCCAAGGTGCAAGAGTTGTCATTAGGGTAGCAGTGACCAGCCTGGGCGCTGCCGGATGGCGGACACAGGTCCGGCGGAGTAGACTGCCAACACGGGCTGCCTAGCGAACGAATGGCCAGAACCGCACCCAAACCGAAACTCTTCACCGGTCGCGACCACTCCTGGATCGAGTTCAACCGCCGTGTGCGCGAAGAGGCCGAGGACCCGACCAATCCCCTGTTGGAACGGGTCAAATTTCTCGCCATCACCGCCTCCAACCTGGACGAATATGTTGAGGTGCGCCAGGCCGGGCTCATGCAACGCATCGAAGACGGCTACCCGGAGCCGGGCTACGACGGTTTGCGGCCCGATGAATCGCTTGCCGCGCTTACCGCCGACATTCAGGACTTTGTGGCCGCGCAATACCACTGCTGGAACCAAATGCTCTTTCCCGAGCTGCGAAAAAAGGGAATTAGGCTGTTGGAGTGGAGCGAACTGGGTGACGAAGCCCGCGCCTTCGCGCAGAACTACTTTCAGCGCGAGGTAGATCCGCTCCTTACCCCCATCTCCATCGATCCTGCGCACCCCTTTCCCCGCGTGCTCAACAAGGCGCTTTGCCTGGCTCTGCTGCTGCGCGCCAAGCGGCGCCGCTCCGGTCCGCAGGTGCTCGGCGTGGTCACGGTGCCGCGCGCGCTGCACCGCTTTATTCGCCTGCCCTCCGAAGAGGGCGTGCACGACTACTTGCTGCTCCAGGACCTGATTGCACAGAATCTGGCCGGCATGTACCGCGGCTATGAAGTCCTGGCCTACGCCGCGTTTCGTGTCACCCGCAATTCCAACCTTTACTTCGAGGAAGAGGAAGCGCGGTCGCTGCTGGAAACTATCCGCGTGGAACTGCACAACCGCCGCAAAGGAGACGCCGTGCGCCTTGAGGTCGAAACCGGCGCGGATCAGGAGATCGTGGAGCGTTTGCGGGTGAACTTCGAACTCGAAGAAGACCAGGTCTACCGCTGCGATGGTCCGGTGAATCTCTCGCGGCTGATGTTTTTCTACAGCGACATAAACCGCCCGGAGCTGAAGTTTCAGCCGTTCACGCCCAAACCGCTCCTGCTCAGCCGCAAGTCGACAGGCATTTTCGACGAACTGCGCCACCGTGACATTCTCCTGCATCATCCCTTCGACGCTTACGACCCGGTAGTCGAATTCGTTCAGCAGGGCGCGCTCGATCCTGCTGTCGTGACCATGAAGCAGACGCTCTACCGCACCAGCGAGGATTCGCCCATGTTCCGCGCCCTCACCGAGGCCGGCGCCGCCAAGGAAGCCGTGGTAGTGGTGGAGCTGATGGCGCGGTTCGATGAGGCTTCGAATATCCGCTGGGCGCGCAGCATGGAAGACGCGGGGGTGCAGGTATTTCACGGCGTGGTCGGTCTCAAGACGCACTGCAAGCTGGCTATGCTTGTCCGCCGTGACGAAGACGGAGTGACCCGCCGCTATTGTCACCTGGGCACCGGCAATTACAACCCGGTGACCGCGCGCTTCTACACCGACCTCAGCCTGCTCACCAGCGACCCGCAGATCACCGAGCGCGTGCACATGGTCTTCAACTACCTGACTGCCCACGCAGAAATGGATGACTACCGTCCGCTTCTGGTGGCGCCCCTCACCATGGCGGAGAGTTTTCTCGGCCTCATCCGCCGCGAAACCGAGCACGCGCATGCAGGCCGCCCGGCGCAAATTGTGGCCAAGATGAACTCACTGCTCGAGCCCTCGGTCATTGAGGCGCTTTATCAGGCGTCGCGCGCCGGCGTCGAGGTCGATCTCATCATCCGCGGCGTCTCCATCCTGCGTCCCGGCGTCAAAGGCTTGTCTGACCGGATCAGGGTGCGCTCCATCGTCGGCCGCTTCCTCGAGCACTCGCGCATCTTTCACTTTGCCAACGGCGGCAATGACGAAATCTATCTTGGCTCGGCCGACTGGATGCCGCGCAACCTTTTCGAGCGCTGCGAAGTCGTCTTTCCCGTGCGCGATCCCGCCGCTATGACGCGCATCCACGACGAGATCTTGCCCGCCTATCTCGCCGACACTGTGAAGGCCCGCCTGCAGCAGCCCGACGGAAGTTACCTGCGCGCCAGCAGGCTCCTGAAAGATGTTCCCCCATTTTCCAGTCAGGATTTTCTTATTCAACTCGCCGAAGGCAAAGTGGACCTGGAAGCGATTCCCGCTCCGCACAGAGCAAAGTCACAGCCGAAACGCCAGCAGGAAAAAGCCCACGCCGCCGATTAAATCATGCGGCAAAAATCGGGCTTTTAAGGGCGCCGATTTAGCCGCGCTATAACGGCGCAAAACAGCTGGCGCTTCGGCCCCTAAGGGAGTTTTTTTCTTTCCAGTGAGTTTTACCAATGGAATTACGCGGCACATGCGCAGCCTGTCTGGCCGATCCCTTCACTGCAGCAGCCCGAACTCCGCCACTCCCGAGGGCGTTCCCACAAAGACTTTTCCATTCACCACCAACGGCGTAATGAACTTGTTTCCATCGCCAAAGTGGTCGCGTCCGTTCGCGGCCTGGTTGCTGTTGTATAACTCTGTCAACGTAGAGGCATCGTATGCATGCAGCACCGCCGGGGAGGAATTCTCCACCGCCCACACAATCCCATTCGCCGTACCGTTTGCGCTTACCGACGGCGTAGTCCCGGGATAGGCAAACGAGTTTGCGCTTTGCGCGCTCGGCGTTGTCGCCAACTTGGCGTTCACTATCGGGAAAGCCTTGAGCGTCTGCCCCACCGCCCCGTAATACAAGGCGTTATTGAAATATGCTGGCATCGACCACGCGCCGCCAATGGCTCCGCTGACTTCCTGATAAATCGCACTGTTGTTCTGGGAGTTGAATTTGCCCATCGAGCTGCGGTCGACGACATATATATTGCCGTCTTTTCCTGCTCCCACCGCAAGCTGCTGCGTGTTTCCCGAGGCATCCTGGAAGTCCGGCAACACCAGTGCGCCCCCCGAGCCAAGATCCTGATCGGCAGCGGATTCGGCAACCGTGTTGTATGGCTCGAAGTAGTCGGCCACCTCAAGCTTGCCTCCGGCAGTCGAAACTTTGAGGAACCCGTTTCCAAAATCGCCGTTTGTGGGAAACCCACTCGAGTTGAGAGTGGTGTCGAAAGTGCCGTTGGCGTCGAGAAAATAAATATTCCCGCTCGAATCGGCAGCAAGCCCTGATCCGGCCATCCAGATCGACCCCTGGCCGCCATTCGGCGTCAGGTTCAGCACCGCAGTCTGCTGAAGGCTTGATTCGCTGTAGGCCATCAGCCATCCCGTATACGGTAGCCCGTCGCAGTGCGAAGTCCATCCCATATAAATGGTACCGTTCATAAGCAGCATCCCGGCGCGTTCCGCATAGAACTGGGGGTTGAAGACCACGTTGCCACCGGAACTGGCTTCTCCCGTTCCCGGATAGGACGCCTGGATCTCGACAGGGCTATTCGGCAACTCCGCTCCAGTGGTAAGGTCCAGTGCATGCAGGCGCTGGTGATACTTGCCGGACTGGTCTTCCGTCATGCCCACCACAAAAATCGTTCCATGCGGCCCCGCGTTGCGATCGATCACCGGAGTAGCCGTGATGCCGATCTGCGGCGAGATTTGCGTGCATCCGAAGTCGCCGCTGGGCTGCTCGTTCGTTCCCAGGATCGACGTCTTCCAAAGTTGCGAGCCGGTATCGGCATTGAACGCATAGACGCTGTCGTTTTCCGTAACCGCGAATACCACGTTCTGCTGTGTGCTGCCGATGGTGAGGTTGGAAACATAAAGAGGCTCGCCGTCTACCTTCCCGTCCACCGCTAGCATGCGCAGCAACCCGAACGAAGATGAATTCACATTCGACGACGTCAAAGCGGTTTCCTGGGCGTTCAAGCCCGTGCGCTGCGCATTGTCGTGGTAGGTGGTGATGTCTACGGCTGATCCGGAAGTGGGAGCCGGCGGCGTTGGCTGAGGCGCAGGGGCAGACGCGGAAGAAGCCTTCGAATTGCTGCCGCACCCGCCAGTAAGTCCCGCGGCGCCCAGTAGCAGAATGCAAAACCATCGCGATCCAAGATGCAAGCCTCCGCCGCGGACTTGACTTTCGCAGGAAGCGAGTTGTGGCCGTGCATCGGCAACCACGGTGAGCTTCATACTTTCGTCCCTGCTTGGATGTTTCCTGCGCAGCAAAGGTTTTACCGCTAATCGACAACCGCATCCTGCGCCAGAAGCCGGATTTTGCCGGAAATGAGCCGGCTCGAAATCGGATCTCGGGCTGCTGCACTATCTAAGCATGTTTGAGAAACAGAGACAAATCGCCTGACTTGTTTGATGACATTGAAAGACATCGCTTCAGCTCATCCCGGCAGCGCCCCTGCGTAGGTCAACCTCATATTCTGTCAAGGCATCCAAACCAGCCATACGCCCTGCCTCAGGCAATTGCGGAGCGGGCAGTAGATCCTGGTTTTCTTGGAAGAAATAAGTACTCTCTCGGGGAGTTATATAACTATGAAGTATATTTCGATCTTCGCAGGGCTGGCTCTTGCTGTCCTGCCACCATGCCTTGTGGCGCAATCTAACTCGAATCTGCCTGCTAATCCCAGTCCGCATACTTTCAATCACGGCGAGATAGCCGCGTTTGCCGACTACTTCCGATTCTCGCAGTATAGCCCCGCTACTAACTTCGTCGGCGTGGGTGGGCTTGTTGGATTCAATGCTAATCCGAATCTTGCCATCGAAGGAGAAATGACCTACGACTTCGGGCGGAATTTTACGTCCACTTCAAGTAATGGAGCTTCTACGTCGTTTTCCCGTACTTCTGTGCGTCCCCTTACCGGGCTCTTCGGTCCCAAATTTCAATTCGGCACTTCTGGACCAGTCCGTGCCTTTGTCACAGGCAAAGTGGGGTTCGTGAACTTCAGCACCAGCAGCACGCCGATTTCCAGCAGCAATTTCACCGGCGCCGTTAATAATATCGGCGGTTCCTCGACTCATTTCGCCGCTTACCCCGGCGGAGGTCTCGAGTTTTTTGCGGGACCGATTGGCCTTCGCGCCGAAGTAGGAGACGAGATCTATCTGGATAACGGAACTTACAATAGCTTTAAAGTTGATATCGGTCCAGCATTGCGGTTCTAAAATAAGTCAGCTATAAGTTAGCAATAAGATCATTGAGTTAGATTTCCAGCCGTTGGCCGATTGATTATGCCCTGCCGTGGCTGGATCCATCCGGGTCTCGGGCGGAGTGGGGCGGCGCAGCACATGATGGGCTCAATTCCTATCGTCAAAGATGTGGGTTGCGCAATGAAATGAAGGGCAACGCGTGACTAGGGCCTGTTAACACTATTGGGATGGCGGCGACGGGAGCCAGATTTGCCGAGTACTAGAAGCGAGGAGCGTGCTGTGGTCAATCACTGGAGCGACGAGCGACAACGAAATCGGGAAATCTGGCCCCGTCCCTTCGGGTTGCGG
>JASHOY010000491.1 GCA_030038435.1 Acidobacteriaceae bacterium | reverse complement strand
GGGCGAGCATGGCCATGGGGGCGGTGAAAAGCTGTTTAGCGTAGGTCATCAGCGAGACCGCGCCGCTGGTGGTGGAGGCAAAGTAATCGATGATCCAGTTGTCTGCAGTCACCAGCGTTACGCCCGCCATCAACGGCAGAGAGAGACGCACCCATTCGCGGAGGCCTTCATCCCGCCAGTCGAGCATGAAGCGATAGCGAGTGCCGGTACGATGTGCAAAGAGCCAGTTCAGCAGGAAAGGACCGAGCAAGGCGCCGCCTACCGAACCCAGGGCGAGGGAAGAGACGCCGAGGCGCTTGACCAGCAGCAATCCGCCGATGATGGGACCGGCTCCGTAGATCAGGGGGGCAACCGCCTGCACACTGAACTGCTTGCGCACCAAAAGCACGGCGCCAAAGACGCCGCCGGCGAAGAAAAACAGCTGCGCCGGCAACAGAATTCGCGTCAGTTTGACGGTGAGCGCGGCTTTTTGGTGGTCGAAGCCGTGGAACCACCAGTGCACATAGAGGGGTGCGATGATTTCGGCGACGAGGATGGCCGCGCCCAGCACCAGGTACATGGTGCTGAGGATGATCGACAGAGAACGATCGCCTTCGGCCTGGCGTCCGGTTTCGCGATAGCGGGTGAGGATGGTGACAAAGGTGATGGAAGCAGCGCCGCCAACGAGGAAGTAGGAGATTTTGTCGGGCAGAACGAAAGCCGCGTTGAGGGCATCGGCCTGCATGCCGCTGCCGAAGAGCCAGACAATGTATTTCAGGCGCACCAGGCCGATGACGCGGGAGAGGAAAGTGGAGGCCATCAGGATGACGGTGGCGGCGTAGACGCTGTGCGCCCGGGAAGGGTGCAAGAGGCCGAGACCGCGCGCCCACCACGATTGCGCCCGCGGCGAAGGTTGAGTTGAGGATGAGCCCGCCACTTGAGTTGATTTTATAGGTGGGAGCACATGGGTGCCGCTTACGTTCTGAATGGCGCCGCGTATTCTCTAATCAGGAGGGGAGTCGGGCGTTGCGGCGTTTGGGGGAGTGGCTGGTAACTTGCGCGCTGGTGACGGCCTGTGCGGGGGCGCAGGCTATTCACGGCGGGGACGGCATCAAGCTGCCGCCGCCGCCGGAAGTCAAAAGGATCCCGGTCACCGACGATTATTTCGGCACCAAGATCACGGACGATTACCGCTGGCTTGAAGACGCCGACAGTCCCCAGACCCAGGCTTTCATCAGTGACGAAAACGTCTACACCCAGCGCTACATGGAACAGGCGCCGATCCGCAAGCAGATAGCCAGCGACCTGCAAAATCTGGAACAGGTGTCCACCTGGACGCAGCCGATTGAGCGCGGCGACGATCTCTTCTTCATGAAGCGTCTGGCGGGCGAGGGCCAGGCATCCATCTACGTGCGCCAGGGTTGGACCGGCAAGGACAAGCGGCTCATCGATCCGGCTCAGTTCAGCCGCAATCCCAACACTTCGGTGGACCTGATGGATGTTTCGCGCGACGGATCGCTGCTGGCGTATGGCGTGCGCGAGGGCGGCGAAGATGAAACTACGGTTCACATCTACAACGTGAAGACCGGCAAGACGCTTTTTGATACGCTTGCCCGCGGACTTTACTGGTCGCTTAACTTCGCGCCCGACGGCAAGGGCATCTACTACACGCGCACCACCAGCAAGGGGTCGGTTGTCTACCTGCACACCATCGGCACCTTTAACGAACAGCCCGACACCCTGGTCTTCGGGCACCAGTTTCGCGGCGAGGATCTTGGCCCCGACGATATCATCGAATCGCGGGTGAGCGACGACGGACGCTATCTTGTCATCCGGGTGGAGCATGGCGTGCCGCCCACGGGCGTGGATATTGTTTACCGCGACCTCAGCAAACCGCATTCCTACTTTGAAGTTCTCACCTGGGGTATATTGTCGCGTTTCTCGGCCATTGAAGATCACGGCGCCTGGTATGTGAAGACCGACTACAAGGCGCCCAATGGCTGCATCATGCGCGCCGATCCGGGGATTATGCCGGATGCCTGGGAGATGATCGTGCCGCCGGGCCCCGATGCCATGACCGATTTCTCGATTGCCGGGGGAAAGATTTACGTGCAGCGGCTGAAGGATGTAAAGCCGGAGACCAGCATCTACTCGCTGAGCGGCAAGCTGCTGGGCACTCTTGCGGTGGACGGCATCGGCTCAGTGTCGCGCATCAAGGGGCGGACCACAGACCGTTATGCGTACTTCAGTTATCAGTCCTTCATCACTCCGCCCACGATCTACCGTCTGGATACATTGACGAGCAAGCGTGAGATCTTTGCCCAGACCAAGGCGCCCTTCGATACCAGCCAGTATCAGCTCAAGCAGGTTTTTTTCAAGTCCAAAGACGGCACGCGCGTGCCCATGTTTATCGCCGGCAAAAAAGGGCTGAAGCAGGATGGGAGCGAGCGCCTGCTGATGACCGGCTACGGTGGGTTCGATATCAGCGAGCTGCCGGTGTGGAACCCAATGTTCGCCTGGTGGATGCAGGAGGGTGGATGGTTCGCGCTGCCCAATCTGCGCGGCGGCGGTGAATACGGCGAGAAGTGGCATCGCGCGGGCATGTTCGCCGACAAGCAGAACGTGTTTGACGATTTTTACGCCGCGGCCGAATACCTGATCGCCAACCGGTATACGTCGGCCGAGCACCTGGCCATTTATGGCCGTTCCAACGGCGGGTTGCTGATGGGGGCGGCCATGACGCAGCGGCCCGATCTGTTTTCCGCGGTAGTGTGCGGTTATCCGCTGCTGGACATGCTGCGCTACCAGAAGTTCGAGCAGGGCGAGCACTGGGTGACGGAATACGGATCGTCGGAGGACGAAGCGCAGTTCAAATATCTGCTCAAGTACTCGCCCTACCAGAACGTGAAGCCGGGCACGAAGTATCCGGCGGTGATGTTTTTTACCGGCGACGACGACACACGCGTTGACCCGCTGCATGCGCGCAAGATGACGGCGATCCTGCAGGCGGACTCCGCCAGCGGACGGCCCATCCTGCTGCACTATGGTCTTTCGAACGGACATTCTTCCGGTGTCGGGGTGGAGCAGAAGATCGAGGACGACACCGACATGCTGACATTTCTGTGGACCGAAACGGGACCGCCGGGGCCGCGGAAGTGAGCAATTCCGATACAGGAAAACGGCGCAGGAGCCCGAAGGGACTCATCCCTGGGTAACCTGAAGCTTCTGAATCGAGCTCCGATAAACAAGACACGGAAGGTCAGTAGCAGACTGCGATAGCACAACGGCAGTCGCTCGAGTGCGGTGCATCGAGGCGGCAAGCGGGTTGTGTCGAGAAGCTGGCGGGGAGCCGCATGCCTGGTTCGGCGGGGCTCGCGGAAGGCATTGCGGGGCGATGGAAGTGGCCTGGAGTTAACGATGCTACAAATGGGATCGGCGATCACACTGTGCGAATTTCAGCGCGAGGAAAGGCGCCTGGCTACTTTGGAAGCCACGGGCATTCTCGACAGCGAACCGGAGCCGGCATTTGACGCCATCACGCGTCTGGCGGCGCAATATTTTCGCGCGGACACAGTGCTGCTGGGCTTTGCCGATGAGAGCCGGATCTGGATCAAGTCTTATTGGGGAGAGGCGGTGCGGGAGCTGCCCCGCATCGACTCCACCTTCGAGATGGTGCTGGCCGAGGATGGGCCGGTGGTGGTTCCCGATGTTTCGCGGTGCGCGGAAACGGGGCGGCGGGCATTGCCCTTGCGAAGACTGTGCCCTGCTTCATTCGCCAGCGTTCCGGTGCGGTCGCGGGAAGGAGAGATTCTCGGCGTGCTTAGCGTCTTTGCCTGCCAGCCGCGGCGGGCCATGGCGCTGGACGAGCTGCGCATGCTCGAGAGTCTTGCCGAGATGGTATCGGCGCAACTGGAACTGCGCCGGATCAAGAGAAACTGCCAGTGCGCGAGCGTTCACGCACTGAAACCGGCGAAATGCGCGGAGGCGGGCTGGCCGACCAGTGATGACCTGCTCCGCGCCCTGGAGCAGCGGCAATTTGTGCTCTACTACCAGCCGGAAGTTGAACTGGTAACCCACCGCATCGTTGGCGTAGAAGCGCTCATCCGCTGGGAGCATCCGGAGCGCGGCCTGGTCTGCCCCGCAGATTTTATTCCCTTTGCCGAAGAGAGCGGACTGATTCTTCCCCTGGGTGACTGGGGGCTAGCGGAGGCCTGCAATCAGATTCAGAGCTGGTGCAGCGAAGATCCCGGCCACAGCTCGCTGCGAGTCTGCGTCAATCTCTCCGCGCGGCAGTTCGCCCGCGAAGGGCTGACGGACCACGTGGAAGCGCTGCTGCAGCGCGCTGGCGTCGCCAGCCGGCAACTTGGCCTGGAAATGACCGAGTCCAGCCTAATGCCCAGCAACCATATCGCGGTTGAAGTGCTCGGCGATCTGCATCGGCTGGGCGTCTCGCTGCTCATGGACGATTTCGGCACTGGCTACAGTTCGCTGAATTATCTGCATTCATTTCCCTTCGATGTGCTCAAGATCGACCGCTCCTTTGTGAGCCGGATGACGCAGGGCGAACAGCCGTTGCAGATTGTGCGCACGATTATCGAGCTGGCGCGGGCGCTGGGGATGGATGTTGTGGCCGAAGGCATCGAAACTCGCGAACAATATGCACTTTTGCGGAAGCTCGGCTGCCGCTACGGGCAGGGCTTTCTATTTTCGCCACCACTGCCTGCGCAGCGCATGACGGAATGCCTTCGTCTTCCCGGCCGCGTGCTTCCCGGGCCGGAGGGCGCCGAGGCGCTTTGCAACTGAGCGGCGAGCCGCACAGAAATGCCCAAGATGCACGGTTTTATTCCGGGAAAGCGCCCGGGCGGATTCTGGTTTGGGAATTTGAGGGTTCGGATTTCGAGAAAGTTCTCATCTTCGGTGAGCAGAGCGAATTATTCTTCGAGCTATGCAGCAGGTGGCGCAAGACTCCGGCAAGCAGGTGAGCGATTCTCTGCCGGCGGGATGGGAAACAGAGCATCCACCCGCCACTTCCGCGTTCGAGGGGTTCCTCGCCAGATTCGCCGGGGGCGAAGAGAAGCCCTTGCCGGCATGGAACGACGAAGCTCTCGCCGAAGATGTCGCCACTCTCAGCTATGAACGTGCGCTGAAGGCCCATGCGCGCTACCACCCTCGCGATTTCGATGACCGGTCGCTGACCGAGGCGCCTGCAATGGGGCCGCAGCAGGCGGGCAACTCCGCAGGTGCGCCGGGGAAGGAGACAGGCGAACCCGCATCGTCGCAGCGCAGCCTGAAATCAGCGAGCGTCACCATTCGCATGAGTGCGGCCGAATGCGAGCGATTGCACCATCGCGCTGCGGAAGCTGGATTGACGGTCTCGGCCTATTTACGCTCCTGCGCGTTTGAGATGGAATCGCTGCGCAAAGAGGTAAAGGAGATGTTGGCGCAGATGCGTCCCGCCGAGCCCGCGGAATTGCCGGCAGCGCCCGGCTGTTGGTCATGGTTCCGGCGGGTGTTGAGCAGGTAAACCGGGATCCGGCGCCGAGCTGGCGAGCGCAGGTCTTTGCCTAATCGACTTCCAGCACCAGGCATTTCAGGTACTCCGTTTCTGGCAGGTTCAAAACTACGGGATGATCCGGCGCGGCTCCGCGGCGTTCCAGCAGGCGAACGCGCCGAGACGCATCGGCCGCGGCCGACGCCACCGCGGCCTCCAGATCGCTCCACTCCACATGATGCGAGCACGAGCAGGTAATCAACAGCCCGCCGGGACGCAGCATGCGCAGCGCGCGCAGGTTCAGCTCCTTGTAGCCGCGAAGAGCGCCTTCGACAGCGCGCCTGGTTTTGGCAAAGGCGGGTGGATCGAGGACGATTGCGTCGAAGACTTTGCCCGCATCCGACCAATCGCGCAGCAACTCGAAGGCGTCGGCTTCCAACCAATCCACTTCCGCGGCGAGGCGATCGCGGTTGTTTGCAAGGTTGCGCTCCGCCACTTCGAGGGATGCCCGCGAAGCGTCGACCCCAGTGACTGCGCGGCAGACCTGCGCAAGATGCAGGGCAAAGCCACCCTGGTAACAAAAAACGTCGAGGACGCGCCCGTCCGGTGCAAGCTTGCGCGCCCATTCGCGTGCAGCCGCATAATTCATCCGCTGGTCCAGGAAGGCGCCGGTTTTCTGTCCGGCGTTGGCGTCGTAGTGGAAATCGAGTCCGTTCAACCGAAACTGGGTTGTTGCGAGGCCCTGCTGATGCGCAGGGGGCCAAAGCGGTGCGGCGGGAGGATTAGCCAGCCCTTCTAATTCGCGAATGCGGGGATCGGGCCGTTCCAGAATTGCCGCCGGGCTCACTTCGTCACGCAGCACGCGCACACAGGCTTCCCGCACCGCGTCCGAGTCGAGTCCTTTGGTGAGCAATTGCAGAATGATCAGGCCGGCGTATTTGTCGGCGACCAGTCCCGGTAGCTGGTCGGCTTCGCTAAAGCATAGCCGGCAGGCGTCATTGTCTTCGTCGAGCAAGGATTTGCGTTGCACGATCGCCCGATGCAGCCGCTGGCTGAGAAGTTCCAGCCACTCCGCGTCGTCAATGGCATGGGGTGAAACCATGCGCAGCGCGATTTGCGAAGAAGGACTGTAAAGGGCTGTTCCCAGCAGAATGCCGCGCGCGTCGGCCACGGGAAGCAGTGCCTGGGGATGCGCGGCATTCGCTTCACGAGGAGTAATGGAAACAACGTCGGAAACGTAGACCCAGAGATGGCCGCTGCGTAATCTTTCGGCGGCACGCCGGTTGATGACGGCGCCGGAAACCGGGATGACAGCAGATCCTTCCGGTGGAGGCGATAGCGGCCTGGTTTTCACCGGCTCGCCTGGCGGCCGCCGTTTGTGCGCCTTTGCCATGGGATCCTAAATACCCGGGAGAGATCGGGTCAGAACGCCTGCGGAATCTGTCTTTTCTCTTGTTCGGGCGCCGTCTCCAGGTCAAATTGATGAATCTGAAGATTTTGCCTTAGGTAGAGAACCTGTTTATCTTAGCAAACGTCGCATCAGGGTGAACGAGCGGCATGCCTGGACCGGAAGACTTCATAACTGTGTGCCCGGGATGGTGATGCGCGATGGGCGAAATGTTATTGGCCCGCAGGGCCTGAATCCGGACAAAACGGCGAGGAATCGAACCGGCCGGCGCGGCTGAAATGCGGTGCCGGCAACGCGTGTCCTGAAATCCGGTCGCGCTGAATCCATGCGGCCTATAATGGCTTATGGCGACTGTCCGGAATTCGGTCCCGGCAGAACTCGCGGGCGCTGGCGCGTCGGTGTCTGACAATGGGCACCATGGGCCACGCAACTCCAGTGAACGGCAGGCTGCGACGCGGCCCATCGACGAACGCTTCGATGCTTTACTGGCGCGGGTGCGCGCCAACCGTCCCAGCGATGACGTCTCGCTGATTCGCAAGGCATGGGGCTTCACTGTCAAGCATCACGACGGGCAGCTACGCGCCTCCGGCGAACCGTATATCATTCATCCCCTCGAGGTGGCCGAAGTGCTGGCCGAGATGAAGCTGGACGCTACGGCAATAGCCGCGGGCCTGCTTCACGATTCCGTCGAAGACACACCGGCAACCAATGAGGAAATCGAAGCGGAGTTCGGCGAGCAGGTCGCCCACATCGTCGACGGCGTCACCAAGATAGACAAAATCCAGTTTGCCAACCGCGAAGACCGCCAGGCTGAGAACGTGCGCAAGATGCTCCTGGCCATGGTTTCCGATGTGCGTGTGGTGATTATCAAGCTGGCCGACCGGCTCAACAACATGCGCACGCTTGAGCATCTGAAGCCCGACCGGCAGGAGGCCATCGCGCGGGAGACGCTGGACATCTACGCGCCGCTGGCACACCGGCTGGGAATGGGCAAGGTGCGGGGCGAGCTTGAAGATCTTGCTTTCCGCTACACCGATCCGGTGAGCTACGAGCGCGTTGCGGCCGCGGTCGAAGCGCGTCGCGTGGAGGGCGAGCAGTTCCTGCGCGGCGTCGAGGATACTCTGAACGAGCAGTTGCGCGAGAACGGCATCCAGGCGCGGGTGGAGTGGCGGATCAAGCGACTCTACTCCATTTTCCAGAAGATCGAGCGCGCAAAAATATCCTTCGACCAGGTCTACGACCTGCTGGCCGTTCGCGTGATTACTCAGGATGTGGCCTCCTGCTATGCGGTCTTCGGATTGATCCATGCGCTGTGGCGGCCGGTGCCGGGACGCATCAAGGACTTCATCGCCATGCCGCGCGCCAACCGCTACCAGTCGTTGCATACGACGGTGATCGGCGAAGGCGGCCATCAGTTTGAAGTGCAAATCCGCACCGAGGAGATGCACCGCATCGCCGAGGAAGGAATTGCGGCGCACTGGAAGTACAAAGCCGGCGAAAGTGCCGTCACTGCGCGGGACGAAGAGCGGCTGAACTGGATTCGGCAGCTGGTCGAGTGGCAGAAGGAGATGACGGATCCCAACGAATTCCTCTCCAGCCTGAAGATGGACCTTTATCCCGATGAGGTTTACACCTTCACGCCTAAAGGGAAGGTGGTGGTGGTTCCGGCCGGGGGCACGCCGGTTGATTTTGCTTACACCATTCACACCGAGGTTGGGCACACCTGCGTAGGCGCGAAGGTTAACGGACGCATGGTGCCGCTGCGCACCAAGCTGCGCACCGGCGACATCGTGGAGATTGTCACTCAGAAGGATCACAAGCCTAGCCGCGACTGGCTCTCCTTTGTAAAGAGCCCGCGGGCGCGCAACAAGATCAAACACTGGTTGAATGAGGACCAGCGCCGGCGCGCGGTGGAAATCGGCCGCAAGCTGCTGGAAAAGGAGGCGCGCCGCTTCAAGGTTCCGATGGTGCAGATCAACGATCAGGACTTGGGCCGAATCGCCGGTGAATACGGTGTGGCCACCGCGGCCGATCTTCTGGCCACGCTTGGGCAGGGAAAGCATTCCGCCCACCAGGTGCTGAACAAACTGGCTCCAGGTTATGCCAACCAGTCGGCGGCAGAGCCGGGGCCGGAGGCCAAGCCAGGCGGCGAAGCGTCTATGTCTGACGCGGTGCGCAAGCTGCACCTCACCGGCTCGGATTCATTGCAGGTTGAAGGCCAGAACGACCTTCTGATTTACCGCGCGCGATGTTGCAATCCCATCCGCGGCGAGGAGATTGTTGGTTACGTGACCCGCGGCAAAGGAGTGGCCGTGCATGCGCGCAGTTGTCCCAACGTGCAGAACCTGCTTTATGAAAGTGATCGCCGTATCGCAGTGGAATGGTCGAGAGCGGAAAAGACTGCCGGCACGGCGCAGCGTTATCCGGTCAAGGTGACGATCTTTTGCGATGACCGTCCTGGCATGCTGAAAGAACTCACCGCCGTTATCTCCGACGAGAACACCAACATTCGCGGCGTCGAGATCGGGCACGACGAAGAAGGCGAGGCGATCATCGAATTTGTCGTCGAAGCCGAAGACCTTCCTCACCTAAACCGCATGGTCCTGGGGTTGCGCCGGGTGCCCGGCGTGCGCTCGGTGCAGAGGACGCAGAAACTTTAAGAACCGTTCCCCGCCTTATCTGCAATTCTGAGCAAATCGTTTCACTCATCTACCCATTCGAGCGTCTGCGCGCGACCTCAGAATGATTCGCAGCCGCCCGCATCTCGCGCACGCGTTCCCGCTCCCAGGCTTCGGCATGCCAGGAGCGGGAGGCAAATCGCGGCGTCTCGAAGGGCGGCGACGTTGCCGGTTCGGGGGCAATGCGCGCCAGACCCGCTGAAAAGCTGATAGGCGAAGGTTGGTTGCGTCCAGCCAAAGCGGGAACAGATGGTGTCAGCAGCCGCGCCGAAGACTCCAACTCGTCGCAGGCAGCCACCGACGTGAGGCTGGCGTCGGTCAGGAAGGTTTCAGAGCTTGTTTCGAGGGCAGCGGAGACCTGAGTGCGTGCGGCTACGGATCGGGCCATGAAGTCGTCCACCAGTTTGTGGAGGCAAGTCTGGCCGCAAAGGTGCCTGGTTGAACCGCGGAACCGCTTCTGCACGCCCCATGCGCTTATGCGCAGTTCACCATCATGTTCATAAGCCACGAACCAGTGGTTGGTCTGCCGCTTCTCCGTTCCGCAGATGTCGCACGAAATCGCCTGCCGGATCACCGTATTCTCCTGCTGCGCGAGATGCTGCGCAGCTTGGATCGATTTCGCCCCCCGGCACACCGTGCCGAAGCAGGTCGAACTCCGCCGCAAATCGTCGCGCCGGATGGCTCTCGAAATCGCCTTCCTCTATTTCATCGTGTCGGAGATCAATTAAACAATGCGATGAAGAAGTGGAAATGTTGCCGGTTTCACAACGGGAGATCAAATTGCGGAGGGTTCTGAAACGGAACTGAAAGGCAAAGGCCGCGCAACCATGAAAAAGCCAGACAAGCGAAGGCCAACCCGGATGGAGAGTTGGCCTGGCACGCTGCGCCGCATTCATTTTGCGGCGTCAATTCGGACTGGCCTGGCCGCCGGGGCCGACCATGGTTTTTTCTCCCACCTGTGTGGGCGCAAAATAGCCGGCTTTGGTGCGCGCAATATATCGTCGATCGGTACAGTAGAGGTAAATCGAGTGGAATGATCCATCGTATTTGAAGTCCGCGGGTGTGTATGTCAACGCGTATTGACTGCGCAGTTCCTGTTCAATGTCGAGGAAGCTGGAAGACATGGCGTCGACGGAGGGCGGGAAGAAAACGCGGCCGCCGGTCTGTTCGGCCAGCTGGGCCATCACCTTGTCGCCGGGGCCGCGGCTGGGAGTCCAGTTGGTGCTCACCGAATAGACGATGGTCTCGGCGCGCTGGCACTCTTTTATGGCTTCATCTTCGTAGACACGGCTCTGGTCGTCGTCGCCGTCGGAGATGAGGATAATCGCTTTCCGTACCGGTTCCTGGCCGCGCGAAACATCCATCATCTTGTAGCGGCAGGCAGTGTACAGGGCGTCATAGAGGGCGGTGCCGCCGCCGGGGCTGAGCTCGTTGATTCCCTGCTCCAGCGAGTCGATGTCGTTGGTCCAGTTCGCGGTGACGTTCGGGGTTACGTCAAAGCCCATCACGAAGGCGCGGTCGCTTCTGGGCTTGATGATGTCGAGCAGGAAATTGATGGCTGACTGCTGCTCGAATTTAAAGCGGGACCGAATCGAAGTGCTGGTATCGATGAGAAATCCCACGCGCAGGGGCAGATTGATCTGCTGGTGGAACGAGTCGATGCGGGCAGGGGCGCGCTGGTTGTCGAGGAGGGCAAAATCGCTCTGCTTGAGGTTGGGAATGTAATGTCCGTGCCGGTCAGTAACCGTGAAGATGAGGTCAACCTCATTGACGCCCAGGTTGATGGTGGGCGCGTTCACGTCGGTCTGCACATTGCCGGCCGGATCAGATGCTGGTTGTGAAGCCGGCGCCTGGGCGGGTGATCCCGTCTTTGCTTTTGCAGGTTGCTGGGCTGACGAGACTGCCGCCGCGAATGCAGCCGCAAGAACGAGAGGGAGATTCTTCCAGATCATAATCTTTCCTCATTTTAACAATGGCGCGGGTTTTGCCGCACGCGCAAAGCGCATTCCGGTGGGGCCGAAGCCACTCAACCACCGGCTTCGATGCCGTTTTCGAGGCGGCGCAGAAAAGCTGTTAATTCCTCCGGCAGCGGCGCCTCGAGCTGCACAGATTGGCCGCTGATGGGGTGGGCAAATTCGATTTGCGCCGCGTGCAGGAAATTTCGTCCCAACTTCAATCTTTCCGGCTCCCGCTTGCGCCGCGCCGCGCGCGACGGGGCTGCCTGTGCGGTCTCCTGGTCGGTGAGTTGCCCGGCGCCGCCATACAGGGTGTCTCCGACCACAGGATGGCCGATGGAAGCCATGTGCACCCGAATCTGGTGAGTGCGCCCGGTCTCGATGCGAACCTTTAAGAGCGTGAACTGGCCGAACCGGCCCACCACCGGTCTCAGGACCTCGTAGTGTGAGACGGCTGAACGTGCGTTTTGGGTAGGCTGCGTCGACATTCGCGTGCGCCGCACCGTGTCCCGGCTGATTGCGGCGCTGATGGTGCCGCGCGGCCGCGCTAACGCGCCGTGAACCAGGGCGATGTAAGTTTTTTTCACGCGGCGGCCGGAAAACAAAACCGCAAGGGCAGCGTGCGCGCGGTCGT
>JASHOY010000490.1 GCA_030038435.1 Acidobacteriaceae bacterium | reverse complement strand
TTATGGCCTCGGAGGCTCTCCCTATCTTCAAAACTCCGCATCATCCACCGGAGAACTCAACTCCATCGAGACACGGGTCGACTATCAAATCCGGCCCACGATGCGCATCTTCGCCCGGTACAGCGACGTGACAAGCAACACCGGAGCGGATGGCGATGCTACTTTCACTCAGCACATTGGCCGCAATCGGGTCTATCTTTTGGGTGTAGACAACACCTTCGGCGCAACAATCTCGAACGAACTGAGGCTTCAGTACTCTCCGGCCGTATTCGATGCGGCGGTTACTCCCGTCGAGATAGGCGGCGCCACAAACTTACTCAATATTCAGGCGCTGGAGGGTTTACCCACGATGAAAGGGGAGAGCGTGGTGCATATATCTTTGCCGAGCACGGTAAGCATATATGACACAAGCTTTGGTTCGCAACAGTTTCAGCCGAATGCCACCGACACGGTCACGTGGACCCATGGGCGGCATCTCTTTACATTCGGCGCAGATTATCGTCAGACGACTGCCTACTACAACACCGGCACAATTTCCCGCAGTCCCTACGTAGCTTACGGCTGGACAACCGCTGCTTCGATTCTTTCAAACACGCCCAGCTACACAGCCAGCAACGAGCCACGCGTAGACCCAACCAGCAAAAATCTGGGACTGTTCGCGCAGGACGATTGGCATGTTCTTCCGCGGCTCGATCTTGCTCTGGGCCTTCGCTGGGACTTCAATCCTCCACCGTCGGTTTCCGGGATCCAGGCATACACTTACACAGGCAACATTAACGATCCGTCTTCCCTGGCGCTTTCGTCTGAGCCCGGCGGCCCGATCTACAAGACCACCTGGACCGACTTCGCTCCGCGGTTTGGATTGGCGTATGCGATTCACGGCGCGACGGGACATGAGCTGGTTCTTCGCGCGGGAGCCGGCCTGTTTTACGATCTGCTCGCCCCGGAAAGCATGTTCGGTAACGGCACCGGAGTGGGAACATCGGCCACGAGCACAGGCAAGACGGCCTTTCCTTTGACCGCCGGCCAGATCCTCGTACCGATCCCCAATCCGCCCATTCCGCCGTATAACCTGGAGTTTTACGCAGCCAACAATCTCATTCCTCCATCCGCGATCCAGTGGAACGTCTCCATTGAACAAGCGCTTGGATCCAAACAGACCTTCACCCTGGGTTACGTCGCGTCGCTGGGCAGAAATCTCACCCACTTCCAGGAATACAATCTGGCCGCGGTGAACCCGGAGTTCGGATACGCCTATTTATTTGAAAATGGTCCGGGATCGAATTACAACTCGCTGCAAGCGAAATACCAGCGGCAAATGGCGCATGGCTTGCAGGCCCTGGCCTCCTACACCTGGGCGCACGCCATCGATTGGGCCAGCACCGAGGAGTACAGTGTGTCTTTTCCTCTTCAGAGGGGTAATTCGAATTTCGACGTGCGCAGTAACTTTACCGCGGCCCTCGTCTATAACTTGCCATCGCAGTACTCAAACCCGTTCGAAAGAGCGATGCTGGCCCACTGGAACGCCGACTTGTGGTTCGTTGCGCGCACAGCCTTTCCCTACGAGCCGGCCGGTCCTTCCGTCACGGACCCTGTAACTGGCGACATTATTAACGGGGAACTCAACTATAACGGCAAGTATCCATATGTGCAAAAGCCCAGGATACCGGGCGGCCGTCAGATCGATCCAACCATCTTCAGCGTCACCACGCAAGCTCTGGGGGTAGGCAATGCTCCGCGCAACTTTCTGCGCGGCTTTGGAGAAAACCAGGCAAACCTGGCCATACAACGCACGTTCCCGCTTTACGAACGGTCGGCACTTGAATTTCGCGCGGAGGCGTACAACATAGCTAATCATCCGGTCTTCGGAGCCGTGGATACGACCTGCGGCGCCACCGCTCCGGGAGCAACCTGCAACAACTCGATTATGGGCCAGGCAACGAGCTCCCTCTCATCCAGCCTGGGTGGTTTGTCGTCCCTGTATCAGCAGGGCGGCCCTCGCTCCCTGCAGTTTGCGCTCAAGCTGCGGTTCTAACTCGCGGTGGAGACCCTGCTTCGCGGAAACAGAACACGGTTCCTGTGAAGCACAGGGCCTTGTCGCGTCATGCATCGAAACCATCTTCGAGGGCCAAATCGAATGAAAAAGGGACTTCTGTTCTGGACAGCGCTGTTCTTATCTGTAAATTGCGCCTGTTTCGCCGCAGACCGCCAGAAGGATAAGTGGGTGGGCAGTTGGGCGGCATCGCCGCTGCCTATGCATCTGCGGGAGCGGATCGCTGACTCCACCATTCGCGATGTCGTGCATCTCACTCTGGGTGGAAGCGCTGTCCGCGTCACACTCACCAATCAGTTCGGCACTGCGCCTCTGCGTGTCGATACGGCGTCCATTGGACTCGCCGGGAATAGCGGTGAATTGCAGACCGATTCCAATCGCCAGCTCATGTTCAATCACAAGCTGTCGGTCACGATTCCCGCAGGCGCATATGTGCTTAGCGATCCAATCCCGATGCCGGTCGCGGCCTTCTCCGATCTGGCCGTCAGCCTGTATCTGCCGCGGCAGACCATTGCGGATCCCACATGCCATCCATACGGCTTGTCCACCAACTATATTGCGGCGGGCAACCAGACCGCAAAGAGCCACCTGCAGGATGCGCAAAGTATTATCTCGTGGTGTTTTTTGCAGGGCGTCGAGGTTCGCCCGGACGACAGGGACGCGGCAGCCGTGGTTACGCTGGGCGACTCGATCACCGATGGAGCTCACTCGACCCTCGACGCCAACCGCCGCTATCCGGATTACTTCGCTCTCCGTCTGCATGAAAACCGAAAGACAGCTCATCTCTCCGTGTTGAACGAAGGCATCTCTGGCGGGCGGGTGTTATTCGACGGGCACGGGCCGAGCGCATTGGCGCGCTTTGACCGCGACGTGCTGGCGCAGCCCGGAGTGCGCTACGTCATTTACCTCGAAGGGATCAACGATATCGGGCAAATCCTCAGACCCACTTCTCCTGAGAGCACGCTTACCGTCGACGATCTAATCTTTGCGGCGAAGCAGATGATCGCACGCGCTCACATACATGGAGTGAAAGTCTTCGGGGCAACACTGCTTCCAGCCGGCGCAAAGGCCGAACCCAACCCCGCATGGGTTAAGGTGCGCGCGATGATCGATCGATACAACGATTGGGTGCGGACATCTGACTCCTTCGACGGAGTTATCGACTTCAACAAAGCGGTAGCCGACCCGCAGGCGCCGCAAATCATCCTTCCCGCTTACGACAGCGGAGATCACGTGCATCCCAACGACGCCGGATATAAGGCCATGGCGGACTGCATTGACCTTTCCATCTTCAGATAACTCCTCCTTTGTCCCGTCTGCATTGGTCATAGGTCGGGCGGGGCGGCCGTCCACAAAACGGACTTTCCGCATCGGAACTCCACAAGGGAATAATCCAATGACAGATGTATCGCGCCGTGAATTTATGAAGGCAGGCGGTGCTACTGCCGCGCAGCTCCTGAGCGCGCACGAAGCGCTTTCCCAGGATCGTGACGGCCATTCGTTCGCGTTCGAACGCGACGTCGCCGAATCGGCTTTGCGAGCGGCGATCTCCGCCTCAGACCTGATCTACTCCCGGCCTGTGTCCCGCAGCGAAGAAGGGATACCGATTGGGAATGGCCGAATGGGCAGCCTGGTGTGGACGACTCCCAGCCGGCTGCACTTTCAGGTCAATCGGGTCGATGTCTATGCGAACAACTGCCAGACGAACAGCTTTGTCGAGGTCCACGACGACTACTGCGGCGGGTGCGCATTCCTGGACATTGAGTTCGAGGGTCATCCGTTTCCGGAGTCGGGCTTTCGCCAGCATCTTTCCGTCTACGATGGAACGCTCACCATCGATGGCGAAGGGGCATCCATCCGTATAGCGCCATCGATGGACCAGGATGTCTTCGCGATCACCGTCGATCCGCACCGGTCTTCGCGGCAGCGTCTTTCCGTCACGCTCCGCATGTTGCGTTATGAGACCAAGTTTTTCGGCCGGCAGACTGAACCCCTGGCGGAGGAACACGCCATCCGGGTTCCGCATCGCAGCCAGACCGCGACGTCGCAGCTCATCCAAGACGGGAACCGAATTGCTCTGACCCAGGAGTTTCGCGAAGGGACCTTCTGCGCAAAATCGGCCGTAGCGGTTGCGATCCAGGCTGCATCCCAAGAGGCGCAGATTCTGAACGACACAGAAATCAGCCTCTCCGCGAGCCAAGCCGGGCCGATCGCCATCATGGTCGCTTCGGCTGCCTCATTGGAGGACGATGAAGATGTTGCGGCTGCTGCCTTCCGGCAGCTCGACGCCGCCTTGGCGCAGGATGCGGTGGAATTTGGGCGCCGCTCCCAGCAGTGGTGGCACGCGTTTTGGGCAAAGGGTGCGCTAGAACTGCACAGTCAAGATGGCGCGGCGGACTTTGTTCAGCAAAACTACCACTATTATCTCTATTTGATGGCGGCGACTTCTCGCGGCAAGTTCCCGCCCAAGTTCAACGGCATGCTGTGGAATACCGCGGGCGACCTGCGCATGTGGGGTGCGCAGCATTGGTTTACAAATCTGAGCTGTTATTACCTTGCGCTCCCCGCCACGGGCCGGTTCGATTTGATGGACCCCTTTTTCGAAATGTACTCGGCCATGTTCGCGGCCTGCGCCCAGGCCGCGCGCCAGCAGTGGGGGAGCGAAGGCATCTACATTCCTGAGACAACCTATTTTGACGGCCTGGAAGAGTTGCCTGAAGCGATCGCGGCGGAAATGCGGCCGCTCTATCTGCTGCAGAAGCCCTGGGACCAGCGCTCCGGCGCGTTTATGGAATTTGCGGAGAAGAAACATCCGTATTCAAGCCGCTGGAACTGGATCGTCCAGGGCCGGTGGTATGACGGCGCGTACGAGATCAGGGAGCGCGGCTACGGCCCCTACGGGCCGACGAGTCACATGTTCAGCAGTACTGCAAAAATCGCCTGGCTCTACTGGCAGCGATACGAATACACGCTCGATCAAGAGTGGCTGCGCGGCCGCGCCTATCCCATGCTGCGCGGCGCGGTGGAGTTCTACCGGAACCATGCGAATCTTCGCAAAGATGCGGACGGCACATACCAAATGCACTGGTCCAACAGTGGAGAGCCGGTCTTCGGTGTCCGCGATTCGTTCGAAGACATGGTTGCGATGCGCGGCGTTACAAGCGCGGTGCTCCGTGCCGCGGCGATTCTTGGCGTGGATGAGCAGATGACGCCGATATGGCGGGAGTTTCTCGAACATCTCGCTCCGCTGCCTACGAGCACGGATCCGAGCGCACTCCATCCTCCCGGTTACAGCGGGCCGCGCATTTTCGTGAATGGGCTCAAGCCTGCAATCAAAGCGGACCGCATTCCAACAGGCTGGATGCCGGACATCAACAGCCTGCCCATGTGGTTCTTCGATTTGTGCAATGTGGAGACCCAGGATCGCGATACTTTTTCGCTGGCCCAGGCCACCTTCGACCGGCTGCTGCCGGAGGGCCTCCATCCGGAAACGCCAGTGGGCATCCTGTCAATGCTCGCAGTTGCGGCCGCTTCTTTGGGGCGAGCGGATGCGGTACAGATTTTGTTGCCCAATCAAATGCGGCCGCAGCCCAACCCACGCTCTCCGTGGTACAAAAAAGGGGGCCTGCTCGAAAACCGCATGACGCTGGGCGAGGGCGCACAGGCGCTGCACGCCGAACACCTTGGGCGCGCGGCTGAAGCACTGCATCGTGCCCTGCTGCAAAGCAATCCCCCTGCCCCCGGCGAAGATCCAATTCTGCATCTTTTTCCCGCGTGGCCGCGGCAGTGGGATGCTCGCTATACGCTGCAGGCGCGCGGAGGATTCACCGTCACCGCTGCCATTCGCAACGGCTCGGTGGAACTTGCCGAGCTGGAATCGCATTCCGGTTCCACCTGCCGGCTTCGCAATCCCTTTGCCGAGGAAGCAGTCCGGTTGTATCGCAACGGAAGCCCGGCCGAGAAGCTCAGCCGCTCATTGCTCACGTTCCCGACCACGAAGGGCGAGCGGATAGCTCTGCGGCTCAATCAACCGCACTCTACAGGAAGTTCATAGATTGGGCTGGGGAAAAGCGGCCTCCCTGGTCGAGCCACGCCGGATCAATCCTCTCTGCGGCGAGTGTCGTCCAGATGCATACCCTTGGACTTGCGCGGGACCCAATTGACGCATTCGGATTGAAGCATTCGGAGCAAACTACTTACTCAGAATGGTTACTCACGCCCCAGTGACAATGGCACGGTCCTCACCGAGACGCGGACCAAAATCCAGTCGCCACGCTGCCCTAAAACCTCGCAAGAACAAAAAACTCAACACTTGTGAGAAATGCGTGGCTAGTATCTAGTTGCATAAGTTCGCGTACAGTGTCTTGGGGTGTTTTTGGAAGACGACCTGCTTTTTCCATTCGAACGGGTGTGCGGTCTGGTTGTAGGCGGCAATAAAGTCGTCCATGTGCTTGCGGAGTTGGCCGGGACTGGTGAAGCTGGCCCCGCTCAGCGACTGACTCTGCAGAATGGAAAACCAGATTTCAACCTGGTTCATCCACGATGCGTGCGTGGGCGTGAAGTGGAAATGGACGTTCTTGTGTCGGGCCAGCCAACGATCGCGCTTAGGCTTATGGGTGTTGAGGTTGTCGAGGATCACGTGGATTTCGCGGTCGGGATGTTCGGCTACGATGCCGTTCATGAAGTCGAGAAACTCCATGCGGCGGCGGCGTTTGTATTGATCGCCCTTTACCAGCCCGGTGGCCACTTCCAGAGCCGCAAACAGAGTGGTGGTGCCATGCCGCTTATAATCATGCTGAAAGCCCGTGAGCGCCTTGCCGCTGGGCAGCTTCAGCCAGCCTTGAGCCCGTTCCAGGGCTTGAATGTGGGGTTTTTCGTCCACGCTCAACACCAGAGCATGTTCTGGCGGGTTGAGATACAACCCAACCCCATCGGCGGCTTTCTGAGCAAAACAGGGATCGGTCGAGACGCACCAACTGCGACGCCGTTCCAGCGAGATCCCATGCTTGCGCAGAACCCGCCAAATCTGGTCGTCGGAAATGTCTTTCAGCGCTCGAGCCAGCAAGACTCCGTTCCAACGCGCATAGCCTTTGGGCGGCGATTGATCCAGTTGCGTCAGGATGCGCCGTTCGGTCTCCAGATCGTAAGTTGCCGGTTTGCCCGGTCGCGGCGCATCCTGCAACCCGTTCATCCGGTCGCGGAGAAACCGGCCGCGCCACTTGCTCGCCGTTGCCGGCCGCGTCTTCATGGCCGCTGCGATTTGCTTGTTGCTGGCACCGGAAGCCGCCCGCAGAATCACGCCGGCCCGGAACACATCCCGCGACGCACTGGTTGTGCGGCGCACCACCAACTCCAAATCAGCCTGCTCTTCAGGCGTGAGCGCAATGCTGCGGGCGTTCATGCACTGCATGATACACCATTCGCTAATTTACGCAACTAGATACCAAAGGACAGCTTCGCTCAGTTTGTGATGCCCGTCTTCGGACTGTGCGCGAACTTCGCAGCCGGACCTGCTCAACCGACGGGTATCAGAGGTTCACAGGAGAGCGCAGGAGGGAGGACCTCCAGCCCTGCCCCGCCGGAGTGTGTTCGCTGAAACCGTCGATGGTCGTGCCGAAGATTTAGGGGCTGACTCCACACGATCAGCCCACTGGCCCGCACGGGTTGGATTTTGGCAGCATTTTGGCAGCAAATAACGCCCACTGGGCCGTTTTTGCCGGTTCTGCCGGGTTGTAAGGCTTGTACGACATTTTGCAACAGTCCCAACGGTTTGTCCCAAAAGGCCTACGGGTGCGTGCTCATCAGCTGCAGGAATTCCCAGCGTTCGTTCCAGGTACGAACCACTCCGTGGATCGGTTGCGGACCGAAATGCACGATGGCGGGGCTGCCTTCTTGAAAAGTTAGGGTGATATTCGAGAACGGAACCGAGTCGTTGCCCTCTCCCCCACTCACGCACACTTGCAACACCGAGGACGGCGGGCTTGTCTCGAATGCCGCGTTACTTCCATTGCCGGTCAATAGACTCACAGTCCCAGTGAACTGAAATCCACCATAAGTAGATGGGCTAAAGGACGGGCATCCCGCCGTGTTCCATGTAACCGCCTCGTTGGTCAGCTTGATGTGGTGGGTGTGTGCGCTAACCCCGCCTTGAGTGGGATCCACGGCGCCGGTCGAGGTCTTACCATAACCGGACATGGTCATATCAGCCGAAAAATCAGCGGTTCCGGCCCTTTCGTCGATACTCATTGTCCATTGACCGTGCATTTCCCACGGACCGCCTTTCACCGTTGACGGTGAATAGTCATTGATGAGACCGCCGAACTGCACGGGAATGGGAGATTGAGCCTCAACCCGCAGTGACAAACCCAAAGCGAGGCATGACAGCCACGCCGCGGCACTGAACTTGACATACTTCATGAGAAACCTCCTGATTGGTCTTGAACTTCCGAGATCACTATTGGGTATTTGTGCCGACAGCTCAAACCGCGTTGCGCGGATTGCTCTTTTCGCCGCCTAATGCCGTCTTTTGCCGTGCTGCATGAACCGGAGTACAATCTGCTCACCGCGAGCGCGGGAACACCGAAAAGCTTCGGAGGACGCGATGGCTGATCAGCCGTGCGAAACCCCGGCCCCTGAGAAGCCCAGCGAGAAGCACCTCGACTCATGGAAGGAAATCGCGGTTTACCTCAGCCGCGATGTCGCCACTGTCCAGCGCTGGGAGAAGCGGGAGGGCATGCCGGTACACCGGCATTTGCACAGCAAACGCGGGTCAGTTTACGCGGTGCCTGCGGAACTGGAGGCCTGGCGGGAGAGCCGCAAGTTTTCTCCGTCCGATGGGAAGAAAAACATCTCGACCGCTGTGGTTCTGCCCGGTGAGACTGCTAAATCGCCTCGCCGAAGAGGGTGGGGCTTCATCTTAGCGCCGTTTGCAGTGGCAGTCGCAGCCATCGGCGGGTTTTTCTGTTTCGAGAAGACGGATCTCTTCTGGCGCAACCCAATTGCCGGCGCGCGATTTGAGGCGGTGACCGACTGGGGCGGGATCGAACAAGCAGCGGCGATTTCGCGCGACGGTCAATTCATCGCCTTTCTCTCAGACCGAGACGGACAAATGGACGTTTGGGTGACGCAGGTTGGTTCGGGCCAGTTTCACAACCTGACGCATGGAAGCGCAGCAGAGCTCGTGAATCCATCCATTCGCACATTGGGTTTCTCACCGGATGGCTCGCTTGTGACCTATTGGGTGCGAAAGACAGACCCTTTGCACCATGTGGACGTCAGTATTTGGGCGGTTCCGACGCTGGGAGGCGAGCCTCGGCCTTACCTTGATGGCGCGGCTGAATATGATTGGTCAAGTGATGGCAAACGACTCGTGTATCACACTGCTGGAGCGGGCGATCCTTTGTTTGCTTCCACCGGCAGCGCGCCTTCGACGGCCCAACCGATCTTCACCGCGCCCGCCGGACTTCATTCGCACTTTCCGCTCTGGTCGCCGGATCAGAGGTCGATCTACTTTGTTCAGGGCTCGTTGCCCGACAAACTGGACATCTGGCGTATCGGCGCTGCAGGCGGTGTTCCAGAGCGCATTACCGAACATGATGCGCAAGTCAGCTATCCGGTGCTGCTGGATCGGCGCACGCTTTTGTACCTTGCCTCCGATCCCGACGGTTCGGGGCCGTGGCTCTACGGTACCGATTTAGCGCACCGAATTCCACATCGGCTGAGCGAGGGTGTCGACCGGTATACATCGCTTGCGGCCAGCGCTGATGGCCGTCGGTTGGTTGTCACGCTCGCAACTCCCCAAAGAAGCTTCTGGCGATTACACATCGATGCCTTCGCCGCAAAAGCAGCTGCCCTCAGCCCGCTCACGCTTACTACGAGCAGCGGATTCCGGCCACGACTAGGCGCGAATTGCCTTCTTTACGTTTCGGCAAGCGGTGCAAGCCAAAGCATTTGGAAACTGGCCAATGGAAGGGCGACGGAACTGTGGCGCGGGCAGGGCGCCCAAATCATTGGCGGCCCGGCCATCTCAGCCGAGGGCCGTTCAGTTGCTTTTTCAATTCGCCAAGACGGGCGCTCGCTTTTGTATGTCATGGAGGCAGACGGCGCAAACCCTCGCGTGGTCGCCGACTCAGTTAACCTGCAAGGAGACCCTGCCTGGGAACCTGACGGAAAATTGCTTATCACCGCCGCGCTGGATCATGGCGCACTCCACCTCGTTCGGGTGCCGCTCGATGGCGGACCTCCTGTGTCCTTCAATTCTGAGAACGCGCTCGATCCTGCATGGGCGCCCGACGGCAGTTTCGTGCTCTTTTCCGGGCCAGATATAGGCACCACGTTTTCGCTGAAAGCAGCCAGGTCCGATGGATCGGTGCTCTCGTTGCCGCCTTTGACACTGGCGCGAGGAGCGCGGCATCTGGCTTTTCTGCCTGATAGTCGAAGCCTGGTCGTGCTCCGTGGAGAAATGCAGCACAAGAATCTCTGGCTTATCAACCTCGAGACGGGCGCCGAGCAGCAATTGACTGACCTGCCTTCGGATTTCGATGTTCGCGACTTCGATATCTCGCCCAATGGTCACGAAGCTGTTTTGGAGCGCATCCAAGATCGTTCCGAAATTGTGCTAGTTGAGATTGCCCGACATTAATTCAGAGTAGGCTCTCTCCTATAAGCTGAATCCTCTCTACTTCACAGCATGATTCAGATATCGACCGACGCGGGGAGCCTGTTCGCCAAGCTGACGGCGTCAGGGGCAATCTACTAATAAAACCGGGAGTTCCCCCGGCTCTGCCGCGGTGGCAGTAGAGCTTTGAGAATTCCGAGAGTATGTTCTCCCTTGAATTACCTGTGCTGCGGCAGTGAAAAGAGCAGCACGAGGTTTTTGGTTCTGTTCTTGCTTTTGCTTCGGACGGTTGCGAAACGGCCCCTTTGAGGGACTAACAACTGAAAAGGAACCGGCTCTGCCGGTGGATGCTTACTCCAGAACGGCTTGTGTGACGCGTCTGGGATAGGTATCGGGAGGCGGCGCAGGATTCCGCGATCCACGTTGACGGGAAGTCGCATACGGTGCCTTGTGCCACGGCCACCGACCTATCCTGGAACCAAGAGAGCGCGTCGGCCGTTACACGACAACTTGCCGACCCCGAGGAGCCTGGAGCCTCGCATAGATGTCGATGCTGACCTTGCCAAAGGACTTTTACCAGACTCGGCTATCGCGATGAGGGGAAAGGGAGACCACTGACTCGGCGCGACAAAAACTGTGCGGCTTTGCCATTCGCCAAAACGCTTTCGTGCTTTCGTGCGATGGCTTAGCATCGAATGCCGCATGCTTCAGGACGCATTTTGGCATCAATAACGGCTATCAACGAGTTGCAGAGCGCAAATTGAGAGAGTCGACGCGATTGCGGGCGGGTTTGGACCCGCGCGCCGCCGCCCTCGTCGGGAGGCATCGCGGTCGTCGTGATGCTGAATATTCTCAATAGCTTTCACCTGGGAGCACTCGACCGGGTTTGAAAGAGTGACAGGTGTCTTTGTCCCTGTCTTTACTCCATTCCCGGCGTTCTTGGCCGCACTTTTTGATTACTGTTCCGTATTCTTTATGTTCTGCTTTGCGCCGTTGCTAATCTGGCCCGCGTATTGTGAGAGGTCGAAGCCGCCTGCCGCTGTGACGGGGCGCAGGCAGGAGGAACGCCGGACACAAGAAGGATCGCAAATGCGAACGCGGATAATATCGCCGTGATGCCCGTCTCGAATGGGATTCTTTGCTCCCGCAAGGAGTTGGCTATAGGTCGGAGAGTTATGTCCGGTCGCTCTTCGTGAGGCTGTAATCATCAAGCTCGCAGCGAAGATGGCTCCTGCGCCCAATGCAGCAGTCAGAACGGGATAAGCCGGCTCCTCGCCAAGGCGCTAATCGATTGCGCGGACTGCGCGATGGGAGGCGGCAAGCAGGGTGACCAGGAGCACTAGGGCTCCTGCGGAGAAGAAGGTCCCCGGAATGCTGACCTTCAGTGCGATACCTGCCATTGCGAGGGAAAGGGGTGTGAGCCCCACGGAAGCAAACATCAGAACACTCATGACGCGGCCGATCAAGGCACGCTCGACTCGCTGCTGAAGCCAGGCGATGAACTCGATGTTGAGGAAGGCAGCGGTACCGCTCATCAGGAGGAGATCAGGTATCAGGATGGCGATGCGACTGACCGATCCAAGGGAAGCAACAGAAAAGCCGATTAAGGCGCTGGCCAGGAGCAGAGTGCGACCGCGGCGGCGATGCCGCACGAAACCGGCACAGAGCATTCCGGCAAGGCTGCCAGCAGCGAACGACGATATCAGTAGTCCGAACGTCGAGGCCGTGCCAAACTCCCGCTTGACGATCACTGCCAGACCGACCATCATGGGTCCGGCGAGGGCGAAGTTAAGGACGGCGATGACCAGCACAAGCGAGCGGAGAGAGACATCGGCCATAACGTAACAGAGGCCATCGGAGATAGCCCGCATCATGCCCTCCGGCGGAGTCTGTTTTCTCACGGTTGAATCAGCTGGCAGGTGCATCAGGGCAAGGATGATCGCAAGAAAGCTGATTCCATCGAGCAGAAACGCCCAGGCGCTCCCGAATGCCCGGATGAACAGGCCGGCCGGTCCGGGCGCAAGGAGTGCGGTGATCTGCTGTGTGGATTGAGAGATCGAGTTGCCTGCGGGAAGCTCTTCGGGCTCCAGGATGGAGGGCAAAAGGGCGGAGCCGGCTGGATAGGAAAAGGCGTCGGCCACACCGAATGCGAGAACCAGAATATAGAGGTCCCACAGATGCAGGCTTCCGAGGAACAGCAGCACCGCCAGCGCCGTCACCAGCAGCGAGCGGAGAAACGCGGCAAGGATCAGGATCAGCCGCGGAGAAGCGCGATCCGTGACCGCTCCGCCAAGAAGCATGAGTACAGCGCGGGGAATGGCAGCAAGCATTGCGATCGAGCCGAGAACGACGCTAGAGCCGGTCAGCGAAAGTACAAGCCAAGGCAGAGCGACAAGATAGAACTGGTCGCCGGTCCAGGAGACAGTATTGCCAATCCACAGCAAACAGAAGGCGCGATTACGCAGCGGATGCTGCGCCTTCCGTACGGGAACCGCCATGGAATCCACGCTCATCGCGAGTCCATCTCATCGGAACATGTAAAATCCATTTGCATCTCATCCGGCAAACGGATGCACGCCCACCGGCTTCTCCTCCTGGCAGTAAGACGATTCTGGAATCTGGTCCTCGAGGAGACGCATGATCGCGCGTTGCAGTGCATCTGCATGGCTGCGGCTCATACACTTCTCATCGCCCACGTAATAAAACCGCATTCGTCCATTCAGCAGATAGCAGACCAGACCGAGCAATCGGATGTTGAACGAGTGAACGTACAGACGCAGATCGATGAGCCGGAACGGGGCGTCGGGTTCCGTGACCATGACATTGCCCAGGTTGGAAAGAGCAAAGCGGTTCCAGCTTCCGTTGACACTGAGCATTTCGGCAATGCGAACCATGGTGTGAATCTTCGCGTCGGATAGAGGACGCAGCATCCCGAGGAAGTGATAACGACCGGGAATGCTGTCCAATTCCCGGTCGATTTTGACGCGCAGATCCTGATGCACGGTTCGGGCCTTCTCCCAGAAATCTTCCCCCGTATCGCGGCTGGTGTGCAACTTGAGACTCCCTCCGCCGAAAAAAAGCATGTCGCTGCGAAGAATCGCGAGCCGCCCTCGCCGCGCATCCATGGGGCTGTCGATCCATGCGGGAATCTTTCTTGCGCCGAGAACGGCAAGGAGAGCGCGATCGAGCGCAACTGTGAGCACAGCGTGAACGGAAACGCCTTCCGATCGGCAGCGCTGCCGCAGCGCATCCGACGCTTCCTCGCTGGCGCACCACTCCAGACAGTATTCATGGTTGCCTGGGTCTTTTCTGGATTCCGGGATGAGCCCGAGGATGGCATTGCACAGGTGCGCCGTCATGCGGCGTTTCCACGGATCCGGCGGCTGATAATTGCCGATGATATCCTCGGGCGAGATCGGCGCATAGGTATCCGGAATTTCGTCCGTGTACAGGAATCGCAGAACTTCTCGCACGATGGTAAGCATGCTCATACCGTCGCAGATGCGATGCGATGCGACAAAGAGGAGATCCTGCTGCAGATCGGAGCGCAGCCAGACTACGCGCAGCTGCGGCAAGTCATGCGAGAAGCGGGTTCTCAGCTCCACGTCCCTTTCGCGGCGGTAGTCGTTCTCGCCGGTTTTCGGCAGGATGCGCAGCGGAATCTCCGGAGCGCAATCGTATTCGTAAAACAGGCCATCCTGGTTTTTCCTGATCAGCATGCGCAATGCCGGATGCTTGTGCTGCAGGCGTGCGATGGCGGTTCGAAGTTTGTGCGTTTGGAAGCGGCCCGCCAGACGAACAAAGTAGACGATGTTTCCGTCGATCATGTACTCAACGCTGGAAAGCTTCCGTTTCATGGTTCGACTCCGGTCATGGTGACGGCGGCATCGTGCTCCACTTGGTTCGCGCTCGGCGCAGAGCGGCCGCAGAATGCGGCGATGTGGGGATGACGCGCCTCAAAGGCGCCCAGACGGCTCAGGAATCCGTCGCAATAACCGCAGGCAGTCGCGACCAGCTTGCGCAGTTTTTCCGTGTCGAACAGCAGGATGCAGAGAGCCCAGTAAAGCACCATGGGCGTAACCAGCCAATGGAGGCTCCAGCGAGCACGGTAGAGCCGCAGGCAGTGAACCGCATTCCGTGTGCCGTAATAACGGCGCCACGCGGCATGGTTCGTAGTAAACAATTTTCCGTGGCGTTCAATCTGCCCGGTCGTCTGCCGGATGGCGACTCCCGCATTCACATAAACCGGCACGTTGCGGCTGCAAGCGCGCAGGCTGTACTCGATGTCGACGCATTCAATGAAGTAGTCTTCGCGGAATGCGCCAAGCTTGCGATAGGCAGCCGCGGAAATCGCTGAACCGGACGAGATGACGCACAGCGTTGGAATGAGCCCGGACGTCTGGTTGTCGATGCGAACCGGCATGGGAAAGCGCTTCTCCGGCGGAAAGACAGCCATGCATTTCTTCAGATTGATCTCGTGAATTTTCGGGCCCATCAGGAATTCCTCCAGGCCCAGCGCAGCAGCGGCCTCCATCATCTTCGTGAAGAATGAGGAATCAATATCGCTGTCCTGATCGAGGAGAAAGAAGACATCGCAATTGCGAGCGAGCAAGACTTCAGCGCCACGGTTGTAGGCTCCGGCCAGCCCGCCCTGATTCCGATTGAAGAGGACGTCCATGCCCTCATCGCGCAGCCGCTCATGCATGACCGGATTAGCTTCCGGAGAATTGTCCACCACGACAACGCCCGCACACATCGACCGGGCTCGAGCGAGGTTGGCAAGGAATTCGTTGGTTGGCTCGTAAAGCACAAAGATAAGGCCGAAATTTGTCATGATTTTGCTGTCCTCTCCGCGCGGCATTCCTGGTCCAGGTTCGGTTCATGCTGCGCCATCAAGATTGCGAACCTTCCCGGGATGGCCATCGCTCTCTTTTGAAGGGCAATCGCCTGAGGCAGCGAATCTTCATCGGAGGTGATGAAAACTCCTTGCTCGCGCTCAAACGCAAACGCTTTCACGCCCTGGCCTCCGTAGGAACCTCAATTCGGAGCGCCGATTTCGAAGCGGGCAGAAGTTGCCAGGTTTGCAGCCAGCGCAGAGCCTCCGCAATGCCGTCCTCCGCGCCAACGGCTTTTCCCAAAGCTGCGGCTCTTTCGAGCATCCCGCGCTGCTGGCTCTCAACAATCGCCGAGGCGAGCGAAGCCGGAGTGAGAGACTTGCGCTCGACCGCGGCAGGCGCAACGCCCTTGCGCGCAAGGCAACGCGCCCAGAATGGTTGGTCACCGTAAAACGGCACAACGACGGAAGGGATGCCCGCGCGCACAGCGGCGGCCGTGGTGCCTGCGCCACCGTGGTGTATGGCGGCCGTCACTTTTGGAAACAGATAATCGTGCGGCGCATGGCCAACAAAGAAAACGCGCTCGTCTCCGGAGTTCACTTTGGCATCGAGGCCACCCCAGCCCGTGGCCAGCACGGCGCGCTGACCGCTCCGTTTTACTGCATCCAATACGGAGTCCGTGAATCCACGTGCCTGGCTGCTAACCATGCTTCCGAAGCCAACATAGATCGGCTTCGGGCCCGCGGCAAGAAACTCGGCCAGCTCGCGAGAGGGTTCCCAGCCGGGCTCATCCAGAAACCAGTAGCCCACCACTTGGCATGTGTCGGGCCAGTCCGCCGGCCGCGGAAGTACATGTTGGCTGAAACCATTAATCACCTTCGCTCCGTGCATTTCCGCGGAGAACAGATAGGGTCCCCACCGTGGATACGGCTGCAGTCCGAGCTGCGGCCTCACAATGTCATTGATGGCCGGACGCATCACGCTCCAGATCAATTGATAAAGAAGGTAGTGGGCTCCAAGACTCAGCAGACCAGGCAACTTCCGACCCGAACCGCTCAGCACCATCGGCGGCAGAATGCGCGAGGGCGTGAGAGGTTGAAGACGGGCAATGGCGAAAGGAAGGTCGAGCGCTTCGGACAAGGCTTTCGCCAACAGCGTGCTGTTGCTTACGCCGATCAGCAACCCGGCGCCGTCGCTCGCAGCCAGACCTTCGGCAACCCAGTTCCTGGCCCAGACGGCATAGCGCTCGCGAAAGATCCGGGCCATGGCGCGGAGATTCATGCCCTGGTCGGCGATGGCGCGGTCGGCTTCCAGCATCGCCTGGAAATCCGCCGTGACTGCGGAGAACTCGAGTCCGGCATCGTCGATCATCTTCCTGAAGTTGGTGCTGGTGGCGATCCGTACGCGATGCCCGGACCGCTGCATCCCCCGGCCCAGAGCGATACACGGCCGCACATCGCCCTGTGTGCCGATGGTGAAGATGACGATTGGTTTCTGCATAGGGATCATCAATTCTCGATGGGCTGCGGAACGCGCGCAGTCCTGTCAGGCTGCCGACCACGCCTCCGCAGCCTGGCGCTGGTCGATGTCGCACAGCCGGCGCTCGAGGATGTTCCCGATTTGCTCGGCCGGCGCCGCGTCAAAGACTGTGTCGTGATCGCAATCGAGTTCATGCACGTCGAGCTTCCCGCCGACGAAAGCACGCCATGCGGATGGGCTGTGACCGAGAATGGCCGGCAAGTCGCCTCCCGTTGCGCGGAAATAGAGCACATCCAGATCCAGGCGCCTGGGCACGTGGCGCCTTGCCAGCTGCATATTGTTCAGCATCACGGCAAAGACGTGCTGGATGAACTGCGGGTGACTTCGCAAAATTTCTTCGGCCACCGGCAGAGTGCGCTGGCTATAGATGCGCCGCAGAATCTCGGAGAGTTGTTCCATCGTCAAGGGCATCTCCCTGTCCGGCAATGCAATATCCAGAAAGCGGAGAACTGCCCGGACTTCATCCGCTTCGGTGAGTGGATAAGCGCGTTCGACCGACGTGAAGAGATACGTGTCAATCATCGCCAGCAGATCCACCTGCAGATTTCTGGCAAGCATCTGCTCCGCCATCGAGTGAGCAATCAGGCCGCCGAGTGACCTGCCGATCAGTCGATAAGGCCCCTCCGCCTGGATGTCCAGAACCCGCTCCACGTAATCGGCAGCGATCTCCTCAATGCTGCCGGGCAGCCCTTCGCCGTCGCAAAGACCGCGCGATTGCAAGCCGTAGATCGGCATGTGCGGATGCAGATGACGCAGAAGAGCGGAAAACGAGAAACTGAGACCGGCAATCGGGTGGATGCAAAAGAGCGGCCGCAGCTCGGCGCTTTTTCCCCGGCGAAGCTGCAGTATCATTCCCAGCGGATCCACCGGTTCGTTGTTCATCTCATCGACCCGGGCTGCCAGCTCGGCAAGAGTGGGCGCTTCAAAAACACTTCCCAGCGGCAGTTCCAGCCCAAAGTGAGAAGGAAACGCTGCAGACAACTCGGCTGCATGCAGGGAGTCTCCACCCAACTCGAAGAAGTTGTCGTTGAGAGAGACGGAGTCAACTTTGAGAATTACCTCCCAAAGTGCAGCGAGCTTCTTTTCGGTCGGCGTGACCGGCTGCGTGTAGAGCATCCGAGTGGCCCGCTCCGGCGCGGGCAGGGCTTTACGGTCCAGTTTTCCGTTCGGGGTTAGCGGCAGGCATCGAGCACCATGATCCGGCGCGGCACCATGAAACCGGGCAGTTGGCCAGACAGGCGCGCACGCAACTCCTCCAGATCGGCCTTCGCTCCGGCCGCAGCAACGACATATCCGGCCAGGGAGACTGTGCCGTCACTGCTGCAATGGGCGACCACTGCAGCTTGAGCAACCGCAGGGTTTTGCAGCAGACAGCTTTCGATTTCTCCGAGTTCGAGGCGATGTCCATTGATCTTTACTTGGTCATCCATCCGGCCTTGAAACTCCAGCTCTCTGTTGTCATTCCAACGCACGAGATCGCCCGTGCGATACATGCGCCCGCCACGGTTTCCAGTAAATGGATCGGCGAGGAAACGCTCCTCAGTGAGCTCCGGCCGGCCGAGATAGCCGCGGGCTACTCCCTCACCTCCGATATAGAGTTCACCCACAGCTCCCGTCATCACGGGCTGGCGATCTGCTCCCAGCACATACACCTGGGTGTTGAGCAGGGGTCTTCCGATCGGAGGCGCCGTGGCGCCCACAGTCTTGAGATGGGATATGGTCGACCAGATTGTTGTCTCGGTTGGCCCGTACAACTGGGTCACCCGCGCAGCCATGCCCTGCAGGCGCGATGCCAATTCCGCACTCAGGGCTTCCCCACCGACCAGAACATGCACCTGATCCAGCGTGGCTTCGGAGCTGTTCAACAAGATTCGCCAAAGCGAAGGCGTGGCCTGCATGTGGGTGACGCCGCTGCGCCGGATCAGGCGCGCGAGCTGCAAAGGATGATGGACGACATCGCTGCTGGTAAGAATGACGCAGGCTCCGGCTGTCAGTGGAAGATACAGCTCCAGTCCGGCGATATCGAAGATCAGCGTAGTTACCGCGACGTATCGGTCCGTTGCCTTCGGGCGTAGTTCGAGGTACATGGCCTCAAGGAAGTTGGCCAGATTCCGATGCGTCACTTGCACTCCCTTGGGTCTGCCTGTCGATCCCGACGTATAGAGAACGTAGACAATTCCGTCCGGAGTGCTCAGATCAGGTTCCTCCGTGCCTTCGAACGGCGTGTCCCATGCGTCCGCGGGCTCGAGCAAGGCCGCACTGTAAGCAGCGAATTGCGCGTGCAGCGCGGATTCCGCGACGATGATCACCGGCGACGCATCTTCAAGCACCATGGCCGTTCGTTCCAACGGGCTGTCCAGATCCAGCGGCAGATATGCTGCCCCTGCGCGCATAATGGCCAGAAGCACAATCAGCAGTTTCTCGTTGCGGGGCAGAGCCACGGCCACGATGTCTCCGGGTCGCACACCCTGCGCGATCAATCGCCGCGCTTGATCCACGCTGCGCTCATGCAGCTCCCGATAAGTAAGGGCAGTTTCTTCGAAGACAACGGCCGGAGATTCCGGGGTTGCCGCTGCCCACCGCGCCACCAGCGCCGGAACGCTTGTGTCCGGCACCGGACCCTGCGTGCTGTTCCAGCCCACCAGCAGACGATGCCTCTCTTCGTTTCCCAGGACGTCGAGCCCACGCAGCGGCTTGTCGGGGTGAGCCAGCATCTGCTCGGCAAGAAGGCTTAGCCGCCGCCGGTGTTCATCGAGTTCGGCTTCAGCGTAGAGCGCTGGATTTGCGTCCAGGTCGAAGCGCAATCCGGTATCGGTTCCGCGGTCGTAAACAAAAATCATCAGATCTTCGACGGAGCTGTTCGAAAGATTATGCGAGGCGGCGGTTGCGCCATTGAAGCTGAGGCAATAATCGAAGGGCTCGATGTTGACGCCCAGCCACGCGAGATTTTGGTTCTGACCGAGCAGACCGAGATCCCTGCGAAGGTCCTCATACCGGTATTGCTGATGCCGGAGCGCCTGCCGCACCACCTGCGATACCTGGCGGAACAATTCAACCGCCGTCATTTCCGGAGTGAATTGGATGCGTATCGGAACAACATTCGCTGAAACCGACAGTGACCGGCGCAACTCGCTTTTCACCCGCCCGGACACGGGCATGCCCACGATGAGATCATCGGCTCCCGTGGCGCGCTGATAATATGCCATGACCAGAGCGATCAGGACCTGGGGCAAAGAGGCATCCGCGGTCCTGCCGAGATGGTTGAGCCGGCGTGCCATTTCGGGATCGAAATGGCCGACGCTGCGGTGCAGTTGACTGCTGAGCCCACGGCGTTGATGGCTGCGTGAAAGGGTAGCTGCCGCCGGCGGTTGTGCGAGCTGCCGATGCCAGTACTCCCGATCGCGCTTCCAGCGTTCGGAGCTTCGGTAGGCCGCCTCGGAAGAGACCAGCTCCTCGACCGTGCAAAAGGTATTCGGGTCGGGCTCCATGCCCCGAGCGTAAGCGGTGTAGATTTCCGCCAGACGGCGCGCGGCTAGACCGCCTCCGTATCCATCGAAAACAATGTGATGGGCCCTCTGATACCAGAAGTGAGTTCCCTCATTCATCCGGAGGAGAGCGCTCACCCACAAAGGATCTCGCCCCAGGTCGACGGGCCGGCTCAGTTCCTCAGTCATCCATGCCAGGGCCGCCTCCGGCGGATCTGCTTCGCGGCTCATGTCTAGGAAGGGAAAATCGCCGGAATACACCGGCCGCGAAAACTGCTGCGGTCGCCCATCGCGCTCGACTATGCCGACACGTAGCTCCTCTGCCTCGGCGACCACCTGCTGAAGAGCTCGCCGGAACAACTCCGGATCGATCGATCCGGTTATCTCAACTGCTTCGGCAATGTTCAGGTTCGCGTGCGGCGTAATCTTCTGCGTGGTCCAGATGCCGCGCTGTGCCGTCGTCAGCGGATACGATTGTGGCCCATATTGCATGATGAAAAACTCCTATCTTCCGGTTTGCCTGCCGCCGATCGAGCAGGTCGGCCCGCTGCAGATTCAGGCCACGGTTGTCTTCCTGCTGCCCTTGAGC
The DNA here is from genome assembly GCA_030038435.1 of Acidobacteriaceae bacterium. GTDB lineage: Bacteria > Acidobacteriota > Terriglobia > Terriglobales > Acidobacteriaceae > Telmatobacter. The sequence goes on along the minus strand of JASHOY010000490.1, from coordinate 6,216 downwards.
AGACCCCGTTGAGGCGTAACTCACCGTAGGCGCGCGATAGAGGAAACGCGCGACAGTGGAAGAAGTGCGCAACATCCTCACTCGATAACTGCGCGTCGTGTTGAGCTCTAAGGCTTGTTTTGTAAAGCGAGCAAGCCGTCAAGGCCACGCATAATTCGAGTTATCCGATCCTTATCGGGAGCGGGGAATCGCACATGTCTGTTGGCCGCAGCGCATCGCGCTGCTGCGGCATGTTGAACGAGCGCGTTAACAGCGGCGCCTTGCGCGCCGCTGACGGGGGTGAAGTAACTGCCGCGGAGCGTTGCACTCGGCGACGCGGGGGAGAATCTTCACACTATCGCAAGGGGAGAGAGCCAAGACAGCGGCGTTACCGCAGGCAATGATTAAGGGGTAGGTTTATAAGATCTGCCTGCTCACGGATTACCCTAGCATAGCGTCTGGTTCGATACAAGCTATGGGCGCCCGTCGCCAGAGATTTTTCCCGGAATTTTTTGTTTACAGGTTCGTTGCCGCTCCAAGCACGCAACGATTCAAACCTGTATGACGGGCGTCTGCGCTTCCATAATGTTCTGATTTTCAAATGCGCTTACGATAGGAGCGGAACGCCGAGTCCATGCGACCCTCGTCGAAAATGAAGGCCGTCATCTTCGCAGCCGGTTCCGACGGCGACATCCATCCCCACCTCGGTGTTGGCTCGGCATTGGCCGCGCGAGGGCATAAGGTGCTTTTCCTGACTTCCTTCGATTATCTCGATCTCGCGCGTTCCTGCGGCTTCGAGGCGTTGAGCATCATCGACGAAGAAGACAAGGCTCAATTTGAATCCTCCGAAGACCTCAACCCCATCCCCAGAATCCGATCCCGGTGCGCTTTCTTTTCCCGAAAAGTCTCGTCGATTTGCGAGCTCGTTGCGTCCAGGCTCGATGGCAACAGCATTCTCATCTCTCCGCCCTTCGCCTCTCCCATAGCAAAGCTGCTGCACCTTCGCTGTCGCGTGCCATACGTATCCACCATATTGTCTCCTGCGAGTCTTTGTTCGCTTCGCAATCCGCCCGCCTTTCAATCCGGCGAATGGTTCTCCCGTCTTCCCTGGCCGGCGCGGAAACTTCTCTTCCGCAGTGCGGAATATCTGGTCATCGATATGGGTTTTCGCTGGCTCCTTAGAGATCTCTTGCGCAGGATGCATGTACCGCGCCCGCATCGGGTATTGAGTGAATGGTCCCATTCTCCGCAGAAGATACTCGGGCTGTTTGCAGAGTGGTTCTGTGCGAAGGCGCAGGATTGGCCATCGCAACTTGTCCTCACGGGCTTTCCGCTCTTTCATCCGCGTGCCGGCGAGACGGGGTTATCCGCTGGCCTGAGACATTTTCTGGATGCCGGACCGTCTCCTCTGGTCTTCACGGCCGGTACTGAGACCGGGACCGTGCGGAGCTTTTTTGACACTGCGCTGAGGACATCGCAGACACTCGGTTTGCGCGCGGTGTTTCTGAGCCGCCTGGGAAGTCAGCTCCCCACCTTACCCAACACGATTCATTACGAGGCTTATGTCTCGCTGCCGCTCCTGCTCACGCGGACTGCCGGAATTGTGCACCACGGAGGCATCGGCACGACCGCCCAGGCGTTGCATGCGGGTATTCCCCAACTCATTCTTCCCGGCCGCTTGGATCAGTTCGATAACGCTCAGCACGTCGAGAAACTCGGTTGCGGGTTGGTCGCGAAGAGCTTTCTCAATCCTGTCGCGGTGACAGAAAAGCTCGAGCGGCTTATGCATTCTCCTGAAATCGCACATGCCAGTCAGATGCTGCGGGATCGCATGGCGCCGGGCTCCCACGCTTGCAGCCGCGCCGCAAATGTCATCGAGCAGGTCTGGTGCTCGGGACGGTCTGAACCCATGTCTTCAATACAAAGCGTCGCATGTTGAACCTCCAAATCCGCCGCACTCGCCGCGACATGCCCCTCATGCGATTCAGCAGCATTCGAGGTTACCTCGCCGGATCAGTAAAGAAGAACGTTAGTTTCCAATCGGAACTGCCCGCGCACGGGGAGCCGGTATTGCACCACTCTGTCTCGGGGGGCAGTTTCGATTGGAAACTAACGTTTTACGGCAACTTGGAGCTCGCGGGAACCGGGAGATTGCGCGGCGTCTTGTTGGCCGATCTGGCCACGACAAGCGCATTGCCGATTCGGCATCAATCCGGCTGCTTCGATTCCAGAGGCCATGGGCATCCCCTCGCGACTCGTGAAAACTCTGATCGTCGGCCATGGACTCGCGGAGTAGACAGTGGCGCCTTCGTCTCGGGAGACTGGAATCCGAGGGTGCACCGGATCACTGCCGATGCTCTAAATTCCGGCGCTGGTTTGCGAACGGACAATGATCAGCGGCCGAATATTGCGAAAACATCTTCGCGTTATCGTTGTTGGAGCGGCCTCAAAAACTTGTCGCGTTACGCCATTCCCCTGGCGTCATTTGCCTATACTGACGGAACACTCGGTTGAAATGACTCTGGCTTGAGAACCCCAGGTCGTATGCGACGCCGCTGAGAGAAGTATCACCCGTCGCCAGTATTGACTTGGCTCGCTCGACTCTGTGCCGCAGAGCGAACTGATGTGGCGCCAAGCCGGTAGTACGCCTAAACAACGGGGCGAAGTGATAAGGGCTCAGGCCCACCTCCTTCGCCCAGGACTGCAGATCCAGCTCTTGTCCCAGGTGTTCCTGAAGATAATCCATGGCCCGCTGCAACTGTTTTCGGTTTAATTTTCCAATGCTGGATCCCTGAGTCCACCTTTTGTTCGCCGACGTCAGGTGATGCACCAGGAGCGAATTGGCAAGCGCGTCGCTGTACAGGCGATCGGATGAGCCGTTTCGTATCAGAGCAAGAACAAGTTCTCTGGTCAGCGGATCGGTGTGCCGATCGCTGGCGTAATCCGGCACGTATGCGACTTCCATTTCGTCTGCCATCTGTCCGATGTATTCCGTCGAAAAAGTTACGAACCCCATTTCTCTGGTGTCCGACCATGTTGCACGGCAGGAATCTCCTGCTGGCGTCCAGCTCAGATCGCCATATTGGACCACCCGTTCCAGCTTTGTGCTGCCCCGGTGAAATCGCAGGGCTCTTCTCAGGAAATCGCAAGATCCTGCTATGAAAGCGCAGGATCATGGCAGTCCCGACGCTTACTCTGATATCTCGGATACTGAGGCGAAGCATGAAGGCTTCTTCGATCACCTTATTGCCATGAGGGTGCAACAGTTTGGCATCATGGCTCACGTCTGGGCCTACTATGAATCTCGCAAGAATCAGAATGATCCGATACCATTTGTCCAGGTATTAAATCGTTCGAGTTGCTCAATCGCAGAGGGCGGTGGTACATCACACAGGTCGCATGGGTTCGGGAGGGCAAGGACAACCCTATTCCCGCAATTTACATGCACGACAGCCCACAATGATCTCCGAAAATAGCCCCTTCCAGGATTGCCATGAGTGCCTTAGCGACTTTGATGAGCGGTTCAAGAAGGCCTTACCCATGAATGGTTCGCGCCAAAGTCAGAACCCTACGCATCAAATATCCTCCGCCGTTTCAGCATTGCCGTGACCTTCAAAACCGCGTTTGAAGTATCCACCAGGGTTCGCCCCGACAACTCGCTTGAACGCCTTGCTGAACGCAGCGTCGGACTCGTAACCGACCGACCGAGCAACGTCGATGAGCTTTTTGTCACGCTGTTCGAGTAACTGCATCGCCTTCTGCATCCGCCACTCGGTTACATATTCCAGCGGGGTTTGTCCGAGTAGCTCTTTAAAACGTGCCGCGAATGCGGAGCGAGACATGGTCGCCGCTGCGGCCAGGGATTCGACCGTCCAAGGTGAATTCACACTGTCGTGAATGGCACTCAGGGCAGTGCCGACCTGAGGATCGAAAATTGCACGAAGCCATCCTTTGTTGCGCCACTCCGCTTCCGACGCGATATGCGCTCGGAGTACTTGGATAAACAGAACCTCGGCCAGCCGGGTCGCCACGACTTCCGATCCCGGCGCCTGTTCTGCCATTTCTGACGCCAGCGCCTGCATCGTGTTGTGAAGTGCAAGCGTGTGAGCCTGATCGGCCCTGATCAAAATGAAACGCGGTAATAGCTGCGTGATGGGCTTCAGGCTGGCTCGTTCGAAACTGAGGGAGCCGCAGACGACTGTCGTTGGGGCGCCACCGCCTCCGTAATGAGCGACATTATTGTTCGCTTTAGCGGCGATTTCGCGGAAGGTTGACCTTGGACGTGTTCGCGGGCTATCGCGCATGACGATCGCAGTGTCGCGGGCCAGCAGGAAGCAGTCGCCGCCGGTGAGGGGAATTGGGTCCGGAATGCCTACGACACTGAGCCAGCAGTTACCGCGCGAAAGCATCGCAAAGTGCGCCAAATCCGGTGGCGAGATCTTCTTACCGGAAGGCGGGACCTTTTCTTCGGTATCCTTCCCCCCGATCAAGCCCCACGGTGCGGTGGCCTCGAGCCTGTGCTGACCGAAGGCGGTCACGCGCAACGTTCTGAAGATATCTGTAATCGGGTCCAACTTTACCTCCCTCTTTTGGACGAATAGACAAAAGACTAGGACTCCCGAGCAATTCTCGTCCACCGCCCAGGAAATCTACTCTCTGTACGGGATGATACACATCCGCCGAAGGGAGTCATTATGGGAAAGCTTGAGGGTAAAGTCGCAGTCATCACGGGTGGTAACAGCGGCATTGGCCTGGCTACGGCTAAGCGCTTCGTAGAAGAAGGCGCGCACGTCGTTATTACGGGCCGACGTGAGAAAGAGCTGAAAGAGGCCGCAGCGTTTATAGGGAGAAACGTCACGACGGTCACGGGCGATGTAACGCGCCTGGAGGATTTGGACCGGCTCTATGCCGTCGTGAAAGAAAAACACGGTCACATCGACGTACTCTTTGCAAATGCTGGCTGGGGTGAAGTTGCACCGCTGGAAGCGGCTACCGAAGCTCATTTCGACAAAACCTTCGACTTAAACGTGAAGGGGCTGTTCTTTACGGCGCAGAAGGCCCTTCCTCTATTCAGGGATGGAGGCTCGATCATCCTGACCTCTTCAGTCGCGAACGTGCTGGGAATGCCAGTGTTTGCCGTCTACGCCGCGAGCAAGGCGGCTGTGCGCAGCTTCGCGCGTGGGTGGACCATGGAGCTGAAAGACCGCAAAATCCGCGTGAATACCGTAAGCCCCGGACCAACCGAGACTCCAGCACTTGAGAATGCAGGCCTCACTCCTGAGCAAGCCAGGCAAGCGGCCGACCAATTCGTCTCGCAGATTCCTCTCGGCCGCAGAGGTAAACCTGAGGAAATTGCAGCCGCCGTCGTGTTCCTCGCCTCCGACGAAAGCTCTTTCATTACCGGCGTGGATCTCGCCGTCGATGGAGGCATGGCGCAGGTCTAGCACGGAGAGTGGCGGATCTTGTGGTTGTGACACGTAACCCAGGGTCCACCGCCAGGGAAACTTACTCCAATGTACGGAATATTAAACCTCTACCGAAGGGAGCAGTTATGGGAAAACTTGAGGGTAAGGTCGCAGTCGTGACAGGTGGATCGAGCGGCATGGCGCTGGCGAGCGCCAAGCTCTTTGTCGAAGCGGGTGCCTACGTATTCATTACGGGCCGGAAGCAGGAACAGATCGACGAGGCCGTCAAGGTAATCGGCCGGAATGTAACCGGCGTCCAGGGTGACGCGGCCAATCTCGACGACCTCGATCGGCTGTTCGACATCGTGAAGCGTGAGAAGGGCAAGATCGACATCCTGTTCGCAAGTGCCGGTATTGGCGAGCCCGTCCCGCTGGGACAGATCACCGAGGAGCACTTCGATAGGACCTTCGACCTGAACGTGCGCGGCACCCTGTTTACAGTGCAGAAGGCGTTGCCGCTGTTCAACGATGGCGGATCGATCTTTATGACCGGGTCCAATGCTGCGGCAAAGGGCTTCCCCGGCTTCAGCGTCTACGCGGCGAGCAAGTTGGCGCTGCGCTCGTTCGCACGCACTTGGCTCAATGAACTGAAGGACAGAAAGATTCGCGTGAACCTGCTGGTTCCTGGTGCGATCGCCACACCGATGCAGGAAGCAGTTCTCACCAAGGAAGCGCGGCAATACTTCGAATCCCTCATCCCGCGAGGAACAATGGGCCAATCTGAAGAAGTAGCGACGGTTGCGCTGTTTCTTGCCTCCAGCGATTCAAGCTT
>JASHOY010000489.1 GCA_030038435.1 Acidobacteriaceae bacterium | reverse complement strand
AGAGGCATTTACGGCGACGCGATCAACGCCATGCTGGCGGCCGCCGCCATGAACTTCCACAAGCTCCTCAGAGCTTTTTGGCTCTATTTTCTGCCCAGCCTGCTGGCGGCCTGGAGCCAATGCCAGGCGGTTTCGGCTCCCATCGACCAGCTTGTGCTGTCGCACACGATGTGAAAATCACTTTTTCAGGATCGACTGATCTAGTCTGCAACAGCGTCCGTTTCTCAAAAAGTCCGCGTGGATGGGCATATGATTGGTCTTGCTGGTGAGCTATTTGTAGTGGCTGAACTCCTGAAGCGTGATCTGCAAATCTCAATCACCTTCGGCAATGCGAAACAAATTGATCTGCTCGCCCACAGAATGACGCGTCAGAAAAAAAGAGCAATTCAAAGTGTGGCGGGGTAATTCCGCCGACTAGATTTTTCTGTAGATTGCCAATATCTGTTTGCGGCGTTATCGGTACTCACTCTTCGTCAATCTGCCTGTCGCAAATAGAAACTCATTATCTTCGAACCGATCACTCAGTTCTCTAGGTCTCTGACCGCATGAAGTTGTTCCTCTGGTAGCGGAACTTTTGGCGTGCCTTCTTGCGGGTGAACTTCCAATCGATCTTGATTTGGTTCCGGTTCATATTCCGGTTCCACGCTTGCGCTTCCCGCCGCAGGTCTGCCAGGGATGGAATTCTGCGCTGTCCCGGGCATTGACGGCTAAACAGGCTGATCTCGATTTCCGCTTGATTCAACCAACTGCCATGCTTGGGCGTGTAATGCACCGTGAACCGATCCCACAACAGTCCGCCGATTCTCTCGCCGTACCGCTCCACCAGCGCCTTGCGGTGGTGCGAACTCAGATTATCCATCACCAGATGGATGGTGTCGGCCTCCGGATAACTTGCCACGATCTCCACCAGGTAATCGGCGAACTCCGGCGAGGAGCGGTTGGGCGTGACTTTGGTGAAGTGCCGTCCCGCTTTGGGTTCAACGCCGCAGAAGGCGTTGGCCGTGCCGCGGCGCTCGTACTCGCAGTCATGGCGTGCGATCTGCCCTGGACGCATGGGGCGCGGCGCACGAACGTCGGCGTGGAGCACTACCGGCTTTTCATCCATACAAACCACAAGGTCCCTCTCCGAGAGCGGCTTTTCATACAGCGCCAGCACGTCTTCCATGCGGCGGATGTACTCTTCATTTAACTCCGCGATGCACCAGCTTTTTTTCCCGCCACGGCTTCAGATCGTGGCTCTGGAGCAGGATGCGGATCGTCTCCCGTCCCACCGTCGACGCCAGTTTCCGCTTCACCGCCTCCTCGGCAATAAGCCGCACGCTCCACCGCGCCTGACCTGCGGGCGGTGGCCCGCATACCATGGCAATGATGCGCTGGCTCTGGTTCACATCCAGCGCCCGTGCTTTACCCGGCCGCGGCTTCTCATGCAGCGCTGAATCCAGTCCTTCCTGCTGGTAGCGACGGGCGATAGTCCGTACCGTCTTCCGAACTACGCCCAGGTTGGCGGCGATCTGCGTGATCTTCTGCCCCTGATCGAGATGGCTCAAGATCGAAGCCCTCCGCAGCACCCGTGCCGACTCCCGCCCTTTGCGCAACATTTCCCCAACCTGCTGCCTATCCTTCCTGCTCAATCGAACCTGCACCCGCTGCTCGTTCTTCATGCCTCCAGGTTGCGGCCATCTTCATCATCTGCAAAGTACCTTGTATGGTACTTCTTCATGCGGTCGTAGACCTAGTGTCGGGGCGCCGAAATCGCCGGAAACGCTCAAAGACCCTCGTAAAGAAAATAAGGCACCCATCCCCAAAGTATAAGCAAAACTCGACATAAAGTCGATAGTCTTGCATACGATTTGGGAGGGAGGTACCTGCCAGACCATCCGGTAGTCTCGTGAATGGATTATGCAGGTACAGTGTAGCGATGCAGTCCGTAACGATCAGGCAACTCCCTCAATGAGGGGTCGCCGGAACGGAATCGCTAACAAATTCGGATGGTTGCGGGGGCTTGCAATGCCTCGAATTTGCTGTTGACGGGGTTCCGTTTGGAGGTTGTTCGGCCTGTCGCGTAGCTTCATTGCCACTTCCCCCGAACCTTTGGTTTATGAGTGGCGTAACAATCTTATTTTCAACGAGTTACGCAGCATGTATGGTAGCTTCAAAGAGGGCTAAGTTGTTGAAAATAGGTGCATGGCAATAGTATTTGGGGTTGAATTGGGTGGAAAACCCAAAAGTCGTTGGATCGTTTTAGGGTGTTTGCTCTTTGGCGTTGGTTCCCAAAGGTCGCAGGACGATCGCAACCGTATCGTGGTGGCCATCCTTGATGGATATTTTTCGAAGACCTTCAAGCCGTCCGCACGACTACTTGAGGAGCATCATCCATTCTTAGAGCAGCTAGCTGGCGTGGAAGAGATACGCATTCTTGGGCATTCGCTTTCCGCGGTTGATAGCACCTATTTCAACAGATTGCTGACGATTCCAGGATTTTCTTCCGCTCGGTGGCAATTGGCCTGCCGTCCTAAGGACGACAAGCGCAGGAAGAGTGCGCGACTTCAGGAATTGGGTGTCAAGGCAAGTAACATAACAATTTGCCTTTGGCGAGATGCTTAATACGTTCGATGCCGCAACTCAACAATCAAGACGAGT
>JASHOY010000488.1 GCA_030038435.1 Acidobacteriaceae bacterium | reverse complement strand
GATTCACAGATGAGATACAAACAACTACCGCATAAAATGCGGCGCGGCGGCAGAGTGGATGTTCGCACCTCCGTCGTACCGCAATGCCGAATCGCGTAACACAGCACATAGGAAAGGAAGAGCGGCTGTGAACCGGTATCCGAAGGAATTGCTGGAAACCCTGACCGCAAATCTGGCGCACGCCGCGGGCATGACTTCTGGCGATGCCCGGCTTTTTGCCGAGGCTTTGGTCAGTGCGGACCTTCATGGGGTTTCAACCCACGGGCTTTCGCGGCTGAGCATTTATCTGCGCAGGATCACCCTGGGGTTGATCGAGCCGCAAGCGGAGTTGCGTGTGGAGCGGCAACGGGGCGGGACGATGGTTCTCGACGCGGGGAACGGCGTGGGCCATGTGCAGGCAATCAAGGCGCTCGATCTGCTTATTCCGCTTGCCGGGCAAAATGGGATTGCGGCAGCTACGATCCGCAACTCGCAGCACTTTGGGTCCGTTTCCTATTATTGCAATCGAGCTGCGGCCCGGGGCTGCATTCTTCTGGCGACAACCAATTGCGAGCCGGCTATGTCGCCCACGGGGGGGTACGATGCTTTCTTCGGGACGAATCCAATAGCGGCGTCGTTTCCCACGGGCAAGGGATTCCCGATCAAGATCGACCTGTCGACCTCAGCCATCGCGCGCGGCAACATCATCGCCGCGTCGAAGAAGAAGCAGCCGATTCCATTGGGATGGGCCCTCGATTCGGATGGCGCGCCAACAACCGACGCGGAAAAGGCATTGCTGGGAACCGTGCTGACCATGGCGGGTCACAAGGGATACGCGCTGGCGCTGATGGTGGAACTGCTCAGCGGGGTTCTTTCAGGTGCGGCCATCGGGCCGGAAGTGGGATCGATGTACAAAAATCTGGACCGCAAACAGGACGTCGGGCACTTCTTCTGTCTGCTTTCCATAGACGCGTTCATGGATAGAGCGGAGTTTATCCAAAGAGTCGATGCGCTGATTGATAAGCTGAAGGCCGGAAGAAAGATGGCGGGCACGGACGAAATTCTGATTCCCGGCGAGCGCTCGGCGCGAGTCGCGGCGGAAAATGCCAGGATTGGAATTCCCGTGGGGCCGGAGACATGGAAGGAGCTTGCCGATTGGTGCACTAAGCTGCAAGTCGAGCCTCCTGCGCTGCAGGAAGCAGGTAAGAATATATAGCTTGGGTGCTCTCATTGAGCCTTGGAAATTACGTCCGATAACAGATATTCTGTAAAGAACGCGTGTTGAGTTCCGTAGTTCTTTTAACTATTTGTATTTCAATAGGATTTCCCTCTTCCCTGCACGGCAAAATGCCGTGGAATCACATCTTGTAACGGCCCATATCCTCGTCGTTCAGACCCTCGAGCCAGGTGCGTAATTGTTCGGCGGTGGGCCCCTCCGGGGGGCCTGCTGTGTTGAGCTTCGCGGTCTGCATCACGTGCTCTTCCACGTAGATCGGACAATCGGCGCGGAGCGCAAGCGCAATGGCGTCTGAGGGCCGGGCGTCGACAGCAAGCGTGTCTTCTCCCTGGCGCAGCCAGAGGACGGCATAGAAGGTCTCGTCCTTAATCTCTGTGATAACAACCCGTTCCAGACGGGCATTCAAGTGTTGGATGAGGTTGCGCGAGAGATCGTGCGTCATGGGGCGTGGGGGGGGCATCTTCTCGATCTCGACGGCGATGGCGTTTGCTTCCGGGATCCCCACCCAGATGGGCATGACTGCCTCGGAGGCGATGTCCTTGAGCACTACGATGGGCATGTTGCTGGCCGGGTCCATCATTAGCCCTCGTATCCTGACCTCGATGTCCATAATCCCCCCTGTCTGCTTAGATGGCCTCACCGACGAGACTGTTGGGATGGGTGGCGGTGATCTTTACGTTGATGTAGGCGCCGGGGGCCGGTGCGATGGGCTGGGCGGAGGTGAAGTTGACCGGCTTGTTCTGGCTGCTGCGGCCGACAATCTGACCCCGCTGGGGGTTCTGCCCCTCTACCATCACTTCCATAATCTCTCCCAAGTGCCTGGCATAATTGGTCCTCTGAATCTCCCGTTGACGGTCAAGCAGCGCTTGAAGCCGGTGCGCTTTTTCGGCGTCGGGGACGGAGTCGATCATCACGAGGGCAGGAGTGTTGGGGCGCGGCGAGTACTTGAAGCCGAAGACGCCGTCGTACTGGACCTGGGCCAGCAGGTCCATGGTCTGGACGAAGTCGTCCGGGGTTTCGCCGGGAAAGCCGACGATGATGTCAGTGGAGATGGAGATGGGACGGCGTGCGGCTTTGATCCAGGAGATGCGCTCCATGTACCAGTCGGGCGTGTACTCGCGGGCCATAAGCTTGAGGACGCGGGCGGAGCCGGACTGGACGGGCAGATGGACGTGGTTGCAGAGCGCGGGCACAGCGTCGATGGCGTCGACGATGTCGCGGGTGAAGTCGCGCGGATGGCTGGTGGTGAAGCGGACGCGGCGGATGCCCGGGACCTGGGCGACGGCGGCTAGGAGTTCGGCGAAGGAGCACTTCCCTTCCGGGTCGCGGTAGCTGTTGACGTTCTGTCCTAGGAGCTGAATCTCGGTGTAGCCGAGGCCGGCGATGCGGCGGGCCTCCTCGAGGACGGAGGTTGAGGTGCGGCTGCGCTCCTTGCCGCGCGTGTACGGTACAACGCAGTAGGCGCAGAACTTATCGCAGCCCTCGATGATGGTGATGTAGCCGCGGTAGGGGTTCTGGCGGGCGGTGAACTCGGTCTCGAAGGTCTCGTCGGTCTGGCGGTCGTCGAGGCCGGTGATGCGGGTTTCTCCGGCTTCTAGGCGGCTAAGCATCTCAGGGAGTTTGCGATAGGACGCGGAGCCGGAGACGAGCGAGACGTACGGAGCGCGATCGAAGATCTTCTCGCCCTCCTGCTGTGCCACGCAGCCGAGGACGGCGAAGCGCTTGCCGGCTTTGTAGAGAGCCTTGTAGTCGTTGAGGCGGTGGAAGACCTTCTGTTCGGCCTTGTCGCGGATGGAGCACGTATTGTAGAGGATCAGGCTTGCGTCCTGCTCGCTGTTGACTTGGCGATAGCCCTGCTGCAGGAGCGTGCCGATGACCTTTTCAGAGTCATGGGCGTTCATCTGGCAACCGAAGGTCTCCAGGTAGAATGTTTTCTCGGCCGCCATCACAACTGTGAGTATACGGGGTTTTTGAGTGGGAGCGCAGCCCTGCCGATTCGGTGCGCTAAAAACGGCTTTTTGGAGGCCTCAACGGGCTTAAAACGGTCTTGCTGACGGCTTTTGAAGGGTGCCCAACCTCTTTTGCAGCGAGAGTTCCCTGCCCTTGCCGGAGTCCAGTCTGCGTTCGTTGTACGGCAGCGAGCACAAATCGCTTGCTCGGGCCCGGGCCTGTGATGTACCCCCCACCCGACTCTGTAAGGAAGTTACGCGTTTTCAAATGTTTGGCGGTGTAGCGCCGATTTTTTGGTTTCCGCTGGAACGGCATTGGCGACCTGAGACCCGGCCCCTCGAAACCACCCAGCGCCCTCTGGCTGGGTTCCCCAAACGAGGTCCTTCGACAGGCTCAGGACAGGCTCCGGGGCGCCCAGCTTCCATGCTGGCATCGGCCTTTCGCGGGATGTGGCCACCGCCGGTTGGCAGAGGGTTGGAGGCGCGGGGGCAGGCCGCTGAGGCTGGATTCGGTACGGGCGGGCGTGGTCATGAGCAGCGATTGCGCCGAGAACCCGCTCACCGCGGTACGGTGAGATCGCCATCAATCCCGCGAACGGAGAAATCCTGCGCCTGACGGTGGTTGCAGAGATGTAGCCGCCGTATCAAAGGTCGAGTCGGAGATCATGGTGCGGTATGCTCCGGTGTCGATTGGGGGGAGCAGCTACCTGTGTCCTGTGAAAGGAGTGGCCATTTTCAAAGGGACGCTACGAGACATCTATTCGATGATCGGCCCGGCAGCTCACTTGCCGCTCATCACACAGATCGACGACATTTCGTTCACGGATTATCATCTGTTCCGCACGGAGATGCGCATCCTGACAGGAGAGAATGGGAAGCCGTGAGGGCGGCTGCCGGCCGGGGCGGTGCAGAGCTTGTGTTTGCATACCAGCCCATCGATAATGAGCGCAGGGGATTTTCTATGGACACGGAGGCGGTTCAAGCGGACTACCTGAGCTTGTATAAGCGCGCTTTTGCGGAGTACCGCGCGCACGCCCTCTGGTACATGCGGGCGCTCGATCATCCCAGCGTGGAAGATGCACTGACCGTGGCCCGCGCCCTGCGGGCGAATGGCGATCTGCCTGCCCGCCGCCTGGCCGAACAGATCGAGCAGGCGTGCCATGCCGCTGTCTAAGATCCAGTCTGAAATTCTACGGCTCCTCGCATCACATCGTGATCCGGAGAGTTTCATCGCAGGTTCCACTCCGCTGAACCGGCACACTCTTCGCTGCTCGGGCGGCATCGACGTCTTTCACGATCGGGAAGAGCGCGCCGCCGAGGCGGCTGTCAGCGATGCAAAGCTACTTGAGGAGGCAGGTTTCACGGTTACCTGGCTGCGCCAGCTCCCAACGATCTACAGCGCCCAAATCGGAATGGGCGATGAAGTCACGCGGCTGGAGTGGGTGGTTGACAGCGATTATCGTTTCTTTCCTGCCATCCGTGACGGCCTTTCTGGCTATGTTCTCCATCCGGTAGATCTTGCTTTGAATAAGGCCATGGCAGCCGCGGGGCGGCGCGAGGTGCGCGATCTGGTGGATCTCCTTACATTCCACCAAAACGTCCTTCCCCTTGGAGCAATTATCTGGGCAGCGGTCGACAAATCGCCTGGTTTTACGCCGGAAAGCCTGATCGCCGAGATCCGCCGCAACTCGCGGTATCCAGCTTCCGACTGGAATGCCCTGAGCGCAGCCGAAGAGATTGACCCGGCAGATACTCTCGCTCGTCTGCGCGCAGCGCTTGATGAGGCCGAGATTTTTGTGGCGCGCATGCCTACCGACAAAGCGGGGTTGTTGTTTCTGGAGAATGGCCGGGTGGTTCAGCCCGACCCCGACCATCTCGACCGTTATGAAACCCACGCCGGCCAGCGGCGCGGCCACTGGCCGGCGAGCGGTGAAATCCAACCGGGAACGCCTCAGACCGGATTTGCAGACCCAAGTCATTAGCAAAGACCGGACTGCTGCTTGCGGTACAGTGATCGTCCTCGTGTATCGTAGGCTGGTTCGCTTATGACGCTTCGGTTGCCCATTCCGGCTGAGCCTCGGCACTTCTCGAGCGGCGAGCAACTGCTGTTCGCAGTGCTGGCTACGGGTTCGGTGTGCCTGTTCTGGCGGCGGCTGGGGCCGATTCTGCGCACTATCGAGAGGTCAAGGAAGGACCCGGATTTTCATCTCTTCCCCATCGGCGGGCGGGTGCGGGATTTTGTGTGGGAGGTGCTGCTGCAGGGCAAGGTGATACGGCAGCGGCCGCTCGCGGGGATGGCCCACGCCGTCGTGTTCTGGGCCTTCTGCGCGTTTGCGCTGGTCACGGCGAACCACTGCGCAACGCTGTTCGGACTGGGGTTTCTCGATCCGGCCGGCGCGGTGGGCCGGTGGTACTTCTACTTTGCCGCGGTCTTTGCGCTGGCCTGCGCCGTGGGCATTCTGGGTCTGTTCATCCGCCGCTTCTTTTTGCGGCCCAGGTGGCTCGGCGTCAGGCTCTCCTGGGGTTCCGGCCTTGTGGCGCTGCTCATCTTTCTGCTGATGGCCACTTACCTTGGCGCCTTCTTTGCGGAACCCGGCAGCACGGCGGCGCGCGTGCTGTGGTGGGCGCATACGGCCACGCTGATCGCGTTTCTGCCGGTGATTCCAGAAACCAAGCACCTGCACTTGGTGCTGGCGCCGTTTACCGTGTTTCTTTCGCGGGGAGGGTTCAGCCGGATTCCGCCGCTCCAGGGCGACGAGGACTTTGGCCTGGTAACGGGCCAGGATGTAACGCGGATTGTGAGTTTGCAGGCCTACTCGTGCGTGGAGTGCGGGCGGTGCACCGAGCACTGCCCGGCAAACAATACCGGCAAGCTGCTGAACCCGAAGGAGATTGTGCTGGGCCTGCGCGGGTATCTGAACGAGTTTGGGCCGGCGTCGGAAGAGCCGCTGCTGGGCAAATACAACGCGCAGGAGGCAGCGTTCCAGTGCACCACCTGCGGGGCGTGCGAGTTCCAGTGCCCGGTGGGGATTGAGCATGTGCCGATTCTGGTGGGGCTGAGGCGCGGCGCGGTGAATACCGGGGCGTGGGAGGACGAGCATGGATCGAAGCTCTTCCTGGCGCTGGAGCGGGGGAGCAACGCGCTGGGGATGGGCGCGGCGGAGCGCGGCAAGTTTGTGGAGAAGAACGCGCTGCCCGTTTTCGATGGGACGCAGGAGTACTGCCTTTGGCTGGGATGCATGGGCGGAT
>JASHOY010000049.1 GCA_030038435.1 Acidobacteriaceae bacterium | reverse complement strand
GGAAGCGCATAATCTCCAACTCCCGCAGGAGTTGAGGAATCATTCAGGCGGAGCGCCAGAAGGAACAGCAGGCCGCCTGGCAGCGGCTGCAACTGCAGATCCATTGCTCCCAACTGCGACGCCCGCGCAACGAGCTGCTGCTGCAGCATACGGCCGACTGGCATCGCCGTCCCGTAAAGTGCATAAAACAGTGGCCTGCGCTCTGTCGGCTTGGGACGTGCCGGAAACTACAAGCCAACAATCACGAAGATCGTATGCATGAAAAGAGGGATGCCGCCGATCACTGCTTCAGATGGGTTGCCGCGGGAAGGAAAGAGTCGATCGTAGGAGACCCCTTCGTCCCACCCTGTTATTATCACTGGATTGCCCCAAATCACGGTAAGCGGGCTAGGCATCTTGTGATTATCCGGTTGCTTAAGCAAACCGCAAGATCTAGAGGCGTCGATCCAATCTTTGCGCAACATCTGGGGCTTTGCTGAAACAACCGGATAATCAAGAGGTATCTAGCCGAGAAGCCAGGCTGCGATGCTGTGCGCGTACTCATGGGCCACGATGATGATTGTCTGGAGTGCTAAACAGGTCGCTATTGTAAGGAGGGCGAACCTGATCCAGTCTTGGCTTGAATCGCTTGGGTTCCGAGTCATAGTAGTTCTTTGAGCAGCTTATCCTTGGTATTTGCCATTGATCCTCCATTCATGCTTGCTTCTTAGAATCGATCTAGGGCGCTAACTCGCGCCCTCCAGCCGGTCACTCAGAAATGTTCCGATGGCACGCAGTGTCTGGTTAGCGGCGCGCAGGGTGCCGACGCCGTTGAGGAACCCGTGTGGCATTCCCATCCAAATGTCGAGGCTGGCGTCGACGCCCGCACCAACGGCATGCTCCACGTAGCGTCGCGAGTCGTCGAGCAGCACTTCATCATCCCCGACGTGGATACGGACTGGGGGCAGTCCCGCCAGATCCCCATGAAGCGGTGAGGCCAAGGAATTCCTGGGATCGCTCTCACCCAGGTAGGAGCGCACAAGACCAGCCACCTGGGACCTGACGAAGTATGGGTCCGCTTCCGCTCGGGTTTCGAAACTTTCGCCGGTAAGCGCGAGATCTGTCACCGGAGATAGCACGATGGCACCTCGTGGAACAATCCCAGCCGAGCCAGCTTGCCGACTAGCGATGGACAGTAGCACAAGCGCGAGATTGCCACCGGCCGAATCGCCCGTGAGCGCTATCTTCTTTATCTCCCGGCCAACGAGCCCGCGATAACTGGCCTCGGCGTCTTCCACCGCGGCAGGAAATGGGTGCTCGGGAGCGAGCTGGTAATCGGGGATGAACGCATCCACTCCGGCGCTCATTGCAATGTGTCCAACGAAGTTACGGAACGCCAAGGCTGTTCCCCAGTTGAACCAGCCGCCGTGCAAATGCAGGATCGCGGCGCCCTTCCGAGCCTGCTCGGGCCTAGCCCACCATCCGGATACGCCTCCGACCGTATCCGCCTCAAAGCGGACGCCGTCGGGGGCTGCCACGTGCTCCATGATGCCGTTAAACGGACCGCGGGCAGCGACTCCTTCGAGCTTGCCTTTCATGGCTGCTACTGCAGACCTGAGTGTCGCCATTGAAGCAGCATCTTCAGGGCTGAGGGGATGGATTACGGACCAAGAATTCCTCACGGATTTATTGTCGCGGATTTCGGCTTGCATTTCCACTTTTGGCGCTTGCCAGGAATCGTCAGTCGGCGTTCCAGAACTCTCACCGGAGCCGCCGGACGAAGTGGAGCTCGATGCCAGATAAAGGAGCGCCGACCTCGTGCATAGCACCGCCTACGGCGAGTGACCCGAGATCAACCGCGACTAATCCGGTGCTATTGATCAATTCGATGATCAGCTTTTTGGCTTCGGTGTCGTCGCCGGAGGTGAAGATGACGGCACGGGGTTTGTTCGGAGAGAAATCCTGTATCCAGGCCATTGGCATGTTGCTGATCGATTTGACGAGCCTCGCGCCCACTGCCATCTCCGCAACCATCTCGCTCGATGTGCGCCCTTTCGACTTCAACGCGGTCCGCGATCTGGTCACGCCAGCCAGGCTGATGTCTGGAACTGGGTCCATATGTGCGTTCGTGGCATCGACCAGAATTCGGCCGCGCCAATCGATACCTTTCAACGCTTCAGGCACCTTGACCCAATGTGCAGCGAGAATAACGACTTCGCATTCGGCTGCCTGCTGCTTCGTCCCTGCAGTGGCGCCCGGACCGAGATCGGCGACAAAATCAGCCGAGGTCTCCGGACCTCTCGAATTGGATACAACGATGGTGTGACCAGCGTTTATCAAATGACGGCCGATCGTGCCTGTTACATTCCCGGCGCCTAGAAAACCTATTTTCATGACCCACCTCTTTGGCGTTACGAATGAAAAGATGAATCTGCACAGTGATACGGCGTGGTAGTTTGTTTGTGTCACTCTGATAGGTCGGAACTATCAGCCATGGAACTTAGGCACGTGCGATACTTCGTGGCGGTCGCCGAAACCTTGAGCTTTCGGCAGGCCGGCAAACAGCTACATGTCTCCCAGCCTTCACTAAGCGTCCAAATCAAGCAACTTGAAGATGAACTCGGTGTTGCCCTTTTTCGGCGATCAAAGCAGCGAGTTGAAATCACCCGTGCTGGCGAAGTCTTCTTGTCTGCGGCACGAGAAGTCCTGTTAAGACTTAAGCAGGCATCGGCAGCGGCCCTTCATGCAGAGAGTGGTGAGGTAGGAACAATCCGGCTCGGGTTCATTCCGACGGCGAGCTTCCAAATTCTTCCCCGGCTGCTCGAGAAGATCAGAAGCACACTCCCTCTCGTGAATGTGGAGCTGAGAGAAGGCTCCGAGAGCCCCCAAATCACAGGACTACGTTCGGGAACCTTTGATGTCTGCATTGGTCATTTGAGCCGCACCTACGACCAAATCGAAAACATGCTGCTGATTCGGGAGCGACTTGTCGTGGCTCTCCCGGAAGGGCATCGCGCAGCGCGCAAGAAGTATGTGGAGTTAAGAGACCTTGAAGGTGAGCTCCTCATCATGCCCTCGAAAGATTTGTTGCCCAGTCTGTATCAAATGATCGCGGCGGCCTTTCTGAAGAATCACATGCCCCTGGACAGCTATCAAATGGCGGAACATTTTCAGACCGGCGTCAACCTGACAAAGGCCCGCGTGGGATATATGTTCCTTCCATCTTCTGCAAGAGACTTTGTTCCTGTTGGGGTCGTGCTACGAACTCCAGGTTTTTCTATCGGGCCGCTGGACACCTTTGCTCTATGGTCGCGTGCCAATGTAGACCCGCTTGTTCACCGCGTCCTCAGTCTCCTCAAGGAAATCAAGAGGGAGTTATAAGGGCCAAAAAGAAAGAAGTGGGGAGCCCACCAATGCCGTACATCTTCGCAGTTCCGTCGGTTTGTCGGTAAACCTTATGATGATTGTGACTGAAGAATTCATATCGTCTCCTTGCGCACAAACCAATGAGCGGCCGCTTGTCGGATGGACGTTTCCTTCGCCTCGCCGTCAGAAGCCCAGGCAATAAAGCCATCAGGACGTACCAGTACAGCGCTCAAGCCGAATTGTTCTCTAGCCCGGCCTGAAACGTACTTCAGCGGATCGCCATATTCACGCGCCAATGCCTCAAGTGACGCATTGCCATCGAAGTCGAGCAGCATTCCACGACCATCGCGCATGAGCTCGCCAAGTCGTGCACCGTCCTCAAATTCAAAGTTGGGAACGCTGTGACCCACTAGCGGATGGTCGCCGCCGAGATCATAGCGTGTGGTGACACCCCACAGTCGACCTGCAAGGTAGGTGGCGCCATCGCGCGTCTCTATCAGCTCGCGCATGATTGCATTCAACGCGCGGGCACCTGGGTCCGGCTTCATGATTGCAGCCTGGGCGCGTGACCAATCGAGGACTTTAACGCCAATCGGATGCCGTTCGGTTTGGTAACTGTCCAACAAACCCACCAGCGCTTCCTCCCGGATGGTCGCGGCGAGCTTCCAGCCAAGGTTCAT
>JASHOY010000487.1 GCA_030038435.1 Acidobacteriaceae bacterium | reverse complement strand
TTCGAGAGCATTCTCTTTGGGCCTGCCGGCGAAGGACTTGACCTTCGACGGCTCGACAGTAAGACACCAGTGGAGATCGATCCGGCGGAAGTTGGCCTTCTTCTCCAGGAACGTCAGTCGATCCTCGGCAAAGACTTGTGTGATGGGATTGCTGTAATCGTTCTTTCGCGGAAGAGCGAAGCCGGACTGCACCCGGGTGTACTGATAGAGACACGACCCGTCGGGCAGACCGCGCAGCGCGCCTTCAATCGACATCGTTGCCGCAGTGAGCTGCTCGTCAGTCTGACCTTCTTCATCTATGCCGGCAAGCGAAAAGAGGCAACCATAGCCGCCGCCCTTGAGAGCGAAGACGTTCGGCCCAACGAAGCGCGAGATCGGAACGATCGAGCAGGCAGCTCCGGCTTTAGCGAACCACGGTACGAATTTGGCTTGCTCACTATTTACGCGGGTCATAGTAGGACCTCTGGCTGAGGCTCAGTGCCCAGAGCTGGAACATTTTCGGGTGCTTCCGCACGATGAGCCACCAGCCGGATGCAAGGAGCGGGAAAGAGATGACGGCGAGAAGACGGAACCCAGCGAGGAAAGCCATCACGCAAACCATCACGATCACGAGCCAGGTCGGCAGGTTGATTCCGAGCTTTTCGCGCGGCTTGTTCAAGGCCTGGTTGATCGAGAAGGGCTCTCCCCGCTTGGGCGTCTGCATGGCTAGCTCACACTCTGCCCAGTCAGAGACGAGATCCAACCCGCTCCCCAGCCGAGCACACCTGCGCCAAAGATGGCTCCGAAGAGCCCAATGACGCCGCGTTGAATGTTGCCAGACATGAAGCTCACACCGGCAAAGATGAGACCAATGAGGCAGATGACCGCCCCGGCGTACATGGCGAACGTCTGCACGGTTTGCATGAAGGTTTGCGCTCCGCTGAAGCTGATCGTTCCTTGAGCGTGAGCGAGGTTGGCTGCGCCCGCGAATGACAGCGCAACGAGCGTCGGCGCCATCACACGGAGGAGTTCGGTGAATTTCTTGCTGAGCTTCCGTATTTGGAAGTAGGAACGTGGTGTCATGAGCATTCTCCTGATGGCGTGAATCTCATCGCCAATGAGGGGAAGCTAAAGCCGAATTTCGCGCTCGTCCAACATTTCCTATCGATTTCGCCACACATTTTGTCTATGGCGATGAATCGTCTCTCAAGCGAGGAGCTGCAATTGCTCAGGATGGTCATGTTTCGAGGAATGCTTTCTTCCCCTTGACTCCGACCAACTGTCCTCGAAGAATCGCTCGATGAAAGGTAGTGCTACGTGTCCGGCTTTTCTCAGATGGATGAACGCCGTGTCTGCTGTCCAACTGAGTCCAGCAAGCGGACGTGTTACGAGGCCAGGTTCGAGCGGAAGGAGTTGATCGATGAGAGCGAGTCCGTATCGTTCTCGGACCATCCACTGGATCTCTGCTGGGGTGCGGGCTGAGCAAGCTACATGAAGCGTCACACCAGCTTCGGTGAACATCTCTATAAGACGGGTATGTCCCGAGGGATATTGTTCTGGGTCGCGAAACACTGTGATTCGCGCCGCGATCTCGCGAATGTTGAGTTGTGTCCGTTCCGCAAGAACATCGTCAGTACGCATGCACACGACCAGCGGCGTCTTGCTGATCGGCTGGATAGAGTAAAGATTCGCATCGATCGGAAGAGGAAGTATTGCGCAATCAAGTAGCCCAGCGTCGAGATGCTGCAAACAAAATACGGGATCGCCACTTACCAACCGAATTGCACATCCGGCGAACATGCTCTCATAGTTCTCATGGAATTTTTCGATCACTTTTGCATTGACAAAGGATGAGAAGCCGAGACGCAACGGAGGAACCTGGTGACGCTGAACAGCGCGAGCCATGATGAGCGTCTCATCCCAATCTTTGAGAGTATTTTCTGCGTACGCGGCGATCAGCCGGCCTGCTGCCGTGAGTCTGAGTCCATTCTGCAACCTGTCAAAGATGACAAGGTCGATGTTCTCCTCAAGCTTGCCAATCTGGTGGCTGACCGAGGATTGTGCGACGAATACCTTCTCCGCAGCGCGAGTGAAATTCAAAGTCTCAGCAGACTCTTTGATGTACCGCAGGAGCCGGAATGTGAGGGAATCTGACATGGCCTTCACGCTCTGCGTGGCTGTTGTCGATCCCGCGCGGCCGCGAGATAAGTGCTGTGGAAAACCCGTACAAAATCATGGTTGGCTGTCTTAATCAAGCGTGTCAATTAGGCTCCCAGGGGAGACTAGATTCCGCTCGGCATCCGGTCTCCAAGCGGCAACCACTCAAGGGCTCGCCATAGACAAAATGTGTGGCGAAATCGAAAAGAAGTGTTGGACTGAAACCCCGTACGGCTTCACGCTCAACCTGAATCGTTCGCGTGAGGTGTTTATGGATAGCTCGTCAGATACCGTTCTTACCGCCAATCATTCTGCAGCCCGTGTAAGGAATGAGTCGCTCGAAACTCAGACTGCTTTCGGCCTACGCAAGCCGCCGCGGAGTGCCGTAGAAATCGAACCGCTGCTCACAGCAGATGAGGTAGCCAAGCGCCTCAACGTCAGTACGGATTGGGTGTGGGATCACTCCTCCCGCCGCAAGCCGCTCCTGCCTGTTATCCGGATGGGAGACGGCACTTTGCGCTATCGACGCAGCGGGATTGAGGCGTTCGTGGATGAACAGGAGCGCAGGTCGACATTGCGTCGTAGGGCCTAATTTTATCCCTCCGCAAACCGTCGAGACGCCGAGATTGTTAGCTCTCGTGAGCGGTCGATATATGTCGAAAATCCGCGTAAACAAAGGGTAAAATGGGCTTAGCCCGTTATTCCGCCCACAGAAATTGAGGAATCAATGGGGACCTCGTATCAGAAGGGGTGGGTCATGCTTCGCGGAAAGAAGTGGTACGGATACTTCCGGCGAACTGTGATCGATCCAAAGACCAATGAACCTAAATCAGCCATCACGCCCATCATCCTCGGATTGAAGGTCGAGATGTCGAAATCGCAGGCCAGAGCAAAACTGGAAGCCGAGATCGGCAAGCTGGGAAAACAATCAGCGAACGGTGACAGATCCATTGTCAGTGGAACGGTTACTCTGCGCTGGTTTATCGAAAACCGCTTCATCCCACTCAAGGAGCCGGATTGGAGAGAGGAGACGGCCAAGGTCAAGAAGCATTTGATCGAGACCGATGTCCTCAGCGACCTTGGCGAGTTCCGGTTAGAGAACTTCGACAAGTTCGTCCTCCAAACCCACCTCAACAAGCTGGCGAAGATTCGGTCACGGGATAGAGTCTTGCAGATTCGGTCGTACATCAAGTCGGTCTTCTCGGAGGCAGTCGATCAAGACTTCCTTGCGAAAGATCCTGCGCGCAAGCTGAAGACTCCCGCGAACCTGCGGGAGAGCGACAAGACGGTGCTCACCTGGGACCAGCTTGCTGCCGCGCTTGCAAGGCTGGAGCTTCGGGATCGGATTCTGATGAAGCTCGACATGACCAACGCGCTTCGTCCGAGTGAGTTGTTTGCGTTTCGATGGAAGTGTCATCGCAGCGTCACGCTCTCGCTCACCATTGTGGAGACGATCTACAAGGGGAAGATCCGTCCGTTTGGAAAGACGAAGGGCAGCCTCAAGGAAATACCGATCCCGCAGGATGTCTCCGACGAGCTTCTCGTCTGGAGGCAGATCTGCCAGGCGGCGTACGACAAGAGGAAGCCGAGTCGAGGCAAGAACAAGGACAGATATGGATTGCCGCCGTCCGATCCGGAGGCGTTCATGTTCCCGGGCCGGTTCGGCTCGTTCATGGACCCGAGTAACTATCGCAAGCGGGTCCTGCACAAGCTGGCTGGCGACCTGGAATTACCCAAGCTCAACTTTCAGGTCATCCGTCGCACCATTGCGACGCTGGCCCAGAGGAAGGGCACGGTCAAGGATGTTCAGGGAGTGATGCGCCACACGCGTGTCGCGACAACAACCGACATCTATATGCAGGAGATTGCGGAGGGAGTACGCGCAACCGTCGACTCCATCCATGATGAGCTCGACGGGACGATGAAGAAGCTGGCCGGCAAAGTCCATCCGCCGACCGAAACAGCAGCGTCCGCACTGGTGAATTAGGGCGGCGCAAGATTGTTGGAAATGGACTCGAAGCGAGCAGCTTCAGAAGGGAGATAAGCGATGACTGGCATGGTTGCGCAACGAAGCAAATTGAAATTTGCTACCAAGTTGCTACCAAACTGTTTTTGGGGTGTCCGCTATGTTGTTGAGATATTTGGTGGACCTGGTCGGGATCGAACCGACGACCTCTTCCATGCCATGGAAGCGCGCTCCCAGCTGCGCCACAGGCCCACTCCCAGTGGATTACTCCTGTTTATTCTCGCCGGTTCAAGCCAGTTCGTCAAACGACAGTCTCTTCCAATACAAGATGAGCCTGAAGGGTTAGGCAGGTTGAGAAGTGAATGTCAGCACGCAGCAGGCAGAGAAGTTGAGTCTGAAAGGGATTCGGCGGTTCATTGCAGCCAGTCTGGATCTCCGGTTCGAGGGGAAGAGCCGAGAACAAATCTATGCGTGGGTGGAGCTGGTGCTCTGCCCACAACAGCACGTTGAGCAGGGCAAGGCGGCGCGGGGCCTGTTGCAGCGCCATATAGAGCGATCGTATTGCTAGAATCCCTACCGCCAGCGGTTCAGCCGCTTAGGGTCGTACAGCTGTACACTCACGGCGCCGGTACGCCTCTACCGCTAAAGGGTTATACGCTGCGTCGCGGCATCGGACGATAAGAGTGCGACGCCTCAAAGCCGGATACACTCTTTTTGGAGCATCTCACACCTGACGCGCGTACTGAAGGATTCTCATGACCAGCACATCGAATCGCGAAACTCATATCGAACCTTACATCGAGCCCTGGATGCGCGGCACATATTCTGACGTTCCCGCCGTCGGTCGCGCCGTTCTCCACGCGCTCGATCTCGCGCTCGATGACCTGAAGAAGTGGACCGATGGTCTCACTGACGGCGAGATTCAATGCCATCCCTTCGGACTGATGCCGGTGGCGCACCATCTGCGGCACATCGCGCGCGCCACCGATCGCCTGCTGACTTACGCTGAGGGTAAGCAGCTCAATCAAAAGCAAATCCAAGCGTTGAAGGCGGAGGAACAGGGCGAAGAGACGCTGTCGGCACTGGTTGAAGAGGTCGAAGCTTCGTTTGGTGATGCCGCTCAGCGCGTGCGCGTGCTCGCATCGTCGGATTTCGAAGCCTTCCGAGGAATTGGGCGCAAGCATTTGCCTGCCTCCGCCGGTGGCGCGCTCATTCACGTTGCCGACCACACGCAACGGCACGTTGGCCAGCTGATCACCACAGCCAAGGTGCTGAAAGCACTGCGCGGCACGGCAGGCTGAGTACAGGACCGGAGGTTTATCTCCGGCCCACCCCGTTCCATCCCGCGCGCCAGATGCGAACCGGAGTAGGTCTGTTTCCGATTTCAGGCAAAATGAAACCAGGATTACCGCAGCCAGGCTGCTTCACGACGCATCCCTGTCGTAAGGCGGGAGAATTCTGAGCAGAAACGGAGTGAAAAGAGACCTTGAACGCGAATGCTGGAGAGAGCCGCCAGGAAAAGCCGGAAGTGAACGGAGGCGCACCGCTTTCCATGCCGCGCCGCGGAGTTTCCCACACCTGGCGCGCATTGCGCCACCGCAATTTCCGGCTCTTCTTCGGCGGCCAGAGCATTTCGTTGATCGGCACGTGGATGACCCGCATCGCCACCGCGTGGCTGGTCTACCGGCTCACCGGATCGGCGCTGCTGCTGGGCACGGTCAGCTTCATGGGGCAGTTCCCTACCTTTCTGCTGGCTCCGTTTGCCGGCGTCTGGGTCGATCGCCTCAACCGCCGGCGCGTTCTGGTGTGGACGCAGACGCTTTCGATGGTGCAGTCGCTGTCTCTGGCTGCGCTGACGCTTTCGCACGTCATTACCGTTCCCTGGATCCTGGGCCTGGCGGGAATGCAGGGGCTGATCAATGCCTTCGACATGCCCGGCCGGCAGGCGTTCATGGTGCAAATGGTCGAAGACCGCAACGACCTGGGCAACGCCATCGCCATAAACTCGTCAATGGTGAATATGGCGCGGCTGGTCGGACCGTCGCTGGCCGGGCTGGTGATTGCCGCCAGCAGCGAGGGCTGGTGCTTTCTTATCGATGGCATCAGCTACATGGCTGTGATCGCATCGCTGCTGATGATGCGCATTCATGTACCGCCCTCGCGGCGCAAGGCCACATCCACATTTACTGAGCTAAAGGAAGGCTGGATCTACGTCTCGCGATTCCTGCCCATCCGCACCATCCTGACACTGTTTGCCGTGGTCAGCCTGATGGGCATGCCGTTTGTGGTGCTGATGCCCATCTTTGCGGCAAAGGTGCTGGGCGGCGGGCCGCACACGCTGGGTTTTCTGATGGGGGCGGTGGGTGTGGGCGCGCTGATTTCCGCCGTCTCGCTTGCGGCACGCAAAAGCGTGCGCGGGCTCATCCGCATCATTCCCATTGCCGCCGCGGTGTTTGGCGTTGGACTGATCGGCTTTGGATTGTCGCGGGTGTTCTGGGTATCCATGCTGATGGCGTTTGTGGCCGGAATGGGAATGATGCAGGGCATGGCCGCCAGCAACACCATCATTCAGACGCTGGTTCCCGAAGACAAACGCGGCCGGGTAATGAGCTACTACACTATGGCATTCGTGGGCATGGCGCCGTTCGGCAGTCTGCTGGCCGGCGCCATGGCCAGCGCGCTGGGCGCGCCCATCGCGGTCATGATCAATGGAGCCGCTGTGATTCTGGGAGCTGGATGGTTCGCTTCGCGGCTGCCGGCGGCAGCCGAAGTGGTGCGGCCCATATATCGCGAGATGGGAATATTGCTTGCCGCGGAAGAGATTCAGTCGTAGGGCTTCTGGCGCGGACCCAACGTGTCTGCGAGTGTATGCCCAGGGTCCCAGAAGCGGAATCTGGGGCACCCACATCCGGCGAACCCACCCTTTCGCAAAATGCGCGAAAGGATGGGGCACGGTGGATTCTCAGATTCCGCATTCGGGACATGGCGGCTCAGGTATCAGAGAGCTGCCACTAGCGGCTGTGCGCCATTTCCGCCGCGGCCTTTTCGCCTTTGCTTCCGGTCTCGCTCACGCCGCACAGGTGTACCTGCACGCCCAGCTCCGCGAACATCGCCGCCTTGGTAGCCAGCGCTTTGTCAGCCTGCTCCGCCGTGGGCGCATAGGCAATGTTGACGTGGTTGGCGCGATGGCGGGCCATCATCTGGTTCTGACCCACGCCGTGGAGCACGGCATGAACCATGGGCCACTGCGAGGTGGTTTCGCGCCAACGCCGCTCCGTCTCCGCTTGCGGCAGAGTTACGGCCGTGCCACGTCCCATGTCTACATGCAGCGCGCCGCCCTCAACAAAGACGCGGCTCCAGACAATCTCTCCCGGCTTGCCCACGCCCTTCAGCGATCCGCCGCCCAGGGGAAAATACATCGCCGGCTGCCGCTCGCTGCGTGCGCCCGCGTAGCCGTTGACGAAATGATTTGCGGGCGCAGCGCCGGAAATCTGCAGCACCCAGACAAAATCGTCGATGCCGCCACCCTGGTAATGCTCACCCCAGCGCACATCGTGCAGCGTGGTGGAAGGATCGAGCCCCAGCGCGGTCCAGCAGCGGTTGGTGACGAGTTCATCCGTTCCCGCGCACTCGTCCACCTCATTGAAATGCGGTAAAGGCCCACCGGCGTACAACTCTTTGCTGGTGCCTTCGGCAAAGACCGGTGGCCGATCGGCGTTGTTCAACAGGCCCTCGGCCAGGTCGGAGGCCGGCGCCATATCCTTGAGGCCCTGCTGGTATTGAATGCCGATGATATCGCAACCGAATTCGGCGGCGATGCGCACGGCGGCAATGTACATCTTGCACTGCTCCAGCACCTGGTCGGCGGTAAGCTCCGTTGCCGGGTCCTTGCCGATATCGAAATGCACGCCCTTGGTCACCAGCCAGTCGTAGACGGCTTTGGCCTCGGGGTCGGTGACCGTCCGCATCTTCGCCACCAGCGCGGACTGGCTCAGCCGCTCTTTGAAGACGCCGGCCGGGTTCAGCAGCTCGTCGTCGATGATGGCGTTGTACATGCCCATGCAACCTTCGTCGAAGATGCCCATAATGGCCTTGCGGTGCTTGAGCTCGACGGCGAGCGCCGCACCGAGCTTCGCGCTGTCAGCGGGCAGCTTGCTCTGGTCGAGGGCATGCACATGCGAGAGATCGTGCGTGATTGTGCCCTTGCTGAGCCACTCGTCAAGCGCGTGCAGGAAGTAGTCGTCGGTAAACTCCTTGCTCCAGATCGACGAGAATTTTTTTCCCGCCTTGATCAGTGATCCGTTGAGGTTGAGCAGACCGACCAGGCCCGGCCACTGCCCCGACCAGTTGGCAGCGGTGAGGATCGGCCCCTGGTGGCTGCGCAGGCCGGGCAGTACGTGATGGCTGTATTGCCACGCAGCCGTGGCGAAAACCAGCCGCGCTTCGGGATGAATCTTCATGAAGACATCCATGCCCTGGCGTTGCGAGGATATAAAGCCGTGCTTCAGATTTTCGTCATAGGGATGCGCGCGGACCAGTTTGAACCCTTTGCGCGCAAAGGCCGCGGTAAGTTTTTCTTCCATGTCGCGCTGCGCCGGCCAGCATACCTGGTTGGCTGAAAGCCGCAAATCCCCGCTGGTGATCAGCAGGACTTCACCAGTCGCCGGTTTTGCAAGATTGCTCATTTGTGCCATATAGTTCATTTACCCCACGCAAAGACGTTGTCGCTACCGCCAAGAGAAATACTACACCTTTAGCGCTTTCGTTCGGCGTTTTTGGGTCCACAAAGCGGAATTTGAGTCACTTTGCCATTCCCGGGCCGTTGACGCAGGCACAGCCCTGCCCCACCCGTTTTCATGGGTTTCCGGAGGCCGACGGCTATTTCCATTCACTTATAAACGAAGACTATGGATAAACGCCCCTGATCTGAACGGCTTCGGCCACGCGGCCGATACCCAGCATGTTCGCCGCCAGCCGCATGGGAACCTTGCGCTCCTGGCTGACCTTCAGTACATCGCGAAAGGCCGTCTGCATGACCCGTTCGAGCCGGTTGTAGACGTCTTGCGCTTCCCAGAAGAGATGTTGCTCGTCCTGCACCCACTCAAAATAAGAAACTGTCACGCCACCGGCATTGCAAAGTATATCCGGGATGACGAAGACTCCCTTGCTTTCGAGAATGCGATCCGCAGCCGGAGTGAGGGGGCCGTTGGCGGCTTCGGCAACGATTTGTGCCTTCACAGCTCCAGCATTGGCGGCTTCCACGGCATTTTCAAGGGCGGCGGGAATCAGGATGTCGCATTTGAGCGCCAGCAACGCGGCGGGGCTGATGGCTTCGGCTTCCGGAAAACCGGCGACCCGGCCGGTAAGCGCCTTCAGATGCATCAGGTCGGGAATATTAAGCCCATTGCGGTTGTAAACGCAGCCGGTGGAATCGCTGACCCCAATCACTTTCGCACCCGCGTCATGCAGCATTTGCGCGGCGATCGAACCGGCATTGCCAAAGCCCTGTACGGCCACCGTCGCGTCGCGAAGTTGCATTCCCAGGTGCTCGCAGGCGCAGGTGATGGTGTAGAAAACGCCGCGGCCGGTAGCTTCGTTTCGGCCCAGCGAGCCGCCCAGGCTCACCGGCTTGCCCGTGACCACGCCGGGAATGGGATAGCCCTTGGTCATACTGAAGGTATCCATAATCCAGGCCATGGTTTGCGCATTGGTGTAGAC
>JASHOY010000486.1 GCA_030038435.1 Acidobacteriaceae bacterium | reverse complement strand
ACTGTGCTCGGCGGCGGGATGAGCTCGCGCCTCTTCCAGACCATCCGCGAGGAACGCGGCATGGCCTACTCTATCTATTCCGATCTGAGCCCGTATCGCGACACCGGCACGCTCTGCGTGTATGCAGGCACCTCGGCGGGCAAGGCGCTGGAAGTGATCGACCTGGTGCTGGCCGAATTCCGCAACCTCAAAGAGATTCCGCTGGGGGACGAAGAGTTGACCCGCGCCAAGGACCAGCTCAAGGGCAACATCCTGCTCGGCCTCGAGAGCTCGAATTCGCGCATGGCCAACCTCGCCCGCCAGGAGATGTACTTCCACCAGTTCTTTACTGTCGACGAGATCATCACGCGCATCAGCGAGGTGGACACTGCGCAGGTGCAGGCGATGGCGCAGCGGCTCTTCGATCCGGCGCGCATTGCGGTCACATTGCTGGGCCGGCTGGACGGGGTAAAGCTGAACCGCACCCGGCTGGTGTGCTGACCGAGCGTTCTATTTCCCTTCCGCGTCGGTACGTTGTAGCATCTTTTCTGAGGATGGGCCGGGGCAATTCGGGCTGTTCTCACGAGGCACTGGATTCCCATGAAACGCAAGCCTTCTCTCCTGGACCGCCGCGCCGGGCACGGCAATCAGCCCAACGGTTTCACGCTGATGGAACTGCTGATCGTCATCGCCATTATTCTGATCCTCATGCTCATGGCGATCCCGACCTTCGGCACGCTGAAGAAGCGGGCCAACGATCTGTCGGCGATCAACTCCATTCAGAAGATCAACCAGGCAGAGATTGAATACGAGTCGACGTATCCGGCAAACGGATACACCTGCACCCTCTCGGCGCTGGGCGGCGATCCCAGTTCCGGGCCGCCGTCGCCGACCTCCTCGCAAATCCTGCAGGGCGATCTGACTTCGGGATACAAGTCGGGCTACAAGTTCAATCTCGGGAACTGCAGCAAGGTAACGCAGAACGGGACGGACCGAATCACCGGCTACCAGGTGACGGCGGTGCCGGAAACCGTGGGCAAGACCGGCGACCGCGGCTTCTGCAGCGACGAGAGCGGACAGATCAAGTACGATCCGACGGGCGGCAGCAACTGCACGCAGAGCCTGCAGTGAGCCCGGCGCCGTTGAAAGCGCGCCGCGCGCTTCTGCTGGCGGCGAGCGCAGTTGTGGCCTGCGCGGCTGCGGCCCTGGCGCAGGCTGCTTCGCCTAGCGCCAAAGAACTGGCCCAGCGGGTTGATCGTCATTACAACAGCTTGCATTCCCTCAAAGCCGAATTCACTGAGAATTATCAGGGCCTGGGCGTGGACCGCAGCGAGAGCGGCACCCTGCTGCTGCTCAAGCCGGGGCGCATGCGATGGGATTATTCCTCGCCCCCGGGCAAATTATTCGTTCTCGATGGCAAGTATGCGTGGTCCTACACCCGAGGCGACGCGCAGGCCGAACGCATCCCCGTCAAAGACCTCAACGATCTGCGTTCGCCTTTGCAATACCTGCTCGGCCACGCGCAACTGGGCAGGGAACTGAACGCCCTGCAAACGGCTCCGGCGGCTGGCGGCCAGTTCACGCTCACCGGCGTTCCCAAAGGCATGGAAAGCCGCATCTCGCGCATCACCCTGACGGTGACGGCGGAGGGAATCATCCACGAAATGACCATGGTCGAAACCGACGACGCAGTGACCCGCTTCACCTTCCGTGACCAGCAGCCAAATGCCCGCATTCCCGCAGCGACGTTCCACTTTACGCCGCCGCCGGGGGTCGAGGTGCAGGACTCGATGGCGCCCATCTAAGTGACGCCGAAGGCCCCTCCCGTCTGGCGAGCGCAGCAGAAGACAATCTGCGGGGGGATGTCCTGTACTGAGAGTGCCGAAGCTGCGTTCCGGCTTCGCACTTCCTGCGGAGGGGGCGGAAGAGCATTTGTGCCCTTGAAAAGCCGGGAACCAATCAAGCAGCACTGTCCGCTATGGCATGCTGGGAGGATTGAATAGATCTAGGTTTTTTTGTTTGGGGTGGGGCGGCGGGTGGGGATCGAACCCACGACATCCTGAGCCACAGTCAGGCGTTCTGCCACTGAACTACTGCCGCCATCTGCTTTCCCGATTGTAGCATTGAACGGGCATCCGGCATTCGACTGGCGCAAAGGCTGGTCTCAACGCAGATGCTCTGCAAGTGATTCAAGCCGGCCGCGAAGGTCCGCAAGCCTACGATCAGTGAAAGGGCGGGGTTCAGGCTACAATCGAAGAAGTGTCGGGGCGTAGCGCAGTCTGGTAGCGCATCTGCTTTGGGAGCAGAGGGTCGGGGGTTCGAATCCCTCCGCCCCGACCAGTCCTGTAATATCAACTGCTTGCTTGGGATTCTGATCCGGCTAAGCCCATCAAGGGGAGGGACCTCTCATTCGCGACACGGAGGCTCATTCAGGAGTCCTGCCATCCACCTGCGCGTCTGCGCAGTTCGAGGCACCTTACGATCGTTTTACTAAGGTGAGATTCTTTCCTGCGGAGTGACGCTCGATATTCATCGCGCGGAAGGATCGGGGAAGATCCTTCTCATCGTATTCCACTCCCGATGCTGCAAGTTCCAGGGCAGCTTTCTCAAGAGGCGCTCTCTTCGCTTGCAGACCCTTCTCGGCCTCCTCGC
Source organism: Acidobacteriaceae bacterium (assembly GCA_030038435.1). Taxonomy (GTDB): domain Bacteria; phylum Acidobacteriota; class Terriglobia; order Terriglobales; family Acidobacteriaceae; genus Telmatobacter. The sequence continues at coordinate 18,844 of JASHOY010000486.1, read as the reverse complement.
GGTCCGCGGGTGAGGCGAACTCCACGAACTTGTCGAGATAGGCGATCTTGCGATCATACAGATCGATCTCCTGGTGAAGATCGCGCAGAAAATACCTGTCGCGCCGGGGAGCAATTTTCGCCATGAAAGTCTCCTTTGGGAAGAAACAAACAGGGCGGCCTTGGCCGCCCTGTTCGGATTAGATGCGTTGAAATTTATGCGATCCGTACGTTCTCGGCCTGAAAGCCTTTGGGACCCCTTACGACATCGAAGGTTACGGCCTGACCTTCCTGGAGACTCTTGAAGCCCGTGCTTTGGATTGCTGAGAAATGCACGAAGACATCCTCGCCGTTGGAGCGGCTCAAAAAGCCGAACCCCTTGGCGTCATTAAACCACTTTACTGTTCCTTGTTCCATCGAACTTGTTCCTTTGATAAATGTACCGCCGAACGCAATTTGGAGTTGATTGCGAGTCAGGCGGGTAAGCGGAACAAGCAAAAAAGACCAGATCGGATTCTTCGATCTTCCTCAGTATACACTGTGCAGACCTGCAACGGTTACCTTCGGCGACATTTATCTGATTGAGTGCACTCTGCAGGAAATACATTGAATCGGGCCTCTGAGGCAGCAATTTCCAAATCCGCCCAATAAGCCCTCACTCTGGCAAACACCTGATCAGGGCCTGTTAACACTCTTGGGGCCGCCATCCTAAGATTGTTAACCGGCCCTAATGACGGCTCTATCTGCGATCTCCACCGCCGGCGCTGTGCAATCAGGCGAGCAGTTCACGTCGCCGCGGAGAGCTGTTGACCTGCAGGAGTCGCTGCGGACACCGAACGGTATACATCCATCAGCATGCAGTAATTTCTCTGCGCGGTGTAACGTCCCTCAAACGCCGCCCGCGCCGCCGTGCGCATAGCCGGCAGAGGCGAGAATTCTGAGAATGCCAGGCCGACATTCCGCGCCAGTGCAGAGGCATCTCCGGGAGGGAAAAGCAGACCAGTGCGGCCGTTCTCGATCAGCTCCGTCATGGCGCCGAGACGCGCCGCGATCACCGGAAGTCCCGCGGCGAAAGCCTCGGCAATGACGAGAGGGAAACCTTCGTACCAGACGGAGGGAACGACCAGGACTGCGGCCCGCGCCATCAAGCTGCGAACCTCTTCGGCGGAACAGCGGCCGAGCCACTGGATAGCAGGCTGGTCAAGCGTGGCGGAGCGCAGAGGCGCAAACAGCGGGCCGTCACCAACGATCTTCAGTTGCGGGGCGGTGGGTAGACTGCGCCAGGCCGACAAGAGCGTCTCCACACCCTTCTCTGCTGAGAGGCGGCCGACAAAGAGAGCATATCCGCCATCTCCTGGTCCCTTGCCCGGATCCGTGAGCAGAAAATTCGGCTTGACAATCATACGTTCTCTTGGAAGACCGCCCTGGGCAAACTTCTCGCGAGCGAACTCTGTGAGCACAATGAATCGGGATACCGTGCGGCTCCAGGTGCCCCACGCGCGATGAACGGCGAGCATAGTGGCCAGCGCCGCTGAGGCGCCAAGATTATTGCGGTAGCAGCGATGCTGCACGGCTGCGACCGCCAGTTTTTTGCCGACGCAGTCCTCGCATACTTGTCCATTGCGCAGGAGAAACGCTCCAGGGCAAAGCAGGCGGTAGTTATGCAGCGTTTGAACCACCGGCACCCCCGCCCGATAACAGGCATGATGGATAGACGGAGATAGTTTCGGGAAAAAGTTATGGATGTGAACTACGTCCGGAAGAAAACTGCGAAGCGAGTTGCGCATCCTTTCCGCGGAATTGCGGGAATACACGCATTGAACGGCGGTCCCCACTGCTTGAGACCAGCCCTGAATATCAAAGTTATCCTCTTCCAATAATTCCACGGTATGGCCATGCTGCCGTAGCAGGTCGACTTCAGCTCGGACCACGCCATCCTCGCCGCCTTCCTGCTGATACCGGTTGTGAGCGATAAGAATTCGCATTCGTGCTTTCCGTCTGCCTCGGTGAACCTCGCACTGCATCTCGCAGGGCGGAATTGTGTCGAGCTCTGGCAGGACCAATGACGATGATCTCAAGCTTCAGTGACTCCGGCACGGAATAATGCAATCCCACCTTCGTCATTGGGCGCCAGGTGAACCGTTACCGTGGTCATTTGGCCATGCGCCTGAAAGTCTGTATTATGGTCGCAGGCTTCATAAAATAATATTGCGAACTGGCGAGAGAAAGCCTGCTAACGTCATTCGCTGCGAGTGCGCCTGCCATCCCGCCTGGGGAGTATGGTGAGTCTGGCTCGGATCATAGACTGCTGTTCTGCCCCCATGGCCTTCGCGGCTCTGCCTTGAAATTTATATAAGGAATGGTGTCAACGATGCGTACTCCTCCTACGCTATGGCAGACGTGTGCTTCTTTTCTGCTCCCGATACTGATCGCCGGTTGCGGCGCCAAAATGAACTCGAATCTCCTTGCAAATTCCGCTGCAACGAGCCTCACGAGCCCCGTCATCACTTGGAATCAACCGGCCAGCGTCCCTGAAGGAACGGTCCTGGGTTCGACGCAACTCAATGCGTCGGCCAGTGTACCTGGCAGCTTTACCTATACCCCAGCCGCCGGCACTACGCTCCAGGCGGGCACACAAACATTGAGCGCCGTCTTCACTCCTCAGAATCAGACCGAATACGCGGTGACAAAGGCCTCGACGACGATCAATGTCACGACTGCAGCCCAGAGTCCCACTCTGGACTCCATCAGCCTCTCCAGCGGCTCGGCTGCGTTGCAAACCGGCGGCGCCATGCAACTCACGGCCACCGCCAACTACTCTGATCATTCGACCCGGGACGTGACAGCCATCGCCAACTGGAATACCTCGAATGATTTCTCCGCTTCGGTAACAGCCGGTAAAGTGACCGCGCTTGCCGCAGGTACAGCGCAGATCACTGCAAGCTGGAACGGTGTTGCCAGCTCCGCGACTAACGTCACCGTGACTTCCCCTGCCGCCGCTCCCGCGCCTGCCCTCACGAAATTGCAGGTAACTGGAAGTTCTACCGTCACTGCGGGAGATGCCATTCAATTGCGGGCGATCGGCACTTATTCCGATAATTCTACGAAAGATCTCACAACCACGGCAGCATGGTCTTCTTCGAATGCTTCGCTGGCGGTGGTGCAATCGGGAGCGGTCACTGGAATCAATCCCGGCACTGCTTCTATTTCTGTCAGCATGGATCATGTTTCCAATTCGGTTACTATCACCGTAAGCAGCGGTTATGCGGTTCAGGTAAACCCCTCGATGAGTATGTCCCAGATCCAGGATGCTATTAATGACAGCGAGCCAGGAGATACTGTCGCCTTCGCCGCTGGGACTTATAACCTGAGTTATCCCGGGCTTCGGCTTCAGCCGGGCCGCACCTATCTTGGCACTACTGCCGGGGGAACAATCCTTTCCGGAAGTGGCGGTTTCGACCTGATGACCTTCTATGGCAGCGGTCTTACGCTGCAGAACTTCACATTTAATGGAGGCGGCCTCTATCTGGGTGGTCCGGTGAGCAGCGTCAAGGTGGAAAACAACACTTTCGAAAACATCGGAGCACCCTACACGAATTGGACAACTGAAATCGCAATCTTTATGGATACCAGCGCCGCAAACAGTGACTTTTCGCACAATACGTTCAAGAATATCGGCGGATCTCTGCTGACGGAGTTTGTGGATGAGTGCTTTTCGTCGGGGATCTTCGGCTACGGCCTTTCGAACGTGACGATCGAATACAACAACTTCGACACTTTTAATGAAGGCATCCATATCTTCTATGACAACCTGGATGGCGAGAACGTCCACATCAACGACAATACCTTCGTTCAGGGGCATCGCATTGCAATCGAGATGCAGGACTCTCTGGCAGGCGGACTCGAGGTGGCCTTTAACAAGATAAGTGAACCTCTGAACGCGTGGGCGCTTACTTACGGAATCTCCATGGCTGCTACTTCGCAATCCGGCACCGGCGTTATAGTGCACGATAACGTGGTGGACGGCGACACGCCGGTGGGCGCAGGTTGCACGGGATCGGGGTGCTATTACCCTTATGGGATCGAAGCCTGGGGCACAGGCACGCAGATCTATAACAATACAATCGAGGGTCTGTGGAATCACGGTGTAGCGATCGGAGTGGCTCTAGACCTTTCGGTAAAATCGAATTCCATTTGCGGCCCCAACATGGCGGCGAACAACACCTTCGTCGATTTCGAGTACGGTTCGGAACCGGGGACGACAATCAGCGGAAACTCGACATCTTCCTCCATGTCTTGCGGCGCCGGTAACTAAATCTATGATCGCAAGGGGAAAGCCCGGTTTTCACCGGGCTCTCCTTGTTGGGCAGGCTTCTTTCGATTCACATAGCCCAGGGGGCCGTGCGTCTAACTCGCACGGCGGAGAATCTGGGGCTCTTGCCGGATTTGGGGCGCGGAGCGAAACACCGGATTACGAAGCATCTGGTGTTCCAGGAAAGACAACCGCATTGCAATATCGCGCGCCTCCGCCTGAAGGCGGTACAGGTATTGGCGCACGCGCGCAGGATCGAGATCGTCCTCAGTGGGCCTCTCCAGGTCGAGGCGCGAACGGTTACGAACGAGCCACTGATCCAGTTCATCAGTAAAGGCTACGACCGCGGTACGTAGTTTGCTGGCGGGCCTATGAACCGGCATCTCGAACTGCAACTCCCATCGCTGAGCAGTACGAACTCCACGGTCCAGATATGAACTGATTTCCTTCCATCCGTTCAGAATTCTCTCTTTCATAGTGTCAAAGATCCTTTATGGCAGATTTGGGTAAATATGTGATGGTTGCCAGAAGAAGCAGCCTCACTGGACTTCGACTTTCTCAGAATTGTCAGAACTTGAATTTTGAACCAGTCGGATAACGATCGAGCTAAATGGATATCTGTTTAGATGGAAACGGTCGAACAAGAGGGCAAAATTCGGACAGGCTGAATTCAGGTATCCTGGCCCCTCGCGAGGCGCCAGTGCGGACTTCACGCCCTATATTTAAGACTCCGTCCACCGACCCGAACCCTGAATACCTTGTTCCCATGAGAGGGAAGATTCGCAATTATCCATAGGGGTTGGCCGGGGGTGTGGTTAAACTTTGATAACCTGAAATGGAGGCCAAATCGAGAAAATTCCCCTAAAAACTGTTGACCAATACGAAATTTCAGCCCCGGATTATGGGAAGTTGTCTCCGCTCATTGCAATTTGCACGCGGGTTCAGCGGAAGCAGCGGAGTAGGCGTCCAAACCATTCTTTTGCCGCGCCTTGAGTCTGGAGAAGGTCGATACAGCGGCGGAAGACGGGGAGGGGAAGATGCAGCGAGTGCCGCCAGAAGAATGCCGAAATGCTGTCCTCTTGTGCAGACTGGCGGCAGAGCGCGGCATGGCAGTCACCGGCAGGCTCACGGCGCAGGCGAAGCAACATGTATCGCATGCGCAGGTGGAGCGCGCTGACATCGAGAGGCGGCAGTTGCTTTGAGAACTCGCTACCCAGGGTTGACAGGTAATTCTGCTGCTGGCTCCAGAGACGAAGCATGAAATTGAGTTCTCGTTCCAGCCGCTCCGGCGCGACTCTCGCGGAGTTGCCGTCGTTGCTTCCGTGGAGGCGCCAGACGGAAAGTGGTTGGTCGATGGCGCAGATTGAGGTCATCAAAGGTGCAAGGCGGTGAATCACCTGTTCTGCGTACCCCGTAAAATCGGCGGGCAAGGGAAATATTCGTTCCGCGATCTCTCGCCGCAGAACCAGATTTGAAGTGGGAGGCAGGCCCATCAGCACGCCCGCGTTCTCGAGTGTGGCTGCGGCGCGGTTGCCGCTGGGCAATGCGCGCATGAGTGGGTAGAGGCCACGAGGCCGGCCCTGCGGGTCGATCATGCGAGCGCGGTGAATGGCGAATCCGGCGCCGGGGTCGGCTCGGAATGCTTTGACCAGAGATTCGATTTTGCCGGGAAGGAAATAATCGTCGGCGTCGAGAAAGCAGATGATCTCCCCGTGACTGGCTTGGAAAGCTGCGTTCAGGCAGCCTGCCATGCCTTGGTGAGATCCTCGGAGCAGCTTTACCGGCTGCCCCCTGCGTATGAAGCCATCCGCCACCTCGCAGGAATTGTCGGACGAACCGTCGTCTGACACAACAACTTCCACTTCGGGCCAGGACTGACTCAGTACACTATTGATTGCCTGAGCGAGAAAACGCCCGTAATTGTAACTGGTGATCAGGACGCTGACGGAAGGCCGCGCAGGCAGCGGCGAAAGCGGAATCATCGGAAGGCAGAGCGAACCAGATGAATTCCGGATGTCAACTACTCCTGAGACCATCGTCTCATTTCCCATGCCAGGCGCTGTGCTCCCCAATTGAGAATTTGGTATCTCGGCAACATCCAACGAGAGGTGTTTCGAGAAACTGGGCGGCCGTAGTTCACGCAGCTGCAGCGATATCCGGCGTCGCGGACTGCCTGAACCGATGTGGAGTTGAAATGATGCTTCTTGCCGTAGGGAAAGGCAAAACTGCGAACTTCCCGCCGGGTCAGCCGTACGAGCATTTCCCGGCTTTCGGCGATTTCAAAAGATTGCTCAGCCGGGGTTAGATTGGCGAGCGCTGGATGTGTGACCGTGTGAGCGCCGATCTCGATCCAGGGGCTGGATGCCAGTCTCTGTGCTTCTCCAGAGGTGAGGAAACGCGCAGGAGCGGCGGGAGGATCTCCTTCCGTCCATTTGCGAGCCTCCTCGACCACCAGGTTCTGGCGGGCCGGCGAGGAACCCACCAATTGAGTGCATAGCGCGCTATAGAGCCATTGGCGAAGGTCGGCCGGCGATTCCCAGGCATACCAGGAAGAGGAGCCGGAAGAAGCCCGCAGGGAAGGGGGTGAGAAACCACAACTGCGCGCCAGTCTCATCATGTCGCCCTGCAGGAGCAGAATCCGCCAAGCCAGTTCGTCTGACCACACCTCGCCGGGAAGATCGACATATCCGGCGGTCAGAAACACCGTTGCCGGAAGCTTAAGTTCTTCCAGCACTGGCAGAGCGTTGAAAAGAACGTCTGCATAGCCGTCATCGAAGGTGATGGCGACGGGGCGCTCCGGGAGGTCATGCGGCGAGCGTGCGAGCACGATTGCCTCCAGAGGCACCGGATCTGCATGGGCCTTGAGCCAAAGCAATTGCTCGCGAAATTGGCCAGGAGAAACCGCCAGGCCCCAGGGGTCAATCGCGGGCTCAGCAATACGATGATAAACAAAAATAGAGGCTGTTCTCTCGGATGGATGGAGAAGGCGCCGGAAGCGCCGCACGGTTCGCCCTGGCTGCAGTTGTCTCCTCCACTGCAGAATGGCGCCCGCAAGCTGCATAGAAATCCTCATTTCGTCAGATGGCATTAGCATCCACTTAAAAGAACGTCGCAACTAAATACCCAATCGCAACCAGGATAAGCAGCACAACGTAGACGGCGAATACCCAAGCGAGACCGCGAAAAGGGCCGAGGCCGTCGTCGTTGCGGGGCGCTCGCAATGGAGCTTTCCCGGAGACTGTACCTTCCGGGTGAAGCCGCGGATGCGCGCGGACTTGCGGGAAGGACATGATTCACCTCAAGGAAAAGCAGCGGAATTGGGCGGGGAACTCGCGCCGGCTCCTCTCGGATCGGAATGCATATCCGGGATTCCGGTTCCCTTCCGTATGTGGAATGCAACCGCTGCAACTTGCACCGGCAGAAAGCGGCCCACAAGAGCGATGGGCACCCCGACTGGGTAAGCGCTGGCAAGGGCTTTCCACCGATCTCGTGTCACACCTTTGCTGCGGCTACTGAATACAAGTTCGCGAGTCAGCTGACGCCCGTATTTGCGGCGCCAGAACCAGAAACCATAAAGATAGGAATATATACGGTAGGGAGCGCCTATGGCATATCGGGCCTGGCTGCGAACCACGCGGAGCGTGCTGCAAAGCATCATTTCCGAGTTACGAGAGGCATTGCCATCGTGGATACGGTATTCGGACACGACGTCGGAGTGGCAGTAAATGGGATATTGCCTGGCTAACTCCAGATATAAGTCATAATCTTCCGCACCGTTCAGCTCCGGAGAAAACCACTGGCAGCGCGCAACCATGCTACGCCTGAAAACCACGCAACTGGTGCACTCGATGAAATTGCTACGTAACAGACCGGCGTAATAATCGCGCAGCCTGACGGGCTTGTCGCGCCGGCGCAGAAAATGCCCCTCTGAAGAGATCAAGTTATGCGCGCCAACGGCCATGCAGCATTCAGGATGAGTGAGTAAGGCCGACACGCCGACCTGCGCCGCATGGGGAAGCAGCAGGTCGTCTGCATCCAGAAAGATAAGAAACTCCCCACCGCTTTCTCGGATTGCCCGATTGCGCGCTCCAGACACACCTTCGCGATTGGTGCGAATGCACTGGACAGGGTAACGGGAGATAATTTCCGCGCTGTTGTCGGTCGATCCATCGTCGACCACGATGACTTCAACGCGCGAGTAAGTTTGCGCGAGAGCGCTCTCGATGGAGTGTGCGATAAACGCTGCGCAGTTGTAACACGGAACGATGATCGAAACCAGGGCGGCTCCTGGATGAGCCTTCGCATTGAGCGAAGAGTCGCAAGTCACACCGAACACGGGGCCCTCCCAAGGCAGCTATTCCGGACGACATAACTAAGTGGGAAAGTCATACTGGAGAAGTGGTTTGAAATTGTCGCATTGCTTGAGGCCGAAGTACATGCCGGCAATGGCCAGTTAGCATAGATCACCCGCCACTGTTCGGCGAAACGCTGCTCTGAGAAACTTGCGGCAGCCAGTCGTGCGCGTTCTCCCATTAGCCGTCGTTCGGTAGGGGATAAATTTGCAAGCCGGTGCAAGCCTAGGGTAACGGTGCCAACGTCAGTGGAGATCAGAAAGCCATTTACGCCGTCGCGTAGAAGATCGGTAATCCCACTTAGAGGCGGAGCAAGCACCGGCAACCCGGCGGCGGCTGCTTCATAAGTTACCAGGGAAAACGTCTCGTATTTGGAGGGAAGAATAAAAGCGTCGCCGGCCCACAGGAATGGCCGAACATCGCGCTGCATTCCGACAAAACGTATGCGTGAGCCGGCGCCGGCTGCATTTGCCGCATTCTGCCAATGAGTGACGACATCTCTCTCGCCGCCCACGACAAGAAGCATTGCGTTTGCCGGCGCATCGGTTGCGAACGCCTGGATGAGAAGCGGCAGACCCTTTCTCTCGAAGTGGCCGAGCGCGGCAAATACATAAATGAGATGTTGGGGAAGGTATCCGCAGGGGTGCCGGAGAGAGTCACGATCGAAATCGCCGGGACGACGCATTTCGGCTACGCGGACAGGGTTGGAGATGACACGGAGGCGTTCGCGGCACACTCCTAAATCTGAAGCGAGCTCGTCCGCAAGACCTGCCGATGGAGTGACAATCAGCCGGGACGAGCGATAACGCGGGCGCTCTACCCAGGAGTGAAAGAGATTATCAATCCAGCGCAAGAGGCCGCGCAGACTGGTCCTGGAGGACCCGCCACGTCGCAGGTATGTCGTATGAGAAAAGTGCGAGTAAATTAATTCACCGAAACTGAGGTTGCTCTCAACCGACTGAATCACATCGAAGCATTTCCCAGTGCGTAACCTGTAAAGAAGATAGATGCACGGTGCGAGCAGATGATAAGTCAAAAAAAGCAGCGCCAACGGCCGGGTGGGACAGGGAATTTTCACCCAGGCAATGCGATCCGGATCGGGATTCTCAAAACTGACAGAAAAGACCGTAAACTCATGTTCGCGACAAAGAGATCGAAGGATCGCCAGGTGGCAGCCGCCGCAGGGGTTACCGGATACAACTTTGTAGTCGAAGATTGCGATGCGCATAATCAGGAAGCGGCGGGAAATCTCAGGGTACGTTGGTGGACGCGACGGAGCGAGGCAAGAGGGGATTTAACTTGAAGTTGTGCCTTTCGAATCTGATTATTCCCCCTGCAAATAAAAGACATATCTTGCATCAAAAAAGGCCGCAAGGTATTTAAACCGGCATGACGCAGACAGCATCGAGCGCCTTTTGGGTGGTAGAGGCAGTTAAAGTTGACTGCCGGAAATCCTAAACCACTCCGCAAAGACGGGCGACGAGTTGCTTTACCGCACTTTGGCGGTTCATCAGATTGACCATCTTGTCAAAAAGAAAAGGGGGAAAATATATGGACGATCGCCACAGCCATAGAAGGCGCGAGTTCGGATCCGCCTCCATATCCCGCATGAGGCGGCGATAACTGATGAGCGTGTCGGCCGATCGTGACATGCGCGCATAGAGATACTCGAGATAGACTAAATACGGGCTCTCCTCGACTGGCTGGAGGCGGAGTGCGAGAAGCGGGTCCAGCGTAGCGAGAAATTCACGCTCCGCCTCCCAAAGCGCCCGGCAATTGAGGATTTCCCTTAGCAGTGACTTTGCGGTTACTCGACCCTGTTCGTAAGAGTTGGAGCCGTGCAGCCGGTATTCGGAGAGGACTTCCAGACTTCGCACCACGCAGGTAAGCAAAGGCGCGCGCCGCGTGATGACTTGATCGGCGAGTGCAGTAAGCGGGTGTGTCTCCGGCAGTGGAAAAATGCGCTCTGCCACGGTGCGATGCAGGCTGAGCCCGGAGGTCGGCGGCATGTAACTCAGCACACCTCCTTCCTTCAGCATCTGTTCCCCATGCCATCCTTCCGGCAATGCGGGACGAAGAGGCCAGACGCCTTGTGGACGCTTGTTACGGTTCACGCGGAGCACGCGGTGCAGTCCGAATCCGGCCTCGGGGTGTCGCTGATGCCCTTGCACCACCCGCTCCAGTTTCTGTGGCCGAAAGGAATCATCTGCATCAAGCAGGCAGAGAATCTCTCCACTAGATTCACGGAATGCGGCATTGAAGCCGGATCCTTGTCCGCCGTTTTCCTTTTCGATAACGCGGACACGCTGATCGAGCCGGCTGTATCCTCGAGCCACTTCAGCGGAGGCATCCGTGGATCCATCATCGCAGATGATTAGCTCGAAGTTCTGCCAAGTCTGACCCAGTACGCTCTCTATCGCTTCTCCAAGAAATTCCTGGTAGTTATAGCTCGAAACCAGGACAGATACTTTGGGATGAGACGAAAGCGGCTCTAGGCCGATGGGGTTTAGAACTGGTGCTACTCCCGGAGCTATGTTCACTTAATTCCCCCATGTATGCGGTGTTTGAGCTGTTTATGACTGGGTAAGGAACCCTGGATATCGGGATTCTACTTTCGGATTAGAGCCCGACCCGTCGGCAACTTACGGTCTCTTAATCGACTCCGGCTTGTATCTGCCTATTGGATATATCGCAGATAACTAGTGTAGTGTGACGATTTTTCACGCTGTAGGTCGTATCCGTTCAGAATGGTGCCGAGGATGTGGGTTCCATCTTCGGCCAGGAGCCTGCTGGTCTCATCCAGATCGCTAACACTGGTTCGGCCGGCACGGCAGACCAGGATCACGCCATCGGTATATCGGGCGAGAATGCGAGCGTCGGCCAGGCCGAGAAGCGGAGGCGCGTCAATCATCACGAAATCAAATTGGTGCCGGAACATTTCCACAACTTCGGCCAGACGGTCGGAATGGAGAAGACGTCCGACGCTTCCTCGGATTCCGCCTGCGCACAGCACATGTACGCCGGAAAAGCTTGTGGTGTGGACGAAATGAGAGTCATCCAGGGTGTCCGCTCCGTCCAGGAGGTTACTCAGGCCATCCCTGTTCGGAATGTCGAATAGCTGGGGCAGCGCGGGACGGCGCAGGTCCCCGTCGATGATGAGCACGCGGCGGCCGCCTTCGGCGAGACTGACCGCAAGATTGGCCGTCGTCGTGGTCTTTCCGGATTCCGGCTGCGGGCTCGTGACCAACAGAACGTGCGGGGCCTCCGCGCCGTTGCGGCTGAAGAGAATCGAGGTGCCGGCGGAACGATACGCTTCCGCGAGAAATGCCCGGTCCGGATTCCGCCAATGCTGCAGCATCGGATGCAGTCTTGTCGGGCCCCGCCCTTCATTTAGCTTCAGCCCCATCGATCTCCGCGAGGGTTTCGCATCAAGGCGCGCGCGGGGAATCACGGCAAGCTCCGGTCGAGCCAAATACTGTTCCGCTTGCCCAGGGGAGCGGACACTGTGGTCTTGGCGCTCGGCCACGAGAATATAGAGTACCGAGAGGGCAATCGCCGATAGAATTGCTAACAGGAGGCAGATTAACAGTTTTGGCGAGTATGGGATCTCGGGAGCTTCGGCCGCGCTGACCACCCGGGCATTGGAAGCCTTGAGACCTGCCATAATTCCGGCTTCCTTGACCTTTTGCAACATGGACTGGTAAATCAACTGGTTGACATCAACTTCGTGTTGCAGCATGTTAAAGCGAACTTGTTTGCTTCCTTGACTGAACACAACGCCCAACTGCTTCTGGTAGGCATCGCGAAGAAGTTGTACCCGCCGGTCGGCTGCGTGGTCCTGTACTCTCATGCGAGAGACGATAATCTCCTGCTCCCGCTGCATCTGATTTTGAAGATCCTGAATCTGAGCTTGCACCTGGCGGACTTTGTAGTTGTGCGGAGTCATGGTAGTGCTCAGATCGGCCAATTGACGATTCAGATCGGTGATCCGCGCGCGATCACCCTGGATGGTGGGATCGTCGGTTACCGTGGGCAGTGCCTGGACTGGAGAATTACGGATCATCTCCATCTGGGATTCCTGGTTTGCAAGGTCCAACTGCGCCTGCGCGAGTCCTTGTTGAATCTCGCGCAGATGTTCAGTGGCAACCGGATCTTGATCGCTGGGAGAGATGACGATGCCGCTTGCGTTGGCATATTGCTGCAGAGCATTCTCCGATGCCTGCAATTTGTTCTGCGCACCGGTGAGCTGTTGCTGCAGGAATTTGCTGGTGGAATCAGCGGCAGAGATGCGCGCGTTTTCCCCTTCCTGGATATAACCAGCCGTCAGCGCATTGGCAGTATTCGCCACCAGCGTAGGATTCGGTCCGGTAAGTGTAATGCTTACCAAATCGGACGAGCCCTCCTCTTTCACCTTGGCATCCGCCAGCATTTTCCCTATAAATGCCTCACGCGCGGCTTCACCGGAGGCAATCGAGCTGGGAACCTGGGGAGCCATGGTCTTCTCCACCTGATTGACCAATGTCTCATTTTGGAGCAGCCGGATTTGAGTTTCCAGATATCCATCCGGCTCCACGCCGCCGCCAGTCGGATTCACGTCCTGGCTGTTCATGAAATCCTGATTTACGCCAGTGATCTCCAGAACGGTTTCCGCACGATACGTGCGAGGAGCGAAGCGGGAATATAGAATTCCAGCGGCGAGACACACGGCGAAAATTCCGAGGACCGCATAGCGGTGACGCCGCAGCAGCGCCAGGTATTCGATTTCCTCTTCCAGCGTGCCGTAGACGGCGGGAGGTGCGGAAACTGCAAGCGCACCCCGTGTCGTCGCAGATCTGCTGACTTCTGGCGGGGAAAAGGCTCTCTGCCTCACAGGAGAAATATGCATAGCGGATTGGCTCCATTCACTTGATCTGTTAGCGCCAAATTGCAAACCCGGTACCGATGTTCGCGGCCAGTGCCAGCGCGTGAAGGCCGGCGTTCTTGGAACTGCTGTTGGGGATAAAGAGAATATCGTCGGCGTGGAGCGACAGGTCCGGAGATTTGTCGTCCATGATTTTCTTCAAATTGACTTTGGTCTCCGCCCGCTGTGCACCTTGCTTTGCCGGCGCACGCAATATCCGGCATCTAGACATCGCCGAGGTACTAGTCGTGCCACCGGCCAGTGCAATGGCCTGCAAAACTGTCAGGCTGTCGAAGCTATCAAGTACATAGCCCCCTGGCTTCGTCACATCTCCCACCACGTACACCATGTGCGCTTTGGGAACGGTGATCAAATCGTGAGCGTGGATCAGTACATTTGCGTTGGGATCAGTGCCGTTGATGATCTTGCCGAGATCGATAACTTGCGTCTGGAACTTTCCGTTGGTGGCAGTCTCTCCTGGCGAAGCAACCGGTCGCGTGATCATGATCCTGTCGCCGGCGTCAGGCATCAGCCCGCCCGCATCCGAAATCACATCCATGAGCCGCGTTGGACCGCGTAGGTCAACGACGTGAGGCGCGTTTACGGCGCCTAATACCGTGACCGGCTGGCTGCGATAATTGGTCACGGTTACATTCACTTGAGGCTGCTTGAAATAATAGGCATAGCGCTTGGTCAGTTCCGACTGCAGCGCCAGAACGGTCAATCCTGCCGCCGGAACTTCGCCGACCATGGGCAAATTCAGTTTTCCATTTCCGTCCACCTCGACAGGTTGCCCGGTCATATCGTTGGCTCCGAAAATCCTCACTGAAACCATGTCGCCCGCTCCCAGAACGTAGTTGCCGGGATCAACTGGTAAATGCGCCAATGGAGAAGCCGCCAGCCGCTGCCCGATCGGGACTGAACTAAGATCTTGGGAAGACATTGACGTTCCCGTTTGTGCCATCGCCGTCACAGCGAACGTCAGAGAAACCAACATGACGGACACGGTATGAAGAGCGCTTTGCGAACCCTTCCGCATGGGAATACTCTCTCCTTTGCCATTTCAGATCGGGAACCCTTCCCGCTTCAAATGCGCTGACTCCTGTCGGCCGCCTATGCGACAGCCTTCTCGGGAATGGGGATGGAAACCGGAGTGCACAGCACGACTGAGGAGGGTGGCAGTTCCACCATGACTGACCGGCGCAGCAACTCGACTGAGAGAATCAGCCTTTCGGCACCACGAACTTCTATTAGTAGACCTTGCAGTCCCTTGAGTGGACCTGAGGTAATCCGCAGCTGGTCGCTGGCAGAACTCTCGACGAAGGCGCAGCTCTCCAGCGGCAGATCTGCCTCAGCTGCCTGGCGTAGACCTTCGATTTCTTCCTGGCGCGCGGGAAGCGGCTGTACACCAGCACGAATCACGTCGACAATGCCCGGAGTCGAGCGTATGCCGCCGATGTCAGAACGGCGCGCTCCGCAAAAAATATATCCGGGGAATAGCGGCAATTCCACGACCTTCGAACGATCGGACCACTTGTGCCGCGATCGGGTCACGGGCAGAAACTCTTCATATCCCTTCCGCCGCAGAGCGCCGGAAACCATCTTTTCGTGGCGGGGGCGCACACGGAACGCATACCACTCTCTGGTTTCGCAATTCAGTCTCATATCTGGCACCATTCCGAATCTTTATGCTCAGAAAACCAGCGGACTATGCGAGTCAACAATCTCATCTTCGAAGTACCGGGGACAATGCTGCCGCAATCTCAGCTACAAAACTGAGATTCCTTCTACGACAAAATGAGAGTAGCATTTTCACTCAATCTAATGGAGCGCCAAGATGCGACACGAATGTCGCACTCAGGCGCTGCTGTTTCACGTCCGGAGACAACATGGAGCCGGCGCCCTACGATTTGACTTAAAGAATCGGGCCGAAAGCTAATGATTTACTGTGGATACCATGGCGAGCGCATCCGCGGGGCAGTTACGTGTTACAGTGTTCTCCAGCAGCTGCGTGCCTGGTTGTGGCCCGTAGTATTGATTAATGCTCTTGCCATAAGTTGCCACTTTTCCGCAAATTAGATTCTTCTCGACCAGCATGTTCCGGGAATCTCCAATGCCGATTCCGATCCCCCATAATCCGATGACGCGATTGTTCCGCACCACCGTGTTGTCTCCCCAAACCTCAATGCCATAGGGGTAGTAATTCCCCTTGACCTTCGATTTATCGAGCGGCGTGTTCGCTATAACCGTGTTGTTCTGGACGATGATCCCCTTGCCGGTATCGGTATTCGCGGCCACGGACATGCCATAGGTGAGCCAAAAAGGATTGAGCGGGTCTGAGACTATATTGTTTTCCACGATCAGACCATTGGTTTTGCCGTGCTGGAATTCCATACTGATGCGGTGGACGCGGGTAAAACGGTTTCCAGACACGACTACGTCGGTGCCGTCTGTAGTATCGAAGAAAATATGGATACCTTCATTGACAAAATCGAAAGTATTGTCCGAAATTGTGCTACGCGACAAGCCATACCCGAAGATCCCGGTCGCATCCGCGTCCTTCAGCCCATACTGACCGCCCGTGAAGATGTTATAGAAACGGTTGTGATCGAAGTGAGATTGAACCGCTCCGGTTTCCATAAATATCCCCATGTGTGTCGTCCAGTTCTGGTTGTCGGTCACGATGTTTCTGAAGGTGCAGTGCGTAACCGAGATCTGCAGGGCCGGGACTTTATCTCCCCGCAGCCGTAGCCCTCCTCCGTCAAAAACCAGGTACTCAATTGAGATGCCTGTTGCCCGATCAAATTGCGAGTTTGCTAGGGTATAGCCGCCGCTTCCAACCAGCACGGCGGGTAAGGATGGATTGCCGCGATAAGTGCGATCGGCGAGGAGTTTGATCCCGGGTAAGTCAATTATGTAAGTTCCTGGATCGAAATAGATAACATCACCCGGCTTGCTCCTGCTGATAGCGCGATTGATAGCAGGTGTGTCGTCGACCTGCTGCGCGCCGTTCCGCCCTTCGGGGCGAACCGTTACGGTAGCGGCAAAGCTGGTAGTAACGCTGAGACAGGCGAGAATGAGACAGCAGATAGAAAGTCGCTTCATGGCGTACTCCGCAAACCCAGTCGGCGAGTTGTCAAGACGTTGGACGGTTCTGGGTCATGGCTGTGTTGACTGGAAAGCACGACGGACACCGGTTCGAGGTCCGCAGTATCGCTTCGCTCAAAATCAGGATGTGGCGCTGCCACATACTGCCGCAGCACAGGGCCAATGATCAGACCCATCATAAGATAATACGGAATTGCTCCCATTGGGGATTCGAAGAGATCTCCGAACAGGGCGGTCGTAACTGTAGCTGCCAGCAGCGCAAGTCCGAAGCTTTGCCCGGTGAGCCTGTATACGCGCCATAAGAGGAAAACAAGGGTCGCCTGAAGAGAAAAGAAGAGCAGGACTCCTATCCACCCGGAGTAGCCGAGGGTGAAGAAGAAGATATTGTGCGGGGTTCTGAGGTTCACACCGCGAAGGTACGGCACCAGATTGTCAAGCGGGAAACCATATCCATTGCCGATGGCCATAGATGTGAGGGACGTATTGACCGAGTCCCAGATAGCATTCCACCAGCGAGTGCGCCAGGAGATGGTCCCGGCATAGAATCCAGTGTCTTTGGAACCTGTGTATTCCTGGGCCAGACTGGGACTGATGGCGGAGAGTCCGCGGGCCACGATTTCGCGGGAAGAGACTGCACCGCCGCGTTGGGCGGGACTGGGAATGTCGACGTCTGCGGCGTACCCAGCCGCCAGCAGTACCGCAACCAGGGCGGCGACGGAAAGCACCTTGGTCATCTTGCGCTCAAGCGTGCCCCAGATGACGAAAGCGACGATGGTGCTGAGCCATTCTGCGCGTACCTGCACAGCCAACATCATGACGGCAGCCATTACCATCAGGTACCAGAATCGGGAGGGCCGCCGTTCCAGGGAGAGGAGCGCCAGGATGATGATGCCGCCGCCACCCGGTTGGCCAAAGATCGGGACCGTCGAGCCCGGCATCGTCCAGGGGATCTTATGCAGGTAAAGCAGATAGGCGGGACCATAGATAGCAAGCCACCACGCGTAAAACCTCATGATCTTGCGAACGATCGTGAAGTGGTTTCCTCCCGCCCAGATGCCGAGAAAGAGATACGCGGGATAGAGATTGAAAACCAGGAGTTCGAGTGCGGCCACCAGGGGATAGCCGTAAAAAAGGCCGCAGATCACTTCCAGAACGCCGTAAAGAACGGAAAGAAGCAGAACCCAGGAAAACGCGCTGAACTCATTTTTGTGCACCAGGAAACGCGCCCACGCCCCCCAAGACTCTCGGGGCCGAAGCAAAAAGAAAAGAAACAGAACGACATCGCCGATGAAGATCTTGGCTGGCGGAACGCCAATGTAGTAAAAGGCCTTGCCGATTTCGGAGCCAATCAGCATAAACATCACCCATTTCGTCCACCCGCCCATCGACGAAACAGGTTCAGTATTTTCAGATGGAACCGTATGGAGTCTAAGGCGCAGGTTCACAGGCGCTCTCCGCGATGATTACAGAAGTTTATTCAAACCGCTGCTTAACGGG
Organism: Acidobacteriaceae bacterium; assembly: GCA_030038435.1. Classification (GTDB taxonomy): domain Bacteria; phylum Acidobacteriota; class Terriglobia; order Terriglobales; family Acidobacteriaceae; genus Telmatobacter. The sequence goes on along the minus strand of JASHOY010000486.1, from coordinate 697 downwards.
ATCAGCGGGGGGATTCGCAAATCAGAACGCTGGCTCATTCGCAGCGAGCCCAGCACGCACCGACTCGGACTTGAAGAGCGTGCGCATTCCCCAGACCTGAATGGGCAGGAAAAATGATACCTTGCTGATCGCCATGGCTGCCGCCACACCGCTGAGTCCAAACTGCTGGCAGAGCAGGATGCCAACGCCGATGGTGCTTATTGCACAAACTGAAACCGACAATGCCAGCGGATTCACGCGTTCGGTTCCTGTCAGCAACTGCCCGGTTGCCATCAGCGTAAGACCGATGACGTTGTAGACGCAAAGCCAAAGGATTATTTCTACGCTCGGTACCGCCTCGGGCCCGGCCCAGTACCGGATAAGCGGCTGGGCGATCAGTGCGGCCGCAATGGTAACCGGAATTCCGGCCGCTAGCGAAGCGAAAGTGGTCTTGCGGTAGGCGCGACGGATCCAGGGCCAGTCATGCCGTGCCATCGCCTCGCCAAAGGCGGGAACGAAAGGCGCTGTGGCCATATAGATCAGGTCCATTGGCAAAGTCACTACCTTCTGAGCAATGACAAAGATGATGACGCTCTTCGGTCCCATGATCTGAGTGATGATCATCGGCTGGCTCTGGTACATGCCCAGATATCCCAGTTGCGTAAGCATGTATCGCGATCCGAGCGACATGAGCCGCCGGACGCAATGCCAGCGCACC
>JASHOY010000485.1 GCA_030038435.1 Acidobacteriaceae bacterium | reverse complement strand
GGCTTCGCGAACCACGGTGCGGCTGACGCCTTCGCGGCGCACGATTTCCGATTCAGGCGGCAGCTTGGCGCCCGGCGCCAGCGAGCCGCTCTCGATCATGGCAGAGAAACGCGCGACCACCTGCTCGCTGAGGCTGGGAGCGTGTTTTCTGCCGTCGGATTCGATGGCGCCAGTTCTTTTCTGCTCCACTTGTCTGACATCATATCAGCGTTGCCCTGCGAATGCCTCGGCATTTGCTGCTGAATTTGCTGCGATTCAGAAAGTATCTCGCTCGGCGAATCCATGGGGCTGTATGATGTCTTACGGCGCTTTCGGGTACTCCAAAAGATGCGTTGAAGTCTTGTCTGGATTACTCGCTGAGGAAAGGGACTCATGAACCGCAGACAATTCATCGCCGCCGGCGCTGCAGCCGGCGTTGCCGCCACGCAGGGGATGGCGCCGGAGGCTTCCAATGCCGAAGCGGTTTCCGCGCCGGGGCGCATGAAGCTTGGCGACCAGACGCGTCCCACCAACGAAACTCACCTTAAATACCTGGCGCGCTACAGCGTGCGGCACATCTGCGGCTATCCCGATATCCAGGGCGACAGGCTCTACGCCACCGTCGACGAATTAAGGACGATGATGGATCTGGCCGCCAAGTACGATATCAGCGTTGATTGCATCGCGCCGCCCTTTCTCGCCTCCAGCTTCATCGACCGGGAAAAGCATCCGGCCATCATGCTCGCCGAAAGCCCCGAGCGCGACCGCGACATCGAGCAGTTGCAGACCTACATCCGCAACTGCGCGCAGGCGGGAATTCCATCGATCAAATACAACATGAGCATTCTGGGCGTGCTGCGGAGCGGACGCATTCCGGGCCGCGGGGACTCGCTCGATTCCTATTGGGACCTAGCCAAGACGCCGCCGCCGGAGCCGCTCACCAAAGCCGGCCGAGTAGACGCCGATGCCTTCTGGGAGCGCATCACCTACTTCCTTGATCGCGTGATCCCGGTAGCCAACGAGTACAAGATTCGCATGGCCTGCCATCCGCAGGATCCCGGCGTTCCGCCCGAGGGATACATGGGCGTGGACCGGGTGCTGGGCACGGTCGACGGGTTGAAAAGGTTCGTCAGCATTCAGGAGAGCCCTTACCACGGCCTGAATTTCTGCCAGGGGACGGTGTCGGAGATGCTTGCGGACCCGAAGACGCAGATCTTCGACGTGATCCGTTATTTCGGCACGCGCAAGAAAATCTTCAATGTACACTTCCGCAACATCCGCGGACACCGCAACGATTTTGTCGAAGTGCTTCCCGACGAGGGCGACGTCGATTTTGTGAAGGCGATCAAGGTCTACAAGGAAGTCGGCTATCCGTACATGCTGATGCCCGATCACGTGCCGTTGGCCGCTGACAACGCCGATCCCGGATCGCTGCAGTCTTTCGCGTTCTGTTACGGATACATCCGCGGGCTCATTCAGTTTGTTTACTCCACCGCATAAGTCGTCAACTCACTCGGCGCCACGCAATTACCGGGCTCGGCACAGGAACCGAGCGGAATGGAAATCCCGGCTGTGTCAGAGAAGCAGCAAACTCACGTAAGGTATCTGGTCATCGGCATCATTTTTGCGGTGAGTTGCTTCAGCTATGGCGACCGCGTGGCGCTGTCGCTGGCTGGCACCTCGATGCAGAAGACCATCAACCTTACTCCGATTCGGCTGGGTTATCTCTTTTCGGGATTCAGTTGGGCTTATGTGCTGGGCCAGTTGCCGTCAGGCGGCCTGCTTGACCGTTTTGGCTCGAAGCGGGTGTACGGGCTGAGCATCATCCTCTGGTCGTTCCTCGCCTTTCTGACCGCATTCGCAGGCTACCTGGGGCCGAGCCTCGCATTCACGGCCATTTTCATTCTTCGCCTGCTCTCGGGATTTGCGCAGTCGCCGGTGTTTCCGGGCAACGGACGCATCGTGGCGGCGTGGTTTCCCACCGTGGAGCGCGGGCGGGCTTCAGCCATTTTCAATGCATCGCAATATTTCGCGCTGCCCATCTTTGCGCCCATCTTCGGATGGATTATTCATTCGATGGGCTGGCGAAGCTGCTTCTGGTTCATGGGCGCGCTGGGAGCGATCCTCACCGCGGTGTGGTTCACCAACATATTCAGCGTCAAGCAGCATCCGCGCATCTCCAAAGGCGAGATCGAGTTCATCGAGCGGGGCGGGGGGCTGGTCAATACGGACGAAGTCAACAAATCCAAAGCCAAAGTGAACCCGCTCACCTGGGGCACAGTGAAGACGCTGCTGAGTTACCGCATGTTAGTGGGCGTTTACATCGGCCAATACTGCATCACGACGCTGACCTGGTTCTTTATCACCTGGTTTCCGGTTTACCTGCAGCAGGCGCGGCACATGTCGATACTCAAAGCTGGATTCGCGGCGGCGGTGCCGGGTCTATGCGGGGGTTTTGGCGGCATTCTCGGCGGCGTGATTTCTGACCGCCTGCTGCGCGGCGGCTGCTCGCTGAGCTTCGCCCGCAAACTGCCCATTATGGCCGGCATGGCGATGGCCATGACCATGATCGCCTGCAATTATGCCAGCGCGCAAAGCATTATGCTGTTGTTCATGTCCATTTCCTTCTTCGGCAAGGGGGTGGGTGCGCTGGGATGGACAGTGGTCTCCGACACTTCGCCGAAGGGGCTGGTGGGCATGAACGGCGCGCTGTTCAATTTCATAGGCAATATGGCCGGCATCACCACGCCCATTATCATTGGCTATATTGTCGAAAAGACGCATTCATTCAACCTGGCTCTTATCTACGTCAGTTTCATCGCCTTCTGCGCGATATTGAGTTACGGCCCAATCGTGGGCGAAATCAAGCGCATCGAGTTGCCGTTGGCTACGGCGGCCGGGAGCGCGCAGTAAATCAACCTGTGCCAAGCGGCGCGTGTAATGCGCTCGTGACCAGGAGAGGAGATAGAACCTATGGCCGCCGGATCAGCTCATTACTCCCGCAATGCATTCAAGCAAGCACTTGCCGCCCGGGAGCGTCAGGTGGGGTTGTGGTGCAGCATGGCGAGCGCGATCAGCGCGGAGATTCTCGCAGGGGCCGGATTCGACTGGATCGTGATCGACGGCGAGCATGCGCCCAACGACATTCCTTTGCTCGTTTTGCAGCTCCAGGCGATGCGCGGCGGCACCGCAGAGCCGGTGTTTCGCGTGCCCTGGAACGAGCCGGTGATCATCAAGCGCGCCCTCGACGCGGGCGCACGGTCGCTTCTGATCCCGTTTGTGCAGAACGCAGATGAGGCGCGCAGAGCAGTGGCTGCGGCGCGTTACCCTCCCCTGGGCATACGGGGCGTGGCCGTGGTGCCGCGCGCCAACGACTACGGCCGGGTGCGCGACTATCACCGCAACGCGCATCTGGACACCTGCATCCTGGTGCAACTGGAAACCCGGGCGGCGCTGAAAGAGATCGAGGCCATTGCCGCAGTCGAGGGTATCGACGGGATGTTCCTTGGGCCGAGCGATCTGGCCGCGGACTTTGGCCATCTGGCCGACAATAAACACTCCGAGGTGCAGGCGGCCATCAAGGACGCCGCGCAGAGGATTCGCGCGGCGGGCAAATCCGCGGGTATGCTTTCAGGCAATCTTGACGACGTAGAGTCATTCTTCGCCATGGGATTCAACTTTACGGCGGTGGGCAGCGATGTGGGCATACTGGCGCGCGGCGCGGAGAGCATCGCTGCGCGCTTTCAAAAGGCAGCAACAATGAAATAAATTTCGCACCAAGGAGAAGCGCAATGGCTACGTTAGGATTTGTCGGCCTGGGAATTATGGGCCGCCCCATGCTCAACAACCTGCTCAAGGCCGGGCACACGGTGGTGGCGTACACGCGGAATGCGAAGGTGCTGGAGGCGAGCGTGGCCGGCGGGGCGCAGCGCGCAGCGTCGAACCGCGAAGTGGGCGAGCGCGCGGAGATCATCTTCACCATGCTGCCCGATGGGCCGGAAGTGGAAGAAGTGGTGCTTGGCACAGGCGGCATTCTCGAGGGCTCAAAAGCGGGCGCAATGATTGTAGACATGAGCTCCATCAACCCGCTGGTTTCGCAGAAAATCGCCAAAGCCAGCGCCGCCAAGGGCGTGGATTTTGTCGATGCTCCGGTGAGCGGCGGGGAGCCCAAGGCGATCGAGGGCACGCTGGCGATCATGGTGGGCGCGAGCGATGAAGCCTTCGCAAAGGCCGAGCCGCTGCTCAAGTGCATGGGCTCGACAGTGACGCTGACCGGGCCGGTGGGCGCGGGCAACACCACCAAGCTGGCCAATCAGATCATGGTGGCGTGCAACATCGCCGCCATGGGCGAGGCGCTTTCCCTGGCCACTCGGTGCGGACTCGACCCGGAAGTGGTTTTCAACGCGGTGAAGGGCGGGCTTGCCGGCAGCACCGTGCTCAACGCCAAGGGGCCTATGCTCATTGCGCGAAATTTCAAGCCGGGATTCAAGATTCAGCTTCACCAGAAGGATTTGCGCAATGCACTGCAAACCGCGGAGGCTAATCAGATGTTTCTGCCCCTGACTTCTATCGTGCAGCAGATGCTGCTTTCGCTGATGGGTGACGGCAAGGGCGAATTCGATCACTCGGCGATTGCTACGTTCGTGGAAGCGCCTTCGCACGTGGAAGTGAAAAAGCCTGTATAGGCGGGGAGGCGGTCAAGAACGGACGCCGGGCCGTTCGCATGTCCGTCTTTTGGTCCGCCCCGGGGGTCTTTCCAGAGTTGAGTGACTTGACAGTCCTCGACTGACCCTCATGAGTGAGACAGTTTTGCAGCGGTCGGCGCCTGTTCAGTCGAGATGGAAGACTTCTTCCATCTCGGCCCACCACTCGCCTTCTTTACGGGTTGCCAGTGGAGACTGCATGGGCATCATGAGAGCCCACCATTCCTGGGTGGTTTTGTCGGCGGCCATTTTCGCCATGTCCGCGGCAAAGTCGTCGCCGTGATATTCGAAGTAACTGAAAAGCATGCCGTCTTTCAGGTAGATGGA
>JASHOY010000484.1 GCA_030038435.1 Acidobacteriaceae bacterium | reverse complement strand
GCACCGCCCGCCATCGCGTCCGTGCCGCGCTCGCCGACGCCCAGTCTCGCGTCCAGGCGCTCGCCGCTCGCTACGGCATCAGCCCTGCTGCCGAACCGGAGGTGCCCAGCCATGCGGGTGCGTAAGGCGCGTCTCCAGGACGCGACCAACATCTACGAGCTGGTCAACAGCCTCTCCTTCGACGGCACCCTGCTCCGCCGCCCTTTCGCGGAGATCTGCGAAAACGTGCGCGACTTCACCGTCGCCGAATCCGAGGGCGGCATCTTCATGGGCTGCGGCGCCCTGCACCTCTACGGACCGCACCTGGCCGAAGTCCGCTCCATCATCGTCAAGCCCGAGGCCAAAAGCCACGGCGTCGGCGGCGAACTGCTCCAGGCCCTGCTCTCCGAAGCCGAGGAGCACGGCGTCGGCTGCGTCTGCCTCTTCACCCGCATCCCCGATTTCTTCTTCCGCTACGGCTTTCGCGAGGTCGAAGAGCGCACCGCTCTCCCCGACAAAATCTTCAAGGACTGCCAGAACTGCCCGCGCCTCTACAAGTGCGACGAGGTGGCGATGGCCCGCGGCCAGGTCCCCAAGGTGTCGATCCTCGGCCCCCGCGTCGAAGCCGAACAACTCGTCCGCATCAGCGGATAATCTCCAGTCGCAGGACAGAAGCCCGCTTCCCCAATATCGATTCCCGCCCCGGCGCGCAACCAGGCTCGATGGGTGATTTACCCTGAAATCGCCAACGGGCAACCAGAAACACTTCTCAGGCTTGCCCGTTACACGGCAACTTGACGTCCCGTGGAAACCTGAAGCCTAGCCGGCTTCCCGTTCCCGAAACGCGGCTGCCGGCCGCCTAGGCGATTTAGCGCCCCCCGGATATGCATCTGCGCCCCGACATCCCCTTGGCCGGCCACACTGAGTTCAAATTGGAGGGTTCTGAGCCTGCCCTGCGTTTCCAAAATTCGCCTTTTCAAGCCTTCGCCACGGCGACTTTTTGGCCAGCAGTGCACATCCCCAGATAGTCGCAGGCGGTGCACTTCTTCGGATGGGGATCGGAATTTAGCGTACCTGCGCGCAGTTCTTTGGCCGCCGTCGCGACTTTTGCCTTCACGTCTTTGATAAAGTCCTCGTCCACTGCACGCGCGTTGCGCTTACGCTCGTCCAGCTCATAGATTTCAACGAGGTCTGCATTCTTGCCGGTCAGTTCCTGATAGCCAAGAGCGTAGACGTGAAGCTGGGCTTCGGTTATCTGTTCGGGCTGGGCGCGATCATTAGACTTGAGGTCAACGATGGTCGTCTGCCCCGTGTCTTTACGGCGAACAAGGTCAATTCGCCCAACAACACTGACGCCATCGTCGAGGGCGATGTCGATCTTCTTCTCAGAAAACTCGATGTTCATGAGATCGGTCTGATTGTCTTTGATGTAATCCGAGATGACGCGGACAGCCGCGCGTTCAAGCTGTTCCCGAAGTCTTTCGTAAGCGTATGGGGTGTGAAGGTGTCGCTTGGTGAGGGCATTTGCCTCGCCGGGTGTCGCGTAATCGGCGTCAAGGGCTCGGGAGTGGACTTCGGCGAGCGCATTGTGAAGCGAGCGGCCATATCCAAGAGCCTCATGGATCGGTGCATTGAAGCCATAAAGAATGCGGAGTTTGAATTGGTAAGGGCATTCGAAGAAATACTTCACATCGGAGAACGAAAAGACAACGTTTGCAACTCCTTTTCGGGGGGTTGACGGCAGGCGTTTACGAGCCGAGTAGTCGGTTCCCTTGCGCTTCACGTACTTAGAAGCGTAAACGTCGGTCAGAAATTGCGACGGACTCTGAAAGAGCTGATTTCCAGGTACGGGGGCATAGGTGAGATGGAGGAATTTCTGGCTGCGAGTTAATGCAACGTAGAAGAGGCGGCGCTCGTCCTCAATTGTGCCACGGTATCGAACCTGCTTAGGGACAGCTGCCGCCGGCAGGATGTTCCAGACGCTTCGACCACCTTGAGGCCTGGAGGGAAAGCGGTTCTTTATGAGTGCAGGAACGAATACCACCGGCCATTGCATACCCTTGGCCTGATGGACAGTCATGATGCGGATCGCATCTGGATTGGCATACTGGTTATTCTGCCAGCCCTCCGGGTACGCATTTTCAGCGTGGAATTCGAGGAAATTGCCGAAGGACTCATATTTTTCCTTGGGCTTCGAGTGGTAGTGAATGGTTTCAAAATCTGATATTAACTGGGAGAATTTACCCAGGTTGTAGAAAACGACTTCGCCCCGACCGAGAACGCGCTCCTCACGGACACCAGCCTGTTCGAGAAAGGTCACGAATGTGCGTTGGATAGAGTAGAAGCCGAAGCGTTCAGTCGGATTCTCCAAGGCGGCGCGCGATTTAGTCACGTTCGCAATCGCGGATTGCAGATCGGCCTTGGCAAGGCCGAGGTTTGCATTCTTCCAAGCATTGAACACGTTGGCTGCGTCCGAGCCAGCACGGCCCGCCATGTAGTAGAACAGCTCTCTAGCCGCATGCGCCTCGCGCGTGTCGAAGAGGTTGTTCATGCCAACAATCACATAGCGGATGTTAGCGGCATCGAGCGCGGAGGTGATCGGGCCAGCGTTGCGAGAAACGCTGCGGAGAAGAATGGCCATATCGGACCAGGCCAGTCCACGCTGGTGCTTGGGATCGTCTTCAGTTGGGTCTTTGAACGCGACACCATGGAGGGCTTGTGCAGTCCTCACTATGTACTGAGCTTCGGCGACGGGCCCGTCAAACTGCATGGCGCAGATGTCGCCGGGCTCGTAAGGCTGGGAAGCGGTGGGCTTCATGCTCTTTGGAAGCCGAGAAGCATTTTGCTCGATGAACTTGCGCGCTGTTTCGATTATCCCTTCGCTTGATCGGAAGTTTTCCTCTAAGCGGATTTGGGTAACTTTAGGATAACGTTTCTTAAACGTCAAAATGTTTTCGACGTCGCTGCCACGCCATTGGTAAATGGTCTGGTCATCGTCGCCGACGACGCAAAGGCGGGCACCTAACTCATGGAGTGACCGGACCACTGCTTCCTGAATTGGGTTTAAGTCCTGATATTCATCTACGATGACACAGCGGATGCGCCTGGCGAGGTGCTCGCGAAGACCCTTGTTAGCGGTGAGTTCGACCACGGCACGGCTCAGTATCTCTGAGTAGTCAAAGTAGCGTCGGTCGTTGAGAAGCGCTTGATATGTTTCGAGCGCGGCCAGGAGCGGGGAACCAGAAAGGGCCTTTTCGTTTGGTTCATCTTCCCGCAGGATGTTCAGAGCGGAGAGGTAGTGGTTGGTGTCGCGGTAACGCTTGAGCAGGACACCATTGAGGTCGGTGCACGTGGTAAGTCCGCT
>JASHOY010000483.1 GCA_030038435.1 Acidobacteriaceae bacterium | reverse complement strand
CCATGTCCAAGGCATGGCTTCGCAGGCCGAACACAGCCAAATCGACAAGCTCGCCGTCAAGATTGTTGTCGGCCAGGGCTAGGCGAGGTGTCTCGCCGTCAGACTCAGGCACGTCCACTCCCGATGAGACCAGGCGCAGGTACGGCCCACAGCGTATGGCCATCGGAAGAGACCGCTACGCCAAAGAGAACTTGCTGAGTACCGTAGCTCTTCAACGCCCAGTTCTCTCCGCCATCGGTGGACTTCAAAATGGTGCGGGAATTGTCCGGAGTCCCGCCCACGGTCCACAACGTTTGCTCGCCCGAAGAAGCAGCCACTCCCACCAGGTCTGCCTTAGTTCCGCTGCTCTTCAGCGCCCAGCTTTCCCCACTATCGGTGGACTTCAGGATCGTTCCAAATGAGCCCACGGCCCATAGCGTTCGGCCGTCGGAAGAGACTGCTACACCCCAGAGACCCTGCTGAGTTCCGCTGTCTTTCCGCGCCCAGCTTTCCCCGCCGTCAGTGGACTTCAGAATCGTTCCGGCTGGGCCCACGGCCCAAAGTCTGCGGCCGTCGGAAGATGCGACGATCTTGTCCAACGAATTGGAGGTGACGGACGGTCGGAGTGCAGTACTCGGTTCGATGGGGGTGATCCACCAGCCCGGCGAGTAGCGGGCCGGCAACGGCTCGAATTGGCCGGGCCATTGCGGATTGAGGCCGGTCCGCAAAGGCAAGAGGCCGAACCCAAGCGAGACACAGAGCGCAAGCACGCAGGCGACGAAGATGCCCAGGCGAATCTGCTCTGCACGGCCGCGAGGCAAGCGCGCACGAAACCAACCGCCGAGGCCGCGCATGGACTGCCCGTTGCCGACGTGCCGGTCTGCGGGTTTGCCCTTGTGCCGAGTGCGACGGTGTATTGAGAGCCGCTTAACTGACCTTGGAGCTTCCATCCTCTGCCTTTATGCGGAACCTCGTCGCGAGATGTATCTCCACACCCGCGCGTTACGTCGCTGTGCAAGAAAGCGTGCGAGGGAAGGTTCATGCCACCTGCAGGTGAGGGGCGGTCAATGGAACGTTAATTGGCTGGCTTACGAGCGAGATAGCACGCCCAATCAGCATGCTCCTCCTGCCCGCTTGTTTCCCCGAAGCAATGAATATGGCCAGCAGATCCCAAGGCCTTCCAAAATCCTCCTTTGTATTTGCAGCAACCGTACGCAGGTGATTGGCCAGATCATTGCGCAGCTTCTTGAAGTCGTTGTTTTCATCGTCTGCATGGGGATGCGTGGAAAGGAACTCAAGCATCGCGGCGAGCTTGATTGACGTAGTGTGCATTGCATCTGCCCACCAGCAAGTCAGTGAGTAATCCGCGATGATCGCACCAACCACCGGATCCGGCACGCCGGGGAAGAGATACTTGATCCCAGGCTGCCCAACGTCCTTCATCTTCTTCCAAAGATTCGCGTCCCGTGTCGGACGCAGACGGGCCTCATCCGTGTCCCCGTCGTGGACAAGACATGCGACGGCGCGAAGCCCAGCCTCCTCGTAAAACTCAACACTTTGAGGTTGGTTTTCCTGCACGAACAGCCGTGTCGCAATGTCAACATCGTACTCGGTAGCGGCGTAATACATCGTGGAACCGAATTCAGGAGCACTGGCAACAATTTTTGCCTGGGATGCAGGGTCCATGAGATCAAGAGCAACTGAAACATCCAGTTCGTCGCGCAGCGTTTCCTGCGAGGTGTGCTGGTTCATTGCAAAGAACGTATGACTTGTGGTGAGCGCGGGTGCAAGGCCAGAGCACCGTGCGCCGTGATAGGCGACCGTGATCAGGAAGCTCTCCGCGAGCACTTTACGGAGTTTTCCTGGGTCTGCAACTCCTACATTGACGCTCGCTGTAGTGATGCGCGACGCCGTGACTGAGTCCGTGATTACCAAGCTTCCGGTCGTTGGGTCGTGGATCACTTCGCCTGACTCAATCAGCTTCGACAGCCAGCCAAAGTTGAAAATTCCGAGCAGGTTGACGTTCAGCGCATACTTCTGTTGCCGAACCTTCGTAAAGAGATCGTGAGCCGCGTGGATGCCGGGCAGCGGATTGGAGGGGTCGGCAGTCAGCGCGGAGAGATCTCCGTCCAGAGCAGAGTGTATGGCGTTGCGCGAGGGGGCGGTCAATGAGCCAAGATCAATGTCGTAGGAAAATGCCGCCTTCTCTTCCCGGGTGGCATTTAATTCCGCTGATACAGCGAGCTCGATGGTTCTCTCTACAGACGCCTTGACTGCATCCTGGATGTTCTGGATTTCGGCAGGACTGAGTCCTGTTTTCTTCAGCTGATCTGCATCTGCCTTGGGATCGCTGCTCATTGCAGACATCAGTTTGCCCAGCAGATCTGTCTCACCGAAGGTTGCGGATAGACCTAACGAAGCATTTACCTTGACGTCGAAAGCCGAGCCCTTTTTGTGGTAGTAGGCAAGGTGAACCAGATTGTTGGCAACCTTGTTTACTCGGACCTGATACTCGCCATTCAGCTCGATGTCAGCGCCGACAGTCATTGACCCGCCAGCCTTGATTGCCACCTCCGACAGAGGCGCCGGCATGGAGGCGGAGGCCAACGGGTTTACCGCCGTAAGCAGGTCTGCAGTGGCGGAGAACTTGAGCGAACCTTTTCCCTCCATCACGACAATTTGTCCTGGCATAAGGGCCTGAAGATCCTCGATGTCAGCCGGGATCATGAACTGCGCGACCGTCTCGCGAATTGCGTCCGGCAGCCGCGGCGCTGACGGCTTCACAGAGAATTTCAAGTAGTTCGTGAACGATGCCGACGCTCCAACGTTGAAGCCAAACTTGAGATCCCCTAAAGCGCCGGCCGGTCCAGCGCAGACTGTCGCGACAACGCCGAATGAGACATAGCGATCATCCGGCGCTACCGGAATCGGGTCCTCATAGGGATCCGGATCGAATAGCTTCGCGGCGGCTCCGTGGGGCAAGAAGATGCTGAATGATCCGGATAGGCCTCCGCCAATGGTCAGGTCGATTTGACTCGTCCCAACATTGATCGGTTCCAGGAAGTTAACCCCCGTGGTTGCAGAGGTGATGCCTGGATCGGCTAGCGTCATGCCGGAATTAAGTAGTTGCGACGTGCTGCTTATGGATAAGTCGGAAACATTTTTGAAGTACTTGACGAGAGCTGAATTTGGGTTCGGGGTCACATTAAGCGACGTACTCAATTCATCGGAAATCTTAAAAGTGGACATGTTTGATCCTCCCGGCTGCGTGTTTACAGATCTGGGCTATCGAATGAACCGATGAGGTGGGCATCGGACCGATGGACGACAGTTATTACTCGCAGGTGAGAACTCGTTGGATCCACCAGTTCTCTGTTCGTGATTCCGCAGGAACTATCGTCGGAGGAATCGGCGGAACCAGCAGAGAAACTGCGAGAGGCAAATCCTCATGGTTCTTACGCCCGGCACACGCCCCGTCGCCGGGCGCCTAGGCAAATCTGGGGAGCCAAGCCCGGTAGAACATTAGGCGGCAATCATTACCACGCGTCGGTGACGGCTATCACTAATTGGTGTGAGCATGAAATAAAGAGCGAATCTCACTTGATCCCCACCGATCTCTTTTCTGTAAGCCACACCTTTAAGAGCGCTTCCGCGGTCTTTTTGATCACTGGTGTTTTCAGTGATTTACATTTCGCTGGTGCGACGACCTTTCGAAACCATTTGCGAACAGTTCTCCAGGTTTTCGCTTTTCCGTAAGGGCTGTAGTAGTGGCATTTCCATCGATCCCTTTCGGAGCCCTGGAAGAGCCGCCAGCTTTGCAGCTCACATGTTGAAAGGTGACGAAGTGTCGGCTAGGTCCCGCGATGCGGGCAACCGCTCGGCTTTCCTTTCTGCGGATGTTGCTCACTTTCTAACGCGACGTTTGCCGGTGAAAGGCTCACGACCCGGTTTTCGCGTCCCATCGAGTAACTTGAAGGCGCGCGGAGAGTAGTATCGGTGCCCAGCAATGGCTCCGCCCTGTTAATCTGCACCCGACCGGTGACCTTGACGTTTCCGCAACGCGCATCACCTTCCCTGACTGCATTTCCTGCCATGCCATTTATAGCCAGGAATCGTCTATTTTGCTAAAGCTGCGTACTTTGAAGCGTAGAATTTTATCGCGCTGGGTTCCGGGCGGGATTTCAGGAGCAGATAAATGCGAGGCGTGGCATCGCGAGTCGCCAGGTCGATGAGGGCTCTTCCTGGCGAGTTTCGACAGGTTTGCCGCCAATTGGGGAGGGCACCCGACTTTGCACTGATGGTCATTGTGATGATGGCCGCTGGCATCGGGGTGAGCACGGCGATCTTCAGCATTGTCCGCAACGTGTTGCTTCGGCCGCTGCCTTACCGGAATCCGAGCACGCTGGTTCAGGTGATCAGCATATCGCGAAAATCCGGTGATTCTTACGGCTACGGTTGGGCTCCGCTGCGCGACGCATACGACTGGAAGACAATGGTGCCGGCATTTCACGACGTGGCCGTGTATGGCTACGCGTTGCTGAATCTGGAGAGCGGCGGCCGGGCAGAGACTCTTTACGGATCCGCTGTGACTGCAAATTTGCTGCCCATGCTGGGTGTTCGTCCGCAGCTTGGGCACTGGTTTGCCGACGACGCTGACCGGCCGGGCGCAGCGCATGCGGTCATGCTGAGCGATGATCTGTGGCGGCGAGAGTTCAACGCTGATCCGCGGGTTGTAGGCAAGACCATCCAGATGGACGATGAGAGCTACCAGGTTGTGGGGGTGATGCCTAGGGGATTCAACTTTCCTTTGCGGCTGGCGACCACGGCCCTTCTTCCGACAGACCAGATGCAGTACTGGGTTCCGCGCACGGTGGACCTGGCCAAGTCGCCGCACGGACTGGCGAATGCCGGGGTCATTGCGCGTCTCAAGAATGGCTTTACGCAGGCCGAGGCACAGGAGCAGCTGCAAGCCGCTTGCCAGAGGCTGGGAGAGGAGTATCCCGCGACCAATCGTGACCTGAGCGCATTCCTGCGCTCGTTGCGGGAACAAACGGTGCTTCCGGTGAGTGCGCCGCTGCTGGCGCTGTTTGCGGCGGCAGCGCTGGTGATGCTGCTGACGTGCGCAAATATCGCCAGCCTGCTGCTGGCGCGGGGCGAGGCGCGAGCCGGAGAGCTGGCGGTGCGCATGGCGCTGGGCGGGGGATACTGGCAGGTGGCGCGGCTGCCGCTGTTA
>JASHOY010000482.1 GCA_030038435.1 Acidobacteriaceae bacterium | reverse complement strand
GTCGAAGCGGGCCGCCCCTTCGAGCAGTTGCAGCAGGCCGGAATGCACACTGCGAAACTCGATGAGATCGTGCGGCAGCGCGATCCGGCCCTTAAATGCGCTGTCGAATTGCTCGCCCACGGCCGGTCCGCCGCAGCCCTCGATTTGCTCCAGCATCAGGGCCACATTCAGGAGATGCCCGATCCACAGCAGCGCGTCAGGGCCATTGCCCGTACCTACGCAGAGTCGCCCGCAAACACCCTGATTGTTTCACCAGACAACGCCTCCCGATGCGATTTGAACCGTGCCGTCCGCGCTGAACTGAAGGCAAACAGCTCGCTGTCGCACGAAGACCACAGCTTCAAAATCCTCGTGCAGCGCCAGGACATGACCGGAGCGGAGCGCGGGTGGGCAAGTCACTATGAGCCGGGCGAAACGATCCGCTTCGCCCGCGGCAGCAAGGCAGCTGGAATCGAAGCGGGCTCCTATGCCGTGGTGGCGACCGTCGATTCAACAAATAATCTGCTGACGATTCAAAAGGAATCTGGCGAACTCGTCACCTACGATCCGCGCCGCCTGGCCGGAGTCAGCGTCTATCGGGAAGCAACAAACGATTTCGCTGTCGGTGACAGGATTCAGTTCACCGCGCCAGATAAGCAACTCGGCGTTGCGAACCGCGATCTCGCCGTGATCGAGTGCATTTCGCCCGATAGCCGCATCGCCGCCCGGTTCGACGACAATCGCCGCATCGAATTCAGCGGCGCCGAACACCCTCACTTCGACCACGGCTATGCGGTCACCAGTCATAGCGCCCAGGGACTCACCGCGGAACGCGTCCTGATTCACGCCGATACCAGCGTTCATCCCGATCTGCTCAGCTCGCGTTTCGGCTATGTCGCCGTCTCGCGCGCCAGCCACGAAGCCATGATCTTCACAGACGACGCGACTCGGCTCGCTCAGCAACTCGGAACTGAGGTGACCAAGACTGCGGCGCTTGAGATCAACCAGTCTGTATCCATTGCGCAAGAGCTCGGAATGGATTGATGGTGTACCACGGACTTGTGGGGCACCATCTGTAAGAGTGCGACTGAAACGTTCATCAGACGGTGATTGACGAATTCTCTCGACGCTCTCACGAGAATGAGTTCCCCGGAAAGGGCGATCGTGATCCCGGCACCCTTGCGATAGAATCACGCTGAACGAATGATGCACAGAAAATCGCACCTACGCAGAAATAGTGGAAAGGTTCGACATGTACAACAAAATTTCGAGCGATATCGCTCAAAGCTATTACCAGCAGAATTTCTCAAACGATGGACAACGGTTCGTCGCTTGGTACCTGCGGAACATCCATCTGAGGGATCTGATCCAAACGCGCGACGATATCACGGATGGGGCCGATGATAAGCAAATCAATGCGATTTTTGTAGATGACGAGAAAGAGACCGTCTTTGTGATCCAAGGAAAATTCATTGGCGCTTCTACGATCGATCCGGAACCCCTGCGGGAAGTTCTATCGGCTTGGATTCAGCTAAGGGATCTCGTCCGCCTGCAGGAGGTTTGCAATAACAAGCTCAAGCAAAAACTCGCAGAAGTCGCCCGAGCACTTGAGGACGCCTATGAGGTTTGCTTCGAACTGCTGACCACAGCAAAATTGAGCGCCAGTGCCCAACAAGATCTTGCTACATTCCAAGAACAGCTTGCCGAGCTATCAGAAAGGGACGAATTTCCCGCTACGCTGGTGCTGGTGCATGAGGATGAAATACGCCGACGTTATGATTTAGCGCTCGAATCCGAGAATCCTTGCTTGACGCATTCTCTTGACCTTAAAACTTGCCAGAGTCTTTCTGTCACAATCGCTGGGACGCGGGCGGTAATTGCCGTCGTCCCGCTTTCCGAGTGCATCAAATTTCCAGGAATTAAGGACGGAACCTTGTTTCAAAAGAATGTCCGTCAGAGTCTTGGGTTGAGCAACGCCGTCAATAAAGGCATCAAGAACTCGATCTATTCGGACAGGCATAGGGATTTCTTCTTCTTTCACAATGGAATAACTGCAATCTGCAACAAATTGCGAATTAGTAATTCGACGCTCCATCTGCATGGCGTTAGCGTGGTAAACGGCTGCCAGTCCCTGAATACAATCCTGAGCTGTAGCGAAAAGGTGAAGACGCTTTCCGATACAAGTCTCCTCTTCAGGTTTTACGAAATTCCGCAGCGTGACCGTGCGGACAAAATCATCATTAGTACAAACTCACAAAGCGCCCTAAAACCACGGGACCTGCGTAGCAACGACAAGAGAGTATTGAATCTTAAGCGATCATATGAACAAAAGTATCCCAAAGGGTACTTCAGAACAAAGCGCGGGGAAAAACCTCCAGCAGACCGCGATGACCAACTAACTGTCTTCACACTACGCCTCTTTCGATTGGATACGAAGGTTTTGATTCTTTACGCGCTTTGAAGACCGCTACTCGATCTGAGAGCTGGTCCCAACGACTGCTGTGCTTGGCTGGTAGGGAACATGGCAACTCGTAAAGATACGCGTGCCCATTGTAGGCGTGCCTCGTGATGATTCCGTGTTCCGCCCAGGGCACGATCGTTGCTTCGTGGATTCCGAGGCGAGTGGCCGCCTCAGCTTTGGTAACCAGGCCGCGCGCGCGAAGCCGGTCGTACCGAGAGCGCAGTGCATAAGTATGGACGAGGTAGGCAACGCGCAGCGCGGTGAAGCAAGTTTGGCCGCGCCCCGGTCGAGCCGATCCGCCGGGACGAAACCCCCGCTCGTTGAGGATGTCGGCGATCTCGGCATGGATGTGATCGTCGAGAAGCGTGTCGACGAGTTGGACGATCGTGGGCGATGTTTTGATCTGCTGTGCGGATGACTTGGGGTTGAGCGTCGTCAGAGTTTCCGTCTTGCCGCCCTTGAAGCGCACGTGGATCTCGCTCCACGAATCCTCGGCTGCGGCCAAGACCCTGATACCCTTCCCCGTGAGCCTGGCGGAGTTGTACCGAGTATCTTCGGCATCGTGGATCTTCAGCCATCCATCTCGCACCATGGGATTGAGCGCCCGGTAGAGCGAGGTGCGGTCCATCTCAAGACCTTGAGCGATCTGGGCGAGCGGATCTCCGCTGTGTGCGGAGATGGCTCGCATGACGGCCAACTGCATGTTGTTCATTCCAGCCGGAGACAGCACAGCATCATAAGCCCGGCCAAGTGCGCGCGACGCCTTCTTTGCTGTTGTGCAGGCGCAGGGCAACCGTGTCTCTCGCATCGATGTGTGCAAACTCATATCCTTCCGTCCTGACGGGGCTGAAGGTCTGCCCGTTGTCGTTCCCTTAGATTCTTACCGATTCATTCGTAAACAAAAATACTTCAACATTTCAGGCGGCCGCCAGTAAGTGGATGATGTTAGCGAGCGAGTCATCAGCTTTATGGAAGGCGGTTTCGAGTTTGCTTTTGGGGCGGGGAGCGGGGGCGGGGCGGTGATGAAAGAGACTGTTGGCCAGCGGTCCGCAGAGTTGTTTGTGGAAGAGCACGAACAGTAGAGCGACTTTGGTTCCTTTGTCGCTGAGCCGGTAGGCATAGCGGCCTCCATCACGTTCCACCAGCCCGTGAGCTTTCATCTTGCGCAGGTCGTAACGCAATTGATTGAGACCATAACGGTCCTCGTCGATGCGGAAGGCGGTGAGGATGGCGCGATGGATGGCGCGGGCCCGCCAGCCGCCTACGGTGGTGCCGCCGTGGAGGAGGACTTCCATAAGGCGGATCATGCGGGTGTCGTGGATTTTAATGCCGGGATAGCGTGTGGTTCCCAGAGCGATGGGCAGGGCCAGCCGTTGCAACAGGGGAAAATCGGCGTGCACGTTGAGGCACTCGGCCTGGAAGGCGGCGAAACGATCCGTGACGGCGAGGAACTTCTGGCGCACCGCGGCCAGATGCTCCAGACCCTTCTTGAGGCCGAAATCGTTCAGGTTGTTGGAGCAGACCTCATTGCGCAGGAAGGTGGAGAACTTCTCGTATTGCTTGACGAAGGCGTTCTTCCAGTAGGCACGGAAGATGTGATGACCGTGTTCGATCTGTTCCAGGGTGGTGTTCAGCTTGCCCTTGAACTTGCGCGTCATGCGTTGCCCGAAGACCGCGGAGATTTTGCTGGCGGTCATGCGCCAGAGTCCGATCTCCGAGGAACGCTCGAAGATCTTGTGGATGGGAAAGTGGCGCTTGAAGATGAAGTTGCGGCAGTACTCGGCCTGGTTGACGGCGTAGAAGCGGCGCAGGTTCAACTGGGCACGCTCCCGTTTGGAGAACTTTGGTCCCAGCAGCAGAGTCCAGTAGTCAAGCCGCTTGCGGATGACTTCGGCGGTGAAGCGATCGGCGGCCGCCTGCAGCGCCTGGGGGGCGGAGACCGCCAGAAACGCATTATCGTTCTTGCGGAAGCCGACCTTCTCCCGGTTCAGTTCCTGCTCGATAAAGTTGTGGCCATTGAGATAGTAGGTGGTCTGGAAGGGAAAGAACGAAGCCACCCGCATGGCCATCGATCCCAGCACTTCGTCTTCGATGTAGAAGTAGTAGTGGGTGAAGCGGCTGCGCTGCCGGGCCAGGATGCGGTAATGAGGATCGGCGGTGGGAAAGCGGGGCACCGTGGAGCGAAAGGTCTGGCCCTGCTCCATACTCTTCAGGATGAAATAGACCCCATGGCGATGGGCGCGCTTCATGCGACGCTGCGCAGGACGAACATAATCCTCCTTGCGTACCTTCGGCTCCGCTCATTCGATGGGAACATCCTGATTGCGTGCGAACGCCTCGACCCAGTCCCGATACTCATTGGTCCGCCGCGAGAGCACCGTTTTGTCGATCACCGGCTCGCCTACCACGTCGTGGAAGAAATGCGCCACCTGCCCCGGACGCGACAACCCGCTCAGATAGCCGCTAATCACCACCCGGTCGAAACAGTGGTATACAAACAGAAGCAGGCTGCCAAACAGCCTGGTAAACACCTCCATCGGTCGTCCCTCCCTTGTTCCTGTCTCAGCAACAAGATCATCGGACAGACGACCGGTGGTTTCAAAATTTCAAATATCTTTGGCTAGGTTTGGGGTCATGATTCGCTCTCGGCATACGACGAGGCCGGCGCTTATTCGCGCCCTGCCGCGGCATGGATCACACCGCCCAAAATGATCAATCCCGTCCCGAGTCCACAAACGCGTCCCCACCCAAAATGCTCCCACAGAACCGTGCCAGCGTACGAACCCAACGCTCCGGCGGTAAAGTAGCAGATCATGTAGACCATGTTGAGCCGGCTTCGCGCTTCGGGCAGCAGTGAATAGATGCGCGTCTGGTTGGTAACATGGCCCGCCTGCACCCCGAAGTCAAGAAGAATGATTCCCAGAATGAGGCCGACCAGGTGGTCACCGACAAGGTACATCACGATGAACGACAACAGCGTGCTTAGCAGTGCAAGGAGAATGTTTCCACGTGGCCCCCGGCGATCCGCAGCCTTGCCGAGCATGGGAGGGCCCACAGCTCCCGCAATTCCGACTAACCCGAACAGTCCTGCGACCGCACTGCCATAGTGATAAGGCGGAGTCTGCAGGAAGAAGACCAGGGTGGTCCAGAAGGCGCTGAACGCCGAAAAGTATATGGCTCCGAGCAGAGCGGCCTCGCGAAGCACAGGCTGGGTCCGGATCAGATCCTTTGCGGAGCCGATTAGCTGGAACCAGGAGAGCCCCACCGGCGGTTCGCTCTTCGGCAGCTGGAATTGAAACAGCCCGGCAATAGTAAGGGCCAGACCCGCAGCCAGCCAGTAGACGGACCTCCACCCAGCCCATGCCGCGAGCACCCCACTCAGAGTCCGGGCGAGAAGAATTCCGAAAAGCAGGCCGGAGAGGACGGTGCCAACAGCAGCGCCTCTCCGTTCTGCAGGGGCAAGATGAGCTGCGTAGGGCACGATGACGTGGACCGCCGCAGCCGTGAGGCCGATCCCGAAACCGCCAAGCACCATCCACCAGCATTCCTGCGCAGTGGCCATCAGAAGGAGGCACAGATTGGCGGCGAGCGCGAGAAGGACGATGAGTCGGCGGTGCTCTTACGTGTCGCCAAGGGGCACAAACAACAGCATGCCCAGCGCCGTTCCAAGCTGGCTTAGCATCGCAACAGCGCCGACCTGAGCCACCGAAATCCGGAATGTGGCTGCGATCGAAGCCAGAAGCGGTTGAATGTAGTAGATATTGGCCACGATGCCGCCGGTTCCGAATGCCATCAGCCAAATGTCGTTGACAACCCCTTCTCTTATGCGCCGATAAAGAGCCGAAACATAGAGCAAAACGGGCTCTCGGCAACGGGAGCCCCGCATAACAATACTCTCAGCATTAAACTTGCCCTTCGACGAGTGGACCGAGGTTTTCGGCTCCGAACGTCTGACCGGCGCCCTGCTTGACCGACTAATTCACCAGGTCCACATTCTCGAGATGAACGGCGACAGCTACCACCTCAGACACAGCCGGCGCAATAGGAATCCACCCGCCAGCCGCTGACACCCTCCCCGGTGGCTTCGGGGGAGAAAAGCCTCTTCCGCTACGCTCCAGAGCCTTTTCTCCCCCGAAATCCCATCCTTCACCACACTTCCTGCTGGTTCCCAGTCCCTCCGCCCCAATGGCTCCCTTTTGCGTCGCCCTTGACAAAGGCATCTGTTTCTGCTTGCTTATCGGATGCTTGGCACTCGCGCCGACGATGAGGATGTGGTGCAGGACACCTATCTCCGGTGGCTCCACACTTCGGAAGAAGAGATCCGGATGCCGAAGTCGTACTTAATGACAGTGGAGTCTCGGCTTTCATTTCCGCAAGTGGGTTACGATGTGTCCGAGCGCATCGGGCAACCGCATCAAACCTCTACTTGTTCTCTGTTGACGGAAATCCTGCCCAGCAGACTGAATACCTTTTCGCAAGTCTGCAGGTGGGTCCGCATCGCATGCCTCGCTTTCTCCGGTTCTCTCCTGCGGACCGCAGCCAAAATCTTCGCGTGCTGCAGATATGCGTTCTTCTTTATCCCCGGCAACTCCTGCGATTTGCTGATCCACTCTTTGAGCACGCCGCGAATCGGAGTGAGCAATTCATACAGCATCTGGTTCTTTGCGCATTGAGCGATAGCCAGATGAAACTCCACGTCCAGATCCACGAAGTCCCGACCGTTGCCGCCTAAGCTGGCTTGCATTTCCACCAAGAGGTCGTCTAGTCGCTTGATGTCTGCAGAATCCGCTCGCTCGGCAGCCAAAGCCGCGGTTTCCCCCTCAATCAGCATCCGCGCCTCGCCCACGTCCTGCAGTTCCTTGTCCGTCTTAAGGAGTCCGCGCGCCATAATGCGTTCAATGAGGAGCCCTGATCCCTCAATTACGTAGGTGCCCTCGCCCGGGCGCATCTGCACCATTCCTACAAACGCCAATGCCTTAAGCGCCTCGCGCAAGGTGGATCGTCCAATATTCATCGTGAAGCAGAGTTCCGATTCGGAAGGCAGTTTCTCGCCCGGTTTCCATCTGCCTTGCGCAATCTGGTCCGAGAGCTGGGCCGCGACTTGCTCGCCTAACGTGACTCTGGAGACGGGTTTTAACATTGACATATTCACTCGCCAGTGATTATATTACGCTCGATCGCAAATCAGCATATCAGAATGTCTGATGTTTAGATGCGCTCAACCAAGGACTGACGATATGCGGGGTCGCCGACCTTCCCAGGCCACCGGCGCAGTGGAGCACGAGTTGGTGATATGAGTAAATCTCTGCGCTGGAAGATGGCTTATCTAATAACCGCCGCGATAGCGATTAGCTATTTCGACCGGCAAACGCTTCCTATCGCTATCCACGCCATTCAGCGCCAGATCCCTGTCAGCAATA
>JASHOY010000481.1 GCA_030038435.1 Acidobacteriaceae bacterium | reverse complement strand
GTTGAGGTTGACAACTTCGATGCCGACACCCACTTAATTTGCTCCCTTCAAATCGCCACCCTTACCGTGTGCCGGCTCGCTCTAGCCCCGCCCGATGGCCCGTTTTGCAAGCTGCAGCTCCGTCCCTGCAGCGCACACATCCCTGGGTGCCGCAACTGCCGGGAGACCTGGAAAAGCCGTTCCCGGAAACTGCGCGTCGCAGGCGCGCTCAAGGTTCATCTCACGTAGCCTAACCGCCCTTTATGAATAACAGGTTACAACCGCGCGAAATCAAATGCATACGGGCAAGAATCACGATTGTGCGGCTGCGCCTGCCCGGCGTCCGGCCGCATTCTCAATCATAAAAGTCAGATTAGCAGCGGTGTGCCCCGTGGTCCTGCCACGGGCGCCCGGCGCCCGGTCTAAATGGTCGGCGAAATCCTGCGGTTCCGAAGCCGGAAGAAAGGTAAAGCACGATTGCGTAAAAATTTACCGTCTTTCAAAAACGTGCTACAACTCCAACATGGCAAAAAAGAGGGGTACTGTGCCCCCGGAGTATGTGAACCTGAGAACTCTGGCCGATTATCTCGACCTTTCACAGACCACGATCTCCCTGGTCCTGAACGATTCGCCCAGCGCCAAGTCCATTCCCCAGGAGACCCGCGATCGGGTCACCGAGGCTGCCCGGCGCCTCAATTACCGCCCCAACTATTTCGCGCGATCTCTGCGTCAAAGCAAGTCGATGAGCGTGGGAGTGCTGGCGCCCGATCTCAGTGAAGGCTACTTTACCCGGGTGATGAGCGGCGTGGTAGAGGAATTGACCGCCGCGCACTACTTTTACTTCACCGCCTGTCACGACTGGAAGCGCGAGCTGATCGAGAAGTATCCGCGCATGCTGGTGGAGCGCGCCGTCGACGGATTCCTCTTTCTCAACACCCAGGCTGGCGACGTATCTGTGCCGGTGCCGGTAGTGGCTATATCCGGCCACAGCGCGGCCGCCAACGTCACGAATATCGTTCTCGATCATGGCCTCGCCGCCCGGCTTGCGCTGGAGCATTTGCACACGCTCGGCCATCAGCGGATCGCCTTCATGCGTGGTCCTCGCGCCATCCCCGATTCCGAATTCCGCTGGCAGGGCATTGAAGAGGCCGCACGAGAGCTTGGCATCAAGCTCGATCCCTCGCTCGCCGTCCGCATTGATTCTGCCGCCTGGTCCATGAAGACCGGCCAGCATCCGATGGCGCCGGAGATTGGCTACAAACCCATGCAGGCGCTGCTGGAAAAGTCGCGCAACTTCACCGCCGTCTTCTGCTTCAACGACATCGCCGCCATCGGCGCCATCCGCGCGCTAAAAGACGCCGGACTCCGCGTCCCGGAAGATGTCTCGGTGGTGGGTTTTGATGACATTCTTTCCGCCGCTTATGCCACGCCTTCGCTGACCACGGTCCGGCAGCCGCTGGCGGAAATGGGCAAGCGCGGCGCGCAGGTTCTGCTGGAGCGCATCGCCGACCGGGAAAAACAATTCCCGCCGGAGATCGTAATCGCGCCCGAACTGGTGGTTCGGGAATCCACCGGACCCGCGCCCGGCGCCGGCTAAGGATGGGAGCGGCTTAACGGCAAGCCGACTCCAGCCACCTGCTCACATACACTTGCGCATGCGCTTCACCGCAGTAGTGCCGCGCATGAGGTGCATCGGCGGCCTCTTTGGTCCACTTGAAGATGGTTAGCTGCTCGTTGTTGCAATGAATCGCAATCCACTTCTGCGGGTTATCGCTCTCTTCCCCGCAAATCTCACACCGATAAATAGTCCCAATCATTCACCATTCTCCATCCACCCGTGTAACCCCTAATCCCTGGCTTATTCCAGCATCTGCAGCTCGAGAGGGTTCACGATCAGGCACTCCATGCTGCGCATTCTTGCCAGGGCCCGCTCCATGGCTGACGATCTGCAGGGTTCCACCGTCACCACAAACGGCAGCGCATCGGCGGGATATCCCGATTTCTGCACAATGGCGCGAATGTTGATGCGTTCGGCTGCCAGCGCTCCGGTGATCTCGGCAACAATTCCCGGCCGGTCTCTCACCAGGAAGCGGATGTAATGCGGCACCTCGAACTCGCCGCCAACCCGCGCCGGCGCCGAGGGAATCTCCACCCGACGCGACCCGTGCGCCAGCGCCAGCAGGTCGCTGACCACAGCGACCGCCGTAGGGTGACCTCCGGCCCCATGGCCAGAGAAAACCACATCGCCGCCATAACGGCCGTTGAGAATCACCATGTTCTCCGTGCCCCGCGACCACGCCAGTGGTGACTTCAAATCCACCAGCATCGGTCCCACCGTCGCTGCCACCTCGCCGTTGGTCCGCTCCGCCCGGGCAATCTGGCGGATGGTGCAGCCGAGGTCGTGGGCGTAGCTGAAGTCCACCGCGGTCACCCCCGTAATTGGCTGCGGGACAATTTCCTCCGGGTCGACAATTACGCGCATGGCCAGCCGCATTAGAATGGCCAGCTTGGCGCGCGCATCGAAGCCGCCCACGTCTTCGGTAGGATCGGCTTCGGCGTAGCCCTTGGCCTGCGCCTGCTTGAGCACGTCGCTGTATTCTGCGCCTTCGTCCATATTGCTCAGGATGAAATTGCATGTGCCGTTGAGGATGCCTTCAATCCGCGCAATGCGATCGCCGGCCAGCCCCTGTTCAAGGCCGGGAATCACGGGAATTCCGCCTGCAACCGCGGCCCCGTATTTCAAATGGCCGTCTTTGGCCGCCGCCAGCCGCTCGAGCTCAACACCCTGATAAGCAATCAGCTTTTTGTTGGCCGTGACCACGCTCTTGCCCGTTTCCAGAGCCCGGCGCACCCAACTTGCCGCCGGGTCGAGTCCGCCGGCCAGCTCAACAATTACATCCACGTCAGAATTCAGGACCGCATCGGCGTCTTCGCTCCAAACCACTCCCGCAGGCGCCCAGCTCACGCGTTTGCGCTCCACGCCGCGGTTGAAGACGTGAGTCAGCTCCAGCTCCGGGGGATGCGACTCCACCAGGATCTTTGCCACCGAGCTGCCTACGGTGCCGAAGCCGAAAATCGCGATGCGTAGCGGGCATGCGAGGCGCCCTTCCTCTTTCCCACGCGATTCTAGCGGTAACGAACCAGTTGCTTCCGACACGGGATACCTCAATGCCAAAGGTGCGATGCGGCGAAGTGCGAATCACTTCGATCATACCCGAAGGCGCAGCAGCGCTCGACAGCGGCTTCATTTGATGGTTCCGGCTTCACGATTTGGAGCAAATTGGCTGAAATGGCGCTTGATGTAACATGGTGTGCAGATGCGGCGCGGCTTCTCCATTTACCTCCTGTTGTTTTTCGCTCTTGGGCCGCTGACAGTTCTGTCTCCGGCGAGCGACGATGCCGCTCTGCCTCCTTGCTGCCGGCGCAACGGCGCGCATCACTGCGCCATGTACATGCACATGATGGCGGCGAAGATGATGGTGCCGCCCGGTGCGCCGCCCATCGCAAAAGTTCCCTCACACTGCCCATACTATCCGCAGCATCCCACCGTCAGGGCTACATCGGTTTATACTCCTTCGCGTTCTTCGACTGGCGATCACGGCCTGCTGGTGCAAATGCTCGTGCTCGCCGGCGGCCGCTCCGCTCCGCTTCTCAATCCGGTCACTCCCCTGGCCGGCCGCGGCCCTCCAGCAACCGCCATCGGCTGAAATTCACGTTGAAAGCTCTCCGCTTCATCGAGGGACGAGTGTCTCCGCCTTTTTCAGGTGGCGATCCGTAGAGCAGTGCAATTCAGGTCCCTTTTTCTTCCCTTTACGGCCGGCTTTCAGAACTTCTTCATCTTTCCCGGGCATCCAGCGCCGCGGCGATGCGCCGTGCCGGTGCCCGCCTTTCAGCATTGCTGTTTCCTGGAGGTTTATTCATGCGGCGTCTTTCTGCATTTCTCATACTTGTACTTGGCCCGTTTTTGTTTGCCGTCATTTCCACGCCTGCCCGCGCCACAGTCTTCTCTATCGTCCGCGGCATCGTCCACGATCCTCAGCACCGGCCCATTGCCGGCGCAAAAGTTACTCTTCAGTCTGCTAATTCCGCATTCGTTCTCTACGCCACTACCAACGCCAGCGGCGAATTCCGGTTTGACGAAGCCCCTCTTGGCGTCTATCGCCTCACCGCTGCAGCGCATGGCTTCAAGACAGTTACTCAAACCATAACCCTTGCTTCGGGAACGTCTCCCATCCTCCATATTCCACTTCCCGTCGGCTCAACCAGCCAGTCCGTCACCGTCCACGGCGAAGAAAGCTCTTCCGACTCCGTGACTCCGACTACCCTCATCACCCGCCGCATGATCCTGGAAACTCCCGGCGCCGACCGCACCATCGGCACAGAGATGATCACCGACTTTGTCCCCGGCGCCTATATGACCCATGACATGCTGCATATGCGCGGCGGTCACCAGACCAACTGGCTCATCGACGGCGTCGAAATTCCCAACACCAAAATCGCCTCCAACGTTGGCCCGCAGATCGACCCCAAGGATATCGACGCCATGGAAACGCAGCGCGGCAGCTACGGCGCGGACGTAGGCGACCGTACCTATGGCGTCTTCGACGTTGTCCCGCGCAACGGCTTCGAGTACAACCGTAACGGCGAACTCTTCTTACTTGGCGGCGATCTTGGTTCTGGAGAATCCCAGATTTCCTTTGGCAACCACTCCGAGAAAACCGCATGGTATACCAGCGCCACCGGGTCCCGATCGAACTATGGACTGGCTACGCCTGTGGCGTCCATTTATCACGATGCCACTAACTCTGAGAGCGGCTTTCTCTCCCTCATTCGTAACCAGACATCCAAAGACCAGCTCCGCCTGGACGCTCAGTATCGCCACGATTTTTTCCAAGTCCCCTACGATCCCGACCCCAACGACTATGAGTGCACCTCGGGCTACTACTGTTCCTACGGCTTGCGCGACGACCAGACCGAGGATGATTCTTTCGCCATCTTCGACTGGATTCACACCCTCTCGCCAAAAGCCCTGTTTGACGTGGCGCCCTTCTACCACCTGAACATTGCCGACTACAATTCACGCCCCGATGACCTGCCTGCAGCCACCACCTGGCATCAGAAGTCCAACTACGCCGGCGCCCAGTCCGATTTTCGCGAGCAAATCGGCCCCAACAGCTTTTCAGCGGGCCTCTATTCCTTTTTCCAGGCTGAAGATGACGTTTTCGGCGTCATCGACAATTCAACCGGCACCACCTATCCCAACACCCCGGGCAACGCCAACGCCGGCCTGGTTGAGTTCTATCTCGTCGACCACCTGCGTCTGGGCCGGTACGTCACCCTCCTCGGCGGCGAGCGCTTCTCCATCTACCGCGCCGAACTCGATGAATCGGCTACATACCCCCGCATCG
Source organism: Acidobacteriaceae bacterium (assembly GCA_030038435.1). Lineage (GTDB taxonomy): Bacteria > Acidobacteriota > Terriglobia > Terriglobales > Acidobacteriaceae > Telmatobacter. Next base: position 6,249 of record JASHOY010000481.1, on the reverse strand, counting down.
GCGCCACCCTCCTCATCCCCCACCTCAACTGGGTCTTCCGCGGCTTTTACGGGCACTTCTTTCAGCCCGCCCCCGTGCAGACCGTCTCCAGCTCGGTTCTCAATTACGCCAGTTCCTTGCCGGCGGGCGAGAACGCCTTTACTCCCATCCCTTCGGAGCGCGACGAAGAACACCAGTTCGGCGTGCACATCCCCTACCGGGGCTGGGCTCTCGATATTGACACCTTCAAAAACCGCGTCAACAACTTCCTCGATCACTCCAACCTCGGCGAGTCCAACATGTATTTCCCCATCGCCGTTGACGGCGCGCTCGTCCGCGCCTGGGAGATGACCCTTCATTCCCCGCAGTTGTCCCATTACGGCCACTTTTACATGACCTACTCCAATCAGATCGCCGAGCAGCGCGGCAATATCATTGGTGGATTCACCTGCAACATTCCCACCGACCCAGCCTGCGACCTCGGCCCAAACTACTTCCCCGTAGACCACGACCAGCGCGACACCCTCAATACCGGCTTCGTAGCCAACCTGCCCGCACATACCTGGTTTTCATCGAATGTCTACTACGGTTCCGGCTTTAGCAATGGCCTGGCGGACTCGGGCTATGGCCCCTATCAGGGCAACTACCTTCCGGCTCACACGACCTTTGATATCTCTGCCGGCCACGCGCTAGGTGAAAGCTGGGACTTCACGGGTAGCATGCTCAATGTCACCAATCACCGCGTCTTGCTCGATAACTCCGTTACCATCGGCGGCTTCCATTACAACGATCCAAGGATGATTTATGCCTCGCTGCGTTACCGCTTCAAGTTCTGATACCAACCGGTGCGGCCGGTCTTCAATCCGCGGCTGGATCATGAAATTTCGCATCCTTGGCCCAGGGCGGCTCGCCGCTTGATCTTGTACGATCGATGTGCCCCAAGTCTCGGTTTTGAGACCTGGGGCCATCGCCAGATCCTAAATTGTCAAACCAGGATTAGAGTCGAATACAGGGAGAACTTGCCATGCCTGTTGTTCGCAGTTGCCCAGCCTGTGGTGCGAAGAATCGCATTCCCGCGAAGCACATGGCCGACACCGGCAAGTGCGGCGCCTGCAAAGCGGCGCTGCCGCCGATAGCCGAGCCTGTCGCCGTGGGGTCAGAGGAGTTTGACGAGATTGTTCGCGAAAGCCGCGTGCCGGTCCTCGTCGATTTTTGGGCTGCCTGGTGCGGCCCCTGCCGCATGGCCGCACCTCATGTTGCGCAGACCGCGCGCGATCTCGCCGGCCAGGCCATTGTGCTGAAAGTTGACACGGAACAGGAGCCGGGGCTTGCTGCGCGATTTAATGTGCAGGGTATTCCTAACTTCGCCATCTTTGCCAACGGCACACTCCAGTTCCAGCAAGCGGGATTGGTGGACTCGAACACCATGAAGCGTTGGCTTAAGCGCGCGGCGTAGTGGCGCTAGAGAATTGCAATCACGATGTGATTCACGGCGAACGCCGCCACCCACGCCAGCGCCAGCATGTATAGAAATTGCACGGCCGGCCACATCCAGCTATTGGTTTCGCGTCTTACCACGGCGATGGTAGAAGTGCATTGCAGCGCAAAGGCAAAGAAGATCATCAGCGCCAGCGCCCCGCCCAGCGTCACGTCGTGCCGCAAGGCCGCCTGCAGGCTGAGCGCCTGCGTCGATGGATCCGTGCCGTAGAGCGTGCCCATGGTGCTGACCATCACTTCGCGCGCGAGCACGCTGGAAAGCAGGCCGATGCCGATCTTCCAGTTGAATCCCAGCGGCGCAATAGCCGGCTCGATGAAGTGTCCCAGCCGGCCGATAAGGCTGCCAGCCAGGCTAGGCGCGGAGATAACGCCACTGGCCGTATGCACCACCGGCAACTGCGCCAGAATCCAAAGCGCAATGGTCACGCCGACGATAATCTTTCCTGCGTTGTGCAGGAAAACCTTCGCGCGGTCCCAGACCCGGATCAGCAGCGAACGCAACGTGGGCATCCGGTACTGCGGCAGCTCCAGAATGAAAGGCGTGTCGCTCGATTTCAGGATCGAGCTTTTGAGAATGCGGGCCGTGGTGAACGCGGCCACGCCCCCGGCAAGGTAAAGGCCCAGCATGGTCAGCGTCTGCAGTCCGATCAATCCGTGCAGATAAAACTTCGCCGGCACAAACGCCGCGATCAGCAGCAGGTAAACCGGCAGCCGCGCCGAACAGGTCATGAAGGGCGTAACCAGGATTGTCGCCAACCGGTCGCGCTTGTTTTCAATGGTGCGCGTGGCCATGATCGCCGGCACCGCGCACGCATAAGCCGATAGCAGCGGGATAAATGCCTTGCCGTTCAGCCCCACCGAGCGCATTACCCGGTCGGCGATCAGCGCCGCGCGCGCCAGGTAGCCCGAGTCTTCAAGGATCCCGATAAACAAGAAGAGCAGCAGAATCTGCGGCAGGAAAACCAGCACCGAGCAGATGCCCTTCCACACCCCATCGATCAGCAGCGACTGGATCCAGCCGGCGGGCAATAGCGGCGCGGCAAGATTTCCCAGGTAAGTCAAAATATTGCCCAAACCGTCGGAAAGCGGTTGGCCGATGGCGAAGACCACTTCAAAAACGCCTACGACGACAGCCAGAAACAACAGCGGTCCCCAAACACGGTGCAGCAGTATGTTGTCCAGCTTCCGGCTGCCCTCAGCCGACAACGGCACCTTGTACCCGGTGCGCCGACTGATCTGTGCAGCCCAAGTATGCGCGCTGGCGGCATTGCCGACGACCGGCAGCGACAGCGGCTTGGCCGTCCCCGAATGGTTCGCCTGGCCGTTGAGAAAAAGCGGAACCGAGTCGATTCCGGTGCCGCGGACGGCGCTGATCTGCGCCACCGGCGCACCAAGCTCGCGCGCCAGCTTCAGCGTGTCTACGTGGCCGCCGCGCGCTTCCATCAGATCCGTCATGTTCAGCAGAATGAGCGTGGGCAGGCCCTCGGCGAGCACCGGCGCGGCCAGCATCAACTGCCGCGTCAGATGCAGCGAATCGAGGACCAGCAGCACCGCGTCCGGCTTGGGTGTGCCGGGCATCTTGCCGCGCAGCACGTCCACGGCCACGCGGGCATCTTCCGAGTAGGGCGTAAGCGAGTAAATTCCCGGCAGATCGATCAACGTCAGCTCATCCAAGCCGACACCAGCCATCAGGCCCTTGCGCTGTTCCACGGTGACGCCGGGATAGTTGGCGACCTTCTGGCGCAAGCCGGTAAGCCGGTTGAAAAGCGTGGATTTGCCGGAATTAGGAGGGCCGATCAGCACCACCGTGCGCAGCGCGCCGTCGCGCGCCGGCGCCGCAGGCGGTACAAAGGCCGGAGTCTCGCAGCAACTGCTCATTGCACTGCCTCGGCCAGTTGGGGTTGACGAGAATCCTCAACCCCCGCTTCAGAAGGCCGCACCTGAACAGCCGAAGCGGTTTCACGGCGCAGGGCGATTTCCAGGCCGTCCACTCCATAGACCGTGGGATCGCCGGCCGGCGCACGCCGCAGCGCTGTCACCAGCGCATTGGGCACGAAACCCATGTGCATGAGATGGTTCTGGACGGATTCCGGCAGGTCCAAAGAAACCAGAATTCCGCTCTCGCCTACCGTAAGCTCGCTCAGCACGCTCACTTTTCGGACTCCCAAGGATCGCCGGGACCGCGGCAAAAGGAAAATACGACCAGAACGGTCGTAGTTAAGTATACGGCCATTTGCGATCGGGCGGCAAATGGTGGTTTCAGGTAGCTTCACGCGGTGCGTGGCCATGACTCCGACCTCCATTGAAACCCTGCAGGTCCCCTCCGAGGCACTCCCTTCAACCCACCCTGGCGGGGCCACTCAATTCATCTCATCGGAACGATGGTTCATTTGTATCAGGGAATTCGTGAGTTTGAAGTGACTTAGATCACACCAGCGCTCAAAAAACCACGGTTGCGCCTCCCAAAAATGTGGTGGTAGAAGATAGACATGACAATGGAAGAATTTCGTGCGTCAGTCGGCGGAGCGGAGCCTCCGAAAGGGCTCTCGATTCCTATGCAGGCCCTTTGGTGGGACGCCAAAGGTGACTGGGCATGCGCCCACGGTCTGGTAGACGAGTTGGAAACGGCCGATGGGATGGCCGTACACGCCTACCTGCACCGCAAAGAGGACCAGGCCTGGAACGCCGATTACTGGTACAAGCGCGCCGGGCGCCGATTCCACCGTCCCGAGCTTGAGGATGAGTGGAAAGCGCTGGCGGAGGGGCTGCTCTAAGGCCGGATCATCGAGGATTCAGCCCTGAATTTCGGCCAAGGCACTACTCTGGGCGCGCCGGGCGGCAGAGTTCACCACAGACACTTCCGCTCAGGTATCGGATCCACTGTGCCGATCATGCGCTCCATCAACGTGTGCATCATCTCTTCGCGTGCCGATTTCGCGCTCTGCACGTCCCAAAGGTTGTAGGTCTCACTGGGATCCTTCTCCAGATCGTATAGCTCTCCGATCTTGATTTTCTGGTAGTACACCAACTTATGCTGTTCGGTGCGGACGCAGACCGCCATTGGCGGTGGATTGTAGAGAGCCAGCGAATCGAAGAACTCGCAGTAAATCGAGTCGCGGTGCTGAGTTGTCTGACCCGTGAGCAGAGGAGTCAGCGAGCGGCCCTGAATCCGCTGGGGAATGTTGATGCCGGCCGCCTCAAGCAGTGTGGGCGCAAGATCGACCATCTCGACCAAGGCGTCACTCCGCAGTCCTGCCTTATAGCGCCCCGGCCAGCGGATGACCATGGGGACGCGGATGGCGCCCTCGTAGAAATAGGACCCCTTGAGGAAAATTCCGTGGTCGCCAAGCATTTCGCCGTGGTCGCTCATGTAGATGACGATGGTATTCTCGGCCTGCCCGGTCTCATCGAGTACCTCCAGCATGCGGCCCACCTCGGTATCGACCTGCTCGATCATTGCATAATATGCGGCCTTGATCTTTCGGTGCTCCAGGTCGCCGGTCCTGGTGAACGATATGCCGTGGCCGCCTGACGATCCCTGGTGATCGACCTGCTGATAAATGGGCTTATGCTTCAGTTCTCCTTCCCGGTAATTCGGTTCTGGTAAATCCTGCGGGTTATAGTGGCTGAGATAATCTTCGGTCGGCCAGTAGGGAGCGTGGGGCTGGTAAATGTTGACGGACATCAACCACGGATTGAACTCTCGCTGTCCGCGAATAAACTGTATGGCCCTATCGGAGCACCACGCGGTTTGCGTGTATTTGGGATCAATAGGCACGCCCCAGGGCAAACCGCCGTTGCCGGGCGGAGGCTCGGGCCACTTTATCCCCTGTTCGCGAAGCCACACGCGCCACATGTTGTGACCTGGCCATAAATTGCTTATATCGTGGCTCCAATCAAAGACACTGTAGCCATCATCGATGCGGTCTTCGAGGCGGCCGCCGAAAGTCGGCGAAAGGTGAAGCTTTCCCGATAACCCGCATGCATAGCCGGCATCGGCAAGAATGCGCGTGACCAAGTGCTCGTCTGGGCGTATACATTGGCCCAGAGAACGCAGTCCCGTGGTGTGCGGATAGCGCCCGGTAAGAAAGCTAGCCCTCGACGGCGAACATACTGGATTCTGAACGTAGGTACGCATGAGAGTTACTGACTCCGCCATTAACCTGCGGAGATTGGGAGTATGGATGAAGTCGTTATTCAGTCCCTCGATTGTGTCGAACCGCTGCATGTCAGGACATATCCAGAGGATATTCGGCATCCGGCCGCCATTGAGTTCACGGGGCACGTGAGGCCAGATGTGAATGCCCTCCTCGGCGGCTGTTACGCTTGCCTGGCCGGGACGGGCGGCAATGGCCCCGGCGGTCAGCAATGAGGACTTGATCAAGTCTCGACGATTCATCGCATGATGCTCCTGTAGCAGTAGCGGACAAATAATTCCACGCGTTCGGATTGCTGCCCATTTTTCGGCCGGCTCTAAAAGGTCAGTTTCAGCGCGAACTGGATCTGGCGCGGAGGTGGAGAAGGTAGAAGGGTATTGAGTTGCCCGAAAGTCAATGTGTCGCTCATGGCTGTGTCCGGCAATCCAAAGTGCGGCGTATTGGTCAGGTTGAATGCTTCGGCTCGGAATTGCATGTGCAGTCTCTCAAAGAGCTGCGTTTCTTTGTCCAAAGCCAAATCCAGGTTGTGGAGTCCAGGGCTGCGCACCGAGCCGATTGTGCGCGAAACGTTGCCGAAAGTAAAAGCGGGCGGGAGCGAAAAAGCCGCGGTATTGAA
>JASHOY010000480.1 GCA_030038435.1 Acidobacteriaceae bacterium | reverse complement strand
CACCAAGGCCTTTGGCCTGCCCAATAACAGGATCCTGGGCGAGAACGGAACCATCTCCATCGAGGCCAACGCTTACAATCTCTTCAACAAAACCAACATCAACACCGGGTGCATGGATACCACTCTGGGCTCGGTGAACCCAAATGGCAGCATTAACTCCATCAACTCCGATTTCGGCGTAGCCTGCGGGGGTATGGGAAGCAGAACCGTGCAGTTACAAGCTCGCTTCAGCTTTTAGCCGGCACGTCGGGTCTTTTTTCCACCTGCAGAGAGCGCCATCCCGGCCGGCGCTCTCCTCCCTCTGTTCGTAAAATGGAACAGCGCAGTCTCTTTGCGCAATCCAAGCTCGGGAAATGACTGAAATGACTGCGTGGAAATTCAGGCTCTTTCGATGCCCGGTTCTTTTGCTCCTGGTCGCTGTTGCCTACCCATCATCCTTCCCGGCCAGCGCGCAAACACCTCCCTCTGCGCAATCCCCCGCGCACGAGCAGATCACCGTTAATGCCGATGCCCCATCCACACCCTTCCCGCACTTCTGGGAAAAGATGTTCGGTTCCGGCCGCGCTCATCTTGTCATGCGCGCCGATTACCAGAAAGACCTGCGCAAAGTAAAAGGAGTTACTGAGTTCCAGTACGTTCGCTTCCACGGCATTCTTGACGATGAGAATGGCGTCTACAGCCGCAACGCGCAGGGTCAGCCCGTCTATAACTGGTCCTATGTCGACCGCATCTACGACGCCCTCCTCGCCAACGGTATCCGACCCTTTGTCGAGATCAGCTTCATGCCCAAAGATCTGGCCGCGCATCTCACTTATCAGCCCTTCTGGTACCACCCCATCATTTCTCCTCCGGCAAGTTATACCCAATGGGACGCGCTGATACGCGCATTCGCACAGCATCTCGTAGACCGCTACGGCATTGACGAAATCTCTAAGTGGTATTTCGAGGTCTGGAACGAGCCTAACATCGGCTTCTGGGCCGGCAAACCCGCGCAGCAGACCTACTTCGAGCTGTACGACAACACCGCCCGCGCGCTGAAAGCTGTAAGTCCTCGTCTGCGCGTTGGCGGCCCAGCCACCGCGCAGGCGGCATGGGTCGGCGATATGATCGCCCATGCGCAGCGCGATCACGTGCCTCTCGACTTTGTCTCTTCCCACATCTATGGCAATGACTCCGCCGAGAATGTCTTTCACCAGCCGCGGAACATCGCGCCTTATCAGATGGTCTGCCCTGCCGTCGAAAAAGTGCACGATGAAATCCTTCACTCCGCGCGCCCGCACATACCTTTCATCCTCAGCGAATTCAATGCCAGTTATAGCAACGAGCAGGATGTCACCGACTCCATCTTTATGGGCCCTTGGATTGCCGATACCATCAGCAAGTGCGACGGCCTCACCACCATGATGTCTTACTGGAGTTTCTCCGACGTCTTCGAGGAGCAGGGCGTGATCAAGACCCCGTTCTACGGCGGCTTTGGCCTGGTGGCAGAAGATGGTATTCCCAAGCCATCCTACGATGCGTTCACGCTGCTGCACGAATTGGGAACGCAGCGGCTTCCCGCGCCTGCCGATGAAGCAATAGTGACACGCCGCGCAGACGGGACGCTAGTGATTGCCGCGTGGAATCTGGTCGCCCCGGGCGCCACCGGTCCGGACAAAACTGTAGATTTCGATTTTCACGGTATTCGCAGCGACCATTGGGCTGAGATTCAGCGCGTCGACGCCGACCATGGCGACGTCCTGGATGCATGGAAGAAGATGGGCGGCCCGAAGTATCCTACCAGCGATCAGATCATAGCGTTGCGCAAGGACGCAGAGATAGGGCCGGAGCAAGACGTTCCGCTGACGGATGGCCGGCTGACACTGAAGTTGCCACCTATGGGGCTCGCCGTGGTGACCATCCACTGAATCCTGATCCATCTCATGGCTCAGCGGCCGACAACGGAGGGATATGCGTCCATGAGCGACACCGAATTTCGGCATAGGTGGGGAATGCGGCTTCTTGTTGCAGCCTTTATTGTCTCAGTGTATATAGCCCCGCAAGCAATGGCTCAAGAAACTGTGACCATCGATGCAAACGCGCCCACCACACCCTTTCCCCATTTCTGGGAGCAGATGTTCGGATCGGGACACGCGATCCTCAGCCTTCGTGAGCCGTGGCGCGACGATTTACGCGCCGTTAAGAAGGTCACGGACTTCCAGTGGGTGCGTTTCCACGGCATCCTCGATGACGAGGTCGGCATCTTTACCCAGAATCAGCAATGTAATCCCGTGTATAACTATGCCTACGTGGACGAGATTTATGACGGGCTACTCAGGAACGGCGTGAAGCCACTGGTGGAAATCAGCTTCATGCCCAAAGAACTGGCCTTCAATCCCTATGATCTGCACGTGTTCTGGTATCACCCCAATGTTTCTCCCCCGCGAACCTGGACTGCGTGGGATGACCTTATAACTCATCTTGCGCAGCACTTAGTCGATCGCTACGGAATTAACGAAGTGTCACAGTGGTACTTTGAGGTTTGGAACGAGCCCAACATTGATTTCTGGGGTGGAATTCCGCGCCAGCAATCTTACTTCCAGTTATACGATCATACGGCTCGCGACTTGAAATCCGTAAGTCCGCGGCTGCGCGTCGGCGGCCCGGCCACGGCCGCGGCTTCCTGGATACCGGCATTTCTCAAATACGTCTCCGAACATCACGTGCCCATCGACTTTGTTTCCACCCACGGCTATGCCGACGACACCGTGGAGAACCTCTTTCACAATGACAGACCCGTTCCCATGGATGACCGCGTCTGCGCCGCAGTGGCCAAGATCCGCGGACAAATTGACGCTTCTTCCCTGCCCCATTTACCTCTACTTTGGACCGAGTGGAATGTGCAGGGAATGGACAACGCGCGGGACACGATTTTTGTCGGTCCAGCTGTAGCCAACACCATCCGCGAATGTGACGGGAAAGTAAACGAAATGTCGTTCTGGACCTTTTCCGACGTTTTTGAAGAGGGCGGCCCGATCCTGCATCCCTTCGCCGGGCATTTCGGTCTCCGGGCCAAAGGCGGCATTAACAAGCCCAGCTACTATGGATTTGCGCTGCTGCATAAGCTAGGGGATCGCCGTATTGCGACAGTGTCGAAGGATGTAATTGCTACAACTACTGACAACGGCAACCTCGCCGTAGCGGCATGGAACCTTGTCGACCCCGGAGAACATGGCGCTACGCACACCATGGATCTCGTCTTTCAACATGTGCCCCCCGATGCGCGCGTTACCATTCAAACCGTCGATCAGGATCACGGCAACGTTTTGCCCAAATACCGAGCCATGGGCAGTCCGCTCGATCCCACCCCCGCGCAGGCCGCGCAGCTTAACCGCGAAACTGCATTGCCGCCGCCCACGCAGGCGCATCTCTCCGCCGGCCATTTGCAACTGACATTGAAGCCAGACGCCCTTGACCTGGTCACCGTGGAAGATCGATAACCGGTTCCGCTCTGCACAACGCGCCCCTTGCCACAAGTGTGACCAAAGTCGCTGCCTGCCTCCCGCATGCTGAAGTAGCCTGCGAATCAGAAGGAAGCTCGGAACATGGCTACTCAGACCGTGGAAAAACTCGCTTCGCCGGCCCCGATTAAGAAACTGGTCCGCCGCGCCGCGCGCGATCGCTCCCAGCAAATCCGGCACGCCACGCAGTGGGCATTTGTGGCCTTGAACGCATGGCTCGGCCTTCAGTTTTATCTCTGGGTCCGCTACTTTGAAGATGGGGGTCACGGTCTCTATCTGCCGCGTCCCGCCGGCGTTGAGGGCTGGCTGCCCATCGCCGGCCTGATGAATACGAAGTATTTCCTCTCGACAGGTCACGTGCCGGCTATCCATCCCGCGGCCATGTTTCTCTTCATGGCATTTGTGCTGATGAGCCTGCTGCTCAAAAAGTCCTTCTGCTCATGGCTTTGTCCCGTCGGCGCCTTTTCTGAAAAGCTGTGGCGAGCAGGACGAACACTCTTTCGGCGCACTTTTCGTCTTCCCCGCTGGGCCGACATCCCGCTGCGCGGCCTCAAATACCTGCTCCTCGGCTTCTTTGTTTACGTCATTGCCGTAATGTCCGCCGAAGCGCTGGCGGAATTCATGTACACCCCCTACGGCATCGTCGCCGATGTAAAGATGCTGAACTTCTTCCGCGAAATCAGCAGTACGGCCCTGATCGTGATCACATTGCTGGCGCTGCTTTCCATGCTGGTGCAGAACTTCTGGTGCCGCTACCTTTGCCCTTACGGCGCGCTCATGGGCCTGGTCTCGCTGCTCAGCCCCTTGAAGATTCGCCGAGATACGGAAACCTGCATCGATTGCGGCAAATGCGCGCGGGTCTGTCCCGCCGAGCTGCGCGTGGACCACCTCGTCCAGGTTCGCTCTGCCGAGTGCACCGCCTGCATGGAGTGCGTCGCCGCCTGTCCCGCGCAAAATGCTCTGCAGTTCGCCTTGCCGCCCCGACGAAACGCATCGTCGGCACAGCGCTGGCTGCAGCGCGCCGCTGGGCCCAAGGTTGTTGCCGGACTCGTAGCCTGCATCTTCTTCGCTTTCGTTCTGGTTGCCAGGATCACCCATCACTGGCAGACCGACGTGCCACGAGACATTTACATGCACTTGGTGCGGCACGCCGATGAGGTGACGCACCCGGGTATGTAATGCCAACGGGAATCGATCGTGCTGGAGCATTTCGAGTTCCTGAAATGGGACGTTTTCGATCTCTCCCGGAACAAGGCCCTCCCCCAGGGGTGATCCGCTGGACCGCTCGCCCGGCCGGCGTCACTCCTCGACCCGGTATGTAAACTCCTCAATCACCGGGTTGGTCAGCACATCCCGCGCAATCCGTTCCACTTCCGCGCGCGCCACCTCGGCCCCCATTCCCGGAACCAGGGAAATCACAAAATACTTCCCCTGCCGGACGCTCTCCACCCCGGCAAAGCCGATCTTGCGTAGTGCGTTATGGATAGTCTGCCCCTGGGGATCCAGTACCGACGACTTCAGCGTGACATAGACATAAGCCTTCATTATCCGCGATTATATAGACTCCGGGTGGCTGGCCCGGCTGCGGGCCCTGTTCCTGTCCCGGCGTGCCCGCCCGAGCCATTTTCCACCCGCCAAGGAGATATGAAACCCCTCATGGTCAATTACCTCGACCTCCCCGTCGGTGACCGAGCCCCGGAGATGTTTCGCGCCGTCATCGAGATCCCCAAGGACGGCACGCAAAAGTTTGAGTACGACAAGAAACTCCACGTCTTCAAACTCGACCGCAACCTGCACTCGCCCGTCCATTATCCCGGCGATTACGGCTTTATCCCCTCCACATTAAGCGACGATGGCGACCCGCTCGACGTGCTGGTTCTCGTCGCCGGTCCCAGCTTCCCCGGCTGCGTGCAGGAGGTCCGCCCCATCGGCATGCTCGAAATGCTCGACCAGGGCATCCTCGACCAGAAAGTCCTCGCCGTGGGCAAAAACAATCCCCGCTACACCAATGTGTGGAATTACACCGACATCTATCCGCACATGCTGCGCGAGATCACCCATTTCTTCTCCATCTACAAGGATCTCGAAGGCAAGCGCGTCGAGATCAAGGGCTGGCACGACGCGGCCACCGCGCGCGACAAGGTCATGGCCGACATCAAGGCCTACCAGGAGAACAAGGCGAAGCAGCAGCAACCGCAGCAGTCCCACCCCGAGCCCCGCAAAAAAAACCCCGTCGCAAGCTAGGGCCTGTCTCCGAAGTGAATCCGCACCAGGGATGAACGAACCTGAGTGCCCCATGTACGCCAGTTATGGGAATCCTCACCGGACCCAGCGCCCAATGGTCTTGCAGGGGCCCTGGGTCTGGCGAGGGCTGCGAATGATCGGCGCCAGCGCGGCGGCAAATCCAGCCACCCTTCACCTCCCTGAGAGGTGCCATTTTCTGGCGGTCCGGAAATCTGCCTGAACTGCGGGCTGCGGCCCATCCAGGAGTCTGGCCCTGGAGTCTGTCTGGTCAAGTATCCCCGCGGAAGGCCGGCGCAGAAATCTGTTCAACGGAAATTAACAGACTCCGTGTACCGTTAATTTGTTAAGAA
>JASHOY010000479.1 GCA_030038435.1 Acidobacteriaceae bacterium | reverse complement strand
CTCAGGGCTCAGTGACCGTAACACCCTGTCCGTCAACCGGCGAACCGCTCGCAGCGGATGGTCGATGGGCACCCGCTGCTCCAACGAAACATAGCTGAACATCCCGTCCTGAACACGTTCGTCTCCACGCATGTCGGTTAGACGTTCAGACTTCCACGACCGCGACCACGCACGTACCTATTTCAACAAGTTCCTAGATGAAAATCCCTCGAGCGCCCCATGAAGCCGCATACGGTTCATATAAGTCACACGAGGGAAGAAGATCGTGACCCTATAGGACGAAAGTATCGATCGGTACCTTCGTCCTATTGGCTCGCCTCGGCTTCTTTGCTGTAATCCGATGGTGACACGCCGTGAAGCGGCTTCCATCGTCTTTGGGCCCGGTATTCTTTGCGGGTCGCTGCTCCGTTGCCCGGCCTGGTTCCTGGTATGAAAGCTATGTAACATTGACCCCACGGCCGCGAATGGATTCGGATATGATCCAGCATCAATACGCTGGTGATCAACTTTTGCGCGACACTTGTCCCGTGCGGATATGACTGCAGTTGGTTCGAGTCCAAAGGGTTCACATCAGGACAACGGGAACCCAATTGCCAATGAGGAGCTCATGAAAACGACAGAACAGTTGCACAATCTAGGCCAGAGCATCTGGCTCGATAACATTACTCGCGATTTGCTAAACAGCGGCACCCTGAAGATCTATATTAATCAACTTTCCGTAACCGGACTTACATCAAATCCAACAATCTTCGATCATGCCATTAAAAACAGCACCGCATATGACGGCGCAATAAGCGAGAAGCTGAGTCAGGGCAAATCGGGCGAGGCACTATTCTTCGAGCTGGCTCTGGAAGACATCACGCGAGCCGCGACCGAATTTCAACCAATCAACGAACGAACGGCGTGGACGGGTGGGTTTCGTTGGAAGTGTCGCCGCTGCTTGCCCATGACGCGAACAGTACTTTGGCCGCAGCCAGGGACCTGCACGCGCGGGCCGGATCCTCTAACTTATTCATCAAAATTCCCGGAACGAATGAAGGGCTGCTCGCGATCGAGGAAGCGATTGTTGCCGGCATCCCGATCAACGTCACACTGCTGTTCTCCCGCGAACAGTATTTAGCGGCTGCAGAAGCCTACTTGCGTGGTATCGAGCGGCGCATCGATGCGGGACTTAGTGCAGACATCGGTTCCGTTGCATCGGTGTTCATCAGTCGCTGGGACTCCTCGGTGATGGGCAAGGTGCCCGACACGATGAACGATGAACTCGGCATCGCGATCGCGAAGCGTACGTACAAAGCCTATCGATCGCTGCTTGGCTCCTCACGTTGGCAGCGCGCTTTCAACGCCGGCGCGCGACCGCAACGGCTCTTGTGGGCCAGTACGGGAACCAAGGACCCGAGGGCGTCGGATGTCCTCTACTTAAAGGCTCTTGCTGCACCGTTCACAGTCAACACGATGCCGGAAAGCACTCTGAAGGCCTTGGCTGACCATGGCCAGTTGGACTCGATCCTGCCTGCAGATGGCGGTGACTGTGAGGAGGTCCTGGGGCAGTTCGCGAAGGTAGGCATCGATGTCGATGCACTTGCGGCACAGCTTCAAGACGAAGGCGCAAAATCCTTTATTCGCTCATGGGAAGAGCTGATGGCAGTCATCGATTCCAAGGCTTCTGCGCTCAAGGAGACCGCGGCGAGATGAAGGCCAAACCGATTCTCTGGCGCTTGTCGTCGATCCAGGCCATGGCCGTATCAATCCCACAACCGAACCGCACGGTGCAAACAACCCGAAAGGAAATGCTACTATGAGTACGGTTACAGTTCCCGCCACCACCATCTGGAACGTCGATTCGATTCACTCCGTTGCTGAGTTCAAGGTTGAGCACCTGATGATCTCGAACTTAAAGGGTCAGTTTAGCGGCGTGACCGGCACTCTCTGATTGAATGAGGCTGATCTGGCTCTATCGAGCGTAGAGGGCGCTATAAAGATTGCATCGATTCACAAACGTTATGATGACCGCGACTCCCACTCGAGGGGTCCTGAGTTTTTTGACGCCGAGAAGTTTCCGGCAATGCAATTCAAGTCTACGCACATGACGCTCAAGTCGGATGGAGAGCTCGTGGTCATGGGCTTTGTGCTACATCGGGATTTTGAATCTACCAAATACAGAAGAGGAGATGTTTGATGCAGATTGGAATGATCGGACTCGGCAGAATGGGAGCAAATATGGTGCGCCGCCTGCTCAAAGGCGGTCACCAATGCGTGGTGTTTGACAAGTCCCCTGGCGCGGTGGAACAACTCGCGCAGGAAGGCGCAACCGGCGCTGCGGATTTTGAGGACCTTGCGAAAAGGATCGCAAGGCCACGGGCGTTATGGCTGATGGTGCCGGCCGCGGTGGTGGATACGACGATTTCCGGACTCATTCCTTACCTGGAATCTGATGACATCCTTATCGATGGCGGCAACTCTTACTACGTCGATGACATTCGACGTGCGGCCGAATTGAAATCGAAGGGCATCCACTACGTTGACGTGGGGACGAGCGGAGGCGTGTGGGGCCTGGAAAGGGGGTATTGCATGATGATCGGAGGTGAAACTAATACCGTTGCACACCTCGATCCAATCTTCCGGCAGTTATCTCCGGGCATCGGCGATATTCCGCGTACACCGGGCCGCGAAAAACTTGGCGGTACTGCGGAATCGGGTTATCTTCACTGCGGGCCCAGCGGCGCCGGGCACTTCGTCAAAATGGTTCACAACGGCATCGAGTATGGGGTCATGGCCGCTTATGCCGAGGGGTTAAGCATCCTGCGTGATGCCAACGTCGGCAAAACGAAGGCCGAAGCCAGCGCTGAAATGACTCCGCTGCGCAATCCGGAACACTACCAATTCGACCTGAATCTTCGCGATGTGGCGGAGGTATGGCGCCGCGGGAGTGTTATCGCTTCCTGGCTCCTCGATCTGACCGCGGCCGCACTCGTCGAAGATCCGCAGCTATCCAAATTCGCCGGGCGCGTCTCCGATTCCGGTGAAGGCCGCTGGACAATCAATGCTGCCGTTGAGGAGGGAGTGCCCGTGCCGGTTCTTTCGGCCGCTCTCTATCAGCGGTTCAGCTCGCGCGGAGATGCAGATTACCAGGACAAGCTATTGTCGGCGATGCGCTTCCAATTTGGCGGGCACGTTGAGTTGTCCAACGACAAACACAAGGCTTGAGCACGGAGCAGGATTGGATCCTAAAGTCCACAAGCAGAGAAAACCCGGAGTAAGAAGCGTATTTCGTAGCGGCATGCTTTGATCCGACACTCAAGCCCGTTGGCTTGCCTGCTTCGGAATCTCGACGCTCACTCTGTTAAATATTGCGTGAGGGAAGATTTATCCACGTCAACATTCTCCACTCCTCTGCAGAAAACGGCCGTCTCGCCCGCCTCTAAAGGGATCGCCATGGAGGTCTTACCTACAGTTGCCTCCGTGGCTCAAATCGCTGCAGAAATCATTGCCGCGGAAGCCCGAGCGGCGATTGCAGAGCGGGGACGATTTGTGCTCGCGGTAAGCGGCGGACATACTCCATGGTTGATGCTGCGAGCGTTAGCGAAATCGGACCTTCCATGGCCAGCCGTGCATATAACACAAGTTGACGAGCGAATTGCTCCGGCGGGCGAGCCGGATAGGAATTTAACCCACGTTCGCGAGAGCCTTCTCACAGATTCGCCGCTGCCCCCGGAGAACTTTTACGGAATGCCGGTCGAGGCCACTGATCTGGATGCCGCTGCTCGGCAATATAGCCACACTATTGAGCAGATGGCCGGTGTGCCGGCTGTGCTTGATCTCATTCATCTCGGCCTGGGCGCCGATGGGCATACAGCATCGCTCGTTCCCGGAGATCCGGCGCTCGATGTCGCGGACCGCGATGTGGCTCTTACGGATCTTTATCAAGGCCGGCGCAGGATGACATTGACCTATCCGATCATCAATCGCGCGCGGAGAATCCTCTGGGTCGTTACCGGAAAGGAAAAAGCTTCCGTGCTGAGCCGCTTTCTCCGCAGCGCCCCTTCGCTTCCGTCGAGCCGAGTGTCTCGCAACCGGGCGACGCTGATCGCCGATCTCGATGCCGCGAGTGCAATTATGCCCACGTCGAACCACTAGATGACCTAATCGATTAAGGCGCCCTCGCGATCACCAGTTGGGCTTCGGTGAACATGCTCTCGTTGCCAGGGAGAAGCCGGAGCTTGTTGAAACAGACGCCATGAACTGTTCCAGTTTCCGGATCGCGGATAGCGCTTGAGAGTCAGTAATAAAACGCATACTCTTCTCCACCCCGTTGGATGAGACTCGATCCACTTCACAAAGAGGCGGGAGACAATCGATCACCCAATGGATGGGCATTTTCTCGGCCATCAAACTCCATGACGCACTGAAGAATCATCGCAGCGACGCAAGGCACCCCCATCTCGGTATTGAACATTGCATGATATTGGTGGAGTTCGGGCCATTTCAGCCCGAGATATTGCCGGACGAAGCGTGCGCGAGCATGGTCCGTTGTATCAATTTGTTTGATTGCTTTGTCCTGGGTCGCGCCCCTGGAGATCAACCTGCCGATCTTGTAATCACGAGATGCGTAGAGAAAAACATGAAAGACATTCCTGCGCTTGCCCACGAAATACTGCGCGCCGCGCCCGACAATCACCGACGGGCCACTGGAATATGCCGTTTGGACAGCTTGTTCTGACGCCGCGGCGATGCGGCGCGCATCGAGCAACTGTAATCGATTGGTAGGCGGCAAGCCGCCCTCGAATGCGCCGCGAAGAAAGTCTTTGAAAATCCTGTACACGACCGGATCACTTCGCCATTCTCTCCGTTCGACCGCCTCCGGCGTACACTGGGTCAGCCGCGCGATTTCTTGCGTCAACCGTTCGTCCCACAAACTCCATCCAAGGCGGCTGGCGACCATACCGGCAACTTCGGACCCTCCGCAGCCGAATTCGCGTTCAATTGTAATGGCTTGTACCATTCCGCTTATCCTCACCCCGCCGCGACATCTCCGCCCGCTCCAGGATCATTCTTTTTCAAAAAGAACGCGAGAACGAACATGATGGCGCAAATTACGGCCAACAACCAGAATGTGTCCATGAACGAAAGCATATGGGCCTGTTGATTGACCAGGCCGTAGAACCTGGCGATTGCCTGATTGTGTGCGTCCACCATGTCGAATCCTGAGTGCCTTTTGCTGTTTGTCAAGCCGCGGAGCGCACCCTGAAATGCCGGTGCGTCAGAAACAATGTGACCGACTAAGATTTGCTGGTGATATTGCGAACGCCGTGCGATCATCGTCGTCACAATGGAAGTATCGATACTGCTGCCAATGTTGCGCATGAAATTGATAATCCCCGAGACACTGTTGCCCTTCTCTGCTGGGACGCCTATATAGCCAGCGGCCGTAATGGGAACAAACAAAAAGCCAATGCCCACTACCTGCGCGCAGCGCAGCCACATGGCAAAGTCAAAACTGATATATAAGTCGATCTGATGCGCGGAATAGAACAAACCGATCGCCAGAGACAACCATCCTGCCGCAATTAAAAAGCGTGCCTGAACCTTCCTCATTTCCATACGAAAGTAGCGACCAATACCTTTGTCTGATGGCGTCTTCAAGTCCCTCAACACAATCTGGTGAGTATACGAGGTGTCAATCGAGAAGGGCCAGAGATTATGGCGAATGCAATAAGATGACGCGCAACGGCCAAGTCGCCATTTTCTTTCCGCTGGTGGCCGGCTCATTCGCCGCGCTCTGCACAGTCCTGATTCACTCCTTTGCCCTGGGGGCTGCTGTGAATCTGTTTCGCCACGAGCGGAGACTGGGGCGGGTGGGATCCGCACGGATCCATCTCGGGATATCTGCACTCGCGATTTTATTCGCCTTTGTTGCGCATTTGGTCGGCCCAAAATATAGACAACTAGTGGGCACCAACCAGCATCATAATTTAATGCTGAAGTAAACCCACGAAGTGCAGACATTTCCAGTTTCGCGCCGACAGATCAGAATGAACGACAGTTGGGAGCGTCCTTTGCAATACTCCTCGATACAATCACCCTGTTCATTGTAGTTATTACTTTGTCCGGCGGCGATACGAAAAGGCCTATGTATTTAGATACTGTCATCGTTGGAGCCGGTCCGTATGGCCTCTCCATAGCCGCACATCTCTCAAAGAGAGGCGTGAAGTTCCGCATATATGGTTCTCCCATGCAAAATTGGCGAAGCCATATGCCAAAAGGAATGCTGCTCAAGTCGGAGGGATTCGCCTCGAGCCTCTATGATCCAGACTCTTGTTTCACACTGCAGCGCTACTGCGAAGAGATGAAGCTGCCGTATGCGGACGTCGGCAATCCTGTTCCCCTGGAAGTATTCGCAGCTTATGGGTTGGAATTTCAGAAACGTCTGGTGCCAACGCTGGAACAAACGGATATTACTTCAATCAGCCATAACTCTGACCATTTTGAACTCAAGACCGCGGACGGGAAGACTCTCCGTGCGCGTACAGTAATCGTAGCGACTGGAATTACACATTTCAGCTATCTGCCGCCATCCCTCGTCGATCTACCTCGCAGTCATGTTTCGCATAGCTCACAGCACCATGATCTGAGTAGCTTCCGCGGGAAAGACGTCGTGGTCTTGGGCGCCGGCGCATCAGCCGTCGATACTGCCGCAATCCTCCATGAAGAGGGTTCCCGTGTACAGTTGGTTGCAAGGCGACACGAGATCGCTTTCCATATCAAGGCAAAAGAGCCCCGGCCGCTCCTGCACAGATTGAGGCATCCCCGATCCGGCCTTGGCATAGCATGGCGCTCACGATTGTGTACCGATGTTCCTCTACTATTTCGTGCCATGCCCCAGAAGTTACGGTTTCGGTTTGTCCAGGAACATCTTGGGCCGGCGCCGGGATGGTTCGTTCGTGACAAGGTCATCGGCAAATTCCCTTTGCACCTCGGCTGCGAAATCCGCTCTGTTTCCGTGGAAGATAGCAAGGTTCGTCTCAAGATCGTCAAGAGGGATAAAAGCGATTCCGAATTGATTGTGGATCATCTGATCAGTGCTACCGGTTATCAAATCTCCCTTTCACGCATGGTATTTCTCAACGAGGCACTGTACCGAATGATTCACAAGGTAGAAGATACGCCGGTTCTATCAAGCCACTTTGAAACCTCGGTACCTGGGTTGTATATGGTGGGGCCTGCGGCGGCTAATTCGTTTGGTCCCTTAATGCGTTTCGCGTATGGAGCTAAATTCACCGCGAAGCACATTTCGAAGCATATCGCAGGGAGGATCCGCGCTTCGGCTTCTTCCCGATCGTCGGACAGACAAATTGGATATGTTACAGACTGATCTAAACCAGGCATGGTCGTCACGAAATTCGCCAAGCAACATAACTCCTTGGGGATATGCAGCTATTTGTGCGCGTTTTATTGACCTTCGAAAAAGCAGACTCGTCATACCCACGGGCTAATCTATTCCTTCAACTCATAACCTCTACCGGACGGGCACTTATCGGAAGCTACTAATTGCCTGCAATCCATGGCGTTATTAAAGAGCCTTGTACTATTTGAGTGTTTTGATGGAGGCGCAAGTCAACCATCGCTACTCGCTTCAAACGGTAATTTATCGATAGTCTCCCACTAGTCTTATCAGCTATGCTGATTCAACAGGAAGGCCGGCCGCTACGGAGGTGGGCTCCTTGGACGTGAATTCCAAACCAGAAATTTTGATCTGTGCAACTTTGTGGTGGCCTTCCTCCGCTCGCCTCGCAATAGCATTCCTCCGGCATGGTTGTAATGTCTCCGCTGTATGTCCGCCGGGTCACCCGCTCCGTTTTGTCACCGGAATCAGTTCGATTTACACTTACCAGGGTCTTGTACCGATTGGTGTTCTACAGGCCGCGATACGCGCGACAGAGCCTGCACTCATTGTGCCCTGCGATGACGTTGCAGTCTGGCAGCTGCATGCGTTGCACGCGAGCGAAGCGGACCTGCAGCCTTTGATAGAACTTTCCTTAGGCGCCCCAGAGTCGTATCCGGCAATTCAGCGAAGAGGCGAGGTCATGCGGGTCGCGAAGAGTATGGGTATCCGCATACCTTTAACGCAGACGCTTAATTCCGCGGAGGAATTGAAAGATTGGAATTTCGAAAATCCCGCAGTTCTGAAGCTGGATGGTACCTGGGGTGGAGAGGGCGTAATAGTCGTACATTCTCTTGCGGAGGCGACGAGGAGATTTCAATCTGCATCTAGAACCATGAAAGCCTGGATGGCCTGGAAGCGATTTCTGGTCGACCGTCATTTTTTTGCACTTTGGGCATGGGAAGCACGTAAGACTTCGAAAATGACGATCCAGGAATATATCCCTGGCCGACCGGCAACCACAATGTTTGCTTGCTGGCAAGGAAAAGTTCTGGCTTCCAGTACTGTTGAAGTACTAGTTTCGCAGGCGCCCACAGGCGCAGCAAGTGTGGTCCAGCTGCTGAGAAGCGAGGAGATTGAAAACGCAGTGCAGCTGCTGACCCGAAAGTTGCGACTAAGCGGGTTTCACGGACTTGACTTTGTCTTGCAACAGCATACAAACGCAGCCTATCTGATTGAGTTAAATGCCCGCGCCACACAATTGGGCCACTTGAACTTATCTGTACGGGGCGACTTGGCCGGAGTGGTTGCTGGGAAGCTCAAAAACGAGTTACTCGATGAAGGGTCCGCGGCTGGAAAGCAGATTCAAAAAAATGCCATCGCGTTGTTTCCGCATACGATTAAGACAGATCCCGACTGTGCGTACCTGTATGAGGGTTATCACGATGTTCCCTGGGAGGAGCCAGCCTTGGTGCGTGAGTTGCTGTGCGCTTCCTGGCCGGAGCGGCAGTGGCAGAGTCGCATCTTCCGTTTTTTGGGGCTCGGGAAAAAGCTCAATTCTGACGCGAACTCCATCAATCAATTGATGCTACTTCTCTCCGGTAAATAGGTCCACCGTTTGGGGTGCCTCCCGCAGTTCTCTCTCCATTTCCTTTGCCTGGCAAACCCTGGAGACGGTCCGCGCCGTCGATTTCTGTCAGCAACGCCGCAATTCTTGTATCACTCGCGGAAACCAAAACGCTTCCGCAGTGCTCCGCATTCTCGGTATCACCGGGGTTGAGCGGCTTGCAAAGAAACTACGTAATTGTGGGCCGGAATTGGCCGAGGACCTTCCACCCATCATGGGTGATCGCTTCCAGCTTCAGCAGGTCATCTCAAACCTGGTCCGTAATGGTTCAGATGCAATGAGCACCTTGGAGGACCGTCCAAGACACCTGGCGATCAGTACCAAACGGGATGAGGCGGATCGAGTCCGTCTGAGCGTGAAAGATGTGGGAGTCGGTTTCGAACCCCAGGCCGCGGAAAGGCTCTTCGAAAGCTTTTATACGACAATGAGAGACGGCATGAGAATGGGATTGTCGGTCAGCATGTCCATCGTCGAGAGTCATAATGGCCGCTTATGGGCTGAGCTGAACGATGGTCCGGGAGCAACTTTCTCATTTTCCATCCCGTGTGGACATGAACGGGTATAAGGGGCTCGTCCTGGTTCCGGAAATCTTGTTCGAAAGGATGTGACATGATTTGGGCGGAAGATCGTCACCAAAGAACTATAGACGCTTCCTGTATGGGGAGCCATGCTTGGCTCATGGAAACGAAACACGGCGCGAAAACCATCGAACGGCCGCTGGTCTCAATCGTCGATGACGATGAATCGGTGCGCGAGTCGCTCCCCGATTTGGTGAGAGAGTTGGGTTTTGCGGCCCATGCATTCTCGTCGGCAGAAGAGTTTCTTTCTTCCGATTCCGCAGATGAAACCAGGTGCCTCATCCTCGACATTAGTATGCCAGGGATGAGCGGACCCGAGCTTCAGGAAGAACTAAAGCGTCGCAGGCAACAGATTCCCATCGTATTCATCACTACCCAAACAAGCGAGACTCTTTGCGCGCAAATGCTCACGCGTGGTGCAGTCGAGTGCCTAATCAAGCCCTTCAGTGACACAGCTCTGCTTCACGCACTTGAATCGGCCCTACGCACGGACTGAAAGTCCTGCCACAGCTCTTGGAGACGAGGATGAGCTTATCGTAGGTTGTTGGTCATCAGGCGCAATCGTCACCATTGTCGGATGCCAAGCCGACCGTGTTTATCGTCGACGACGTCTCCGTGCGCGAGTCGCTGAGTATGCTGATACTGAACGAAGGCTGGCACGTCGAGACTTTCGCTTCTGCTCAGGATTTTTTGTGCCCGCCAAAGCCTTTTGCGGTCGGCTCGTCTCCACCCCCTCGGACGAAAACCTGTCCGCGGGGATCCCGGGGCAGACAGGTTTTTGCACCCAACGCCTTTCGCCTGAGCAGAGTTATCGGGCCCTAGACTTACCAGGTATAGGCGGAGAGGAGAACGGGCGGACCAGCATTATAACCGATCACGTCGGTTCTCAGCACCAGCTCAAGATTCTTGTTTTCCCATCCTTGCGGCAGCATTTTGGAGAGTTGGGCAAGATATTCCGGAGATTGCACAAATTCGCCGGCAGCTTCGGTACCGTACGCGCCCAGGCCGGCAATAATCATCACCGGGCCCTGCGTCGTGGAATCGCGAAACCGGGCGACAATGGCGTAATCGGCAGTCACCGAGGTGTAGGGCGCGAAGCGATTGAATTCCCAGTCCGTTCGCCGGGGATTGGTGGAGTCCTCAATGCGTTCTTTGCCATCCGGGAAGAACGCAAAATGAAATCGAAGCGGGCTGGTGAGACGCATCGTCCAGTCATTGTCCATTGCGCCAATCAGGATTATGGGGCGCGAGCTGATGTCGGTTAGAGAAGTCTCCGGAGCTTCCTTGACCTCATAGCTTTTTCCGTGCGCATTGAGAACACTGGTGAGACGGGCCAGGGCTACGGCAATCGAAACCGAAACGTAATGCACATGTTCGGCGACCGTTGGCGGTTTTGATTCAGCCTGCATATAATCCTCGGGTGCGGTGCGAAGAACGACAAGGACTGGCCTTGTCGTATTGAGCACGGGCGCCCATAGCAGATCGAGAGCCGTCGGCTTGCTAACCAGCGCCCGCTGGTGACGGAAGTAAAGCACAGCGCTCAGTACACCGGATCCGAGAATGAGGGTCAGCCCGAGAACCGTTATGAGGGAGCGGGCACTGGTGATGTGCGCGCGGCGCTCCGGCAGAGCTGTCTTCTGGCCCTGTGATTGTGGGTGGATTGGAACTGGTTCAGGCTTGCGGAGGCGGAACTCGGGCGCGTAAGAGCCGAGGGGGAGCTCGATCTGAATGCGCGGCCTGCGCCCGCTCTCGTGGTAAAACTGAGCAATCCGTTTTCTCACTTCAGCGGCACTGACGCGCACCACCGGATCGGCATTGGTGTCGTATCCGGGTTCACGACCAAAGACCTCCACGCCAAGCGTGCGCTCCTTCAGATCGGAGGAACGATTGTCGAGCGCAGCATCGACGATGAATTTCAGCAGTGCGGGATAACGCTTGCTGCCCCGGAAATGGTAGCTCGCCAGGATGGACTCAAGTTCTTCGAGGATCAACTGGCGATCTTCCACCGAGACGAGCATATCGCGCCCTAACGTCTGTTCTTTTTCTGATGCTTGTCCCATTTCAATAACTGGATCGCGCGTAGCATACCTCACCAGGATCAGAGTTGTCACGCTTTTCCTGGCTCGTGGCCTATACTCAGCGTTGACGATCTGCTCATTGGGGAAATTAGCAGCCCGGGTAGATCCATTTTATATAACCTGTGCATTTTCAACGAAGAATGCTCAAGATCTTTACCGTAAAAAGCCTGTAGCATACCGTAGCAGCCTTGCCACGAATTGCGATAAGGAATTAAAAGGCCGTGATGAACCTGCTGAAGGGTTGAAGAACCCAAATCTGCGCCGAAGCGAATTGCCAGAAGGCTATGATCTTCGGTGCATGGCCGTTTTTCTTGAGTTTGGAGGTCGTGAATAATGAAGCAAATCAGATTTTTTGTAGGGCGGTCTGCGATTGTCAGGGCTATATGCGTCGTAACGCTGCTGATTGTGTCTGCGTGCACCGCGCACGCGCAGCTAGCCGGAACCGGCACCATCCAGGGAACAGTAACCGATGCCACTGGAGCCGTGGTGCCAAAGGCGACGGTGACGCTTATCAACGTTGCCTCCGGCGTGAAGCACGTGACGCAGACCAACGGCGTGGGCGCATACCTGTTTCCCAACGTGCAGATCGCAACCTACACTCTCGAGGCATCCGCCCCGGGATTCGAGAGCTTCGTGCAAACGAACATCGTGCTCGAAGTGGGTAGCAATATTGCGATCAATCCCAAACTGCAGGCCGGAGCCAGCAATCAGACAGTCGAGGTTCACGCCGACGCGCTCGCCCTGCAGACCGAGGACACTTCGTACAAGCAGACCATTGACAAGGCCGACGTGAGCGAGATGCCTCTCAACGGCCGGCAGATGACGGCGCTGATCACACTCTCGGGCGGATCGAGCCCGGCACCGGGAGGCGATTTTACGGGCAGCAAGTATTCGTATCAGACCATCTCGGTGTCGGTTGCCGGAGGGATGGGCAACACTACGGAATGGAAGCTGGATGGCGCTGACAACAACGACTACATGTCGAATGCCAATCTGCCTTTCCCATTCCCTGACGCGGTGCAGGAGTTCAGCGTCGAATCCATTGACCTGGGCGCGCGCGGAGGCGAGCACTCCGGCGGCCTGGTTAACGTGATCACGCGGTCCGGAACCGACCGGTATCACGGCGATGCCTTCGAATTCCTCCGCAACAACTACCTCGATGCCACCAACTTCTTCGCGGCCAGCAAGGATACTCTGCATCAGAACCAGTTCGGCGGCACTATCGGCGGGCCAATTATTCCGGGTCACCACAAACTCTTTGGCTTCGCCGGCTACCAGCGGACAGATTCGGTGTATCAAACTTCGGTCAACAAGATGTACATTCCCACCGCGGCCAACCTGCAGGGTGACTTTTCCGCCACCGACCCAGGCACTTATAACTCCAGCACGGGACTGTGCAGCAATCAGCTCTATGATCCTCTCACCGGCACGCCACTCTATGATGCCGCTACCGGGACGTGCAACAAGTACTCAACACCGCCCACGTTCAATTCAGCAGCCGTGGCGTTAATGAAATACATGCCGACCTCAGGTTCGCCGGGAGTGGCCAGCTATAACCCCAATTCGGGCGAGGTTCAATTCTCGATTCCGGGAGCCGTCTATGACAACCAGTTTGTGACGCGCGTGGATTACGCGATCAACTCCAAGCACAGTATCTACGGCCGCTACCTGATTGACGGCTACCAGTACCCGGCATACTACTACCCCAACAACATTCTCGTCACTTTCCAGGCGCCGGGCGAGTACCAGCGGGTGCAATCGGCGGTGCTGGGGGAAACCTGGACCATCTCTTCCAATCTTGTGAACAACGTCCATATCATGGGCACCAAGCGCGTCGACCACCGCCGCTCCGCCTCGGGTGGCCCAGACAGCAATACCATCGGGATCACGGGATATAACGCGTATCCCGCCTTCCTGCAGATCGGTGCTTCGACCTCGGGGGCGAACCATACCTGGAGCACCTATTGCGGAACCTGCTCACCCGGATATTTCAATCTCGATGATGAAGGCATTTCCGACGATCTGACATGGGTGAAAGGCAAAAACCAGATTGGAATCGGCGGTGAATTTCTGCGCATCCACTTCAACGAGAATGTCGGCTACCAGGCAGACGGCGACTTCACGTTCAACGGCCAGTTCAGCGGCAGCGGGCCGACCGGAGAAATCAACGGCAAGATAGTTTTGGGCGACTCGAACCTTGACTTTCTGTGGGGCGCAATGAGCGCGTTTTCGCAAAGCAAGGAGCAGGAGCTTGCGCTGCGCGGGATTGTTCCCAGCCTGTACGTGGAGGACACCTTTAACGCCACACCTCGCCTGACCTTTGTGGGCGGCATCCGCTGGTCGCCCGAGTTCATGCCGGTGGATTATTTCAACCGCGGCTCAACCTTCGACTACGCCTCGTTTCTGGCCGGCATTCACAGCACGGTTTACCCCAACGCGCCCGCTGGCTCTTTCTTCTATGGAGACCCGGGCGTGAGCAGGCAGTTCACCAAGAACACGCCGTGGCAATTCAGTCCCAATATCGGCGCCTCCTGGGAGCCATTTGGAAGCGGTAACACGGTCATTCGCGGCGGAATGGAAGTGGCCTATGACCTGGCCAACTATTACACGACCAACCGCGTTCACCAGAATCCGCCTTACGCCACCGATTCCAGCCCCAACCAGATCGCTCCGCTCTGCTTCACTGAGCCGTGGCTCACCGGCGGAACGGGCTACGGCTGCAACCAGGTGGGTGGCGCCAACACCAGCCCCTATCCACAGCCGGAGATTCCGCCGTCCACGATTGCTTTCCCACAGCAGGGCCAGTTCATCGCTTTACCCTCAACTTTCCACACCTCCAATACGCTGCAGTGGACGCTCAGTGTGCAACACCAGTTTCCGCGCGGCTGGCAGGCTCAGCTCGACTACATTGGCAACAGAACCCGCAACATGCCCATCGGCACGGCCATCAACCAGGCCGTCTATACGCCGGGCACCTGGGGCGCAGGTGCGACCGGTTGCGGCTCCGTTGTTACCACCGGGCTGGCGGCAGCGGCTGCCGGGACCACGAATCCGAAGGTCGGTTCTCCCTGTTCCACCACCTCTAACGAACAGGCACGCTTTGTCTTGACTGAGGCAAGCCCCAGTCAAGGAAACCTGTATCAGGGCGGCGGCGCCTCGGCCCTGGTGAACGACATCGCCTGGGCGAACTATAACGGCCTGGTGGCGTCCATTCAGCACCGCCTTTCGTCCACCTTCAGCTTGTTGTCGAACTACACCTTGTCCAAGTGCCTCAACATCTACGACGCGCAGGGCGACCAGGGCGGGAATGGCCCCATGGACCCGAATGACATCGGCTTGGATTACGGGCGCTGTGGCTCCGATTATCGCAACATCTTTAACACCACCGTAGTCGCCACCAGCAATTTCCGTTCGCTTCATGGTCTGGCGGGCTATATGGTCAACAACTGGGAACTGGCTCCGCTGTTCCACATCTTGAGCGGCGCGCCGATCAACGTGACAAGCGGCACCGATATCTCCCTGACCGACATCGGGAATGACCGCCCCAACCTGGTGCCTGGCGTCGATCCCGTCCATGAAGTCAAGATCCAGGGCGGATCTGCGGCCAACACCCAGGCCAATCATGGATACCTCAATCCAGCGGCCTTCTGCTCGAACCAAACCACGTGTTCCGACCCGGTTGCCGCGGGCACCTATGGGGACGTGAGCAGGAACTCTGTCAATGGGCCGATGTTCTTCCAGTTCGATGCGCAGATCTCGCGCATCTGGGACTTCACCGAGCGTTGGAAGCTGGATACGCGTCTGGAAGCTTTCAACGTTCCCAACCACCCCAATTTTAGCAATCCGAGTTCCAGCAACCCCGCAGGTGGCTCATTCGGTACCATCACCTCGACAGCCGGCGGTACGAGTCTGGCGAACATTCCGGCACTCACTGCCAGAGTGTTCCAGGGCTCGATCAAGATCATCTTCTAAGCCTTCCGGAAAATGTAGCGCGGGGCGCCTTTGAATTCGGCGCCCCATTCTGTCTGTGGCGTTTTGAGAGACACAACGCCAAGGGGAAAATGCTTTGAAAAACGCAACGATCGCAACCATTGCGCTGCTCCTGGCCTTGATGAGTGGATCAGCGAAAGCCCAACCCGCACGAGTGACTTTCACTGGATCGGTCACCATCGTGGAAAGTACGCAGGAACCGGTTGCGGTTCAACGTGCAACCGAAGATTTGCGCAGCGACTTTGAGAAAGTATTCGGAGAGAAGCCACGGCTGGTGAGCCGACTGCAAGAAGCCTCCCCAGTGGCAATCCTGATTGCGGAGCGTTCCCATTTGCCGGCTGGTGCAGCGTGCGCAACTACAGCCGATCGCGAGGCGTTTGCGTTTTCGATTGCGAAAGCGGCGAGCGGCATGCGGGTTGTGTGCCTGACCGGCGCGGATATGCGCGGCACCATCTACGCCATCTATCAATTCTCGCAAGAGTATCTCGGCACCGACCCCATGTACCTGTGGACCGGCAAGATGCCGGCAAAGCGGAATTCAATTACCCTGCCCGCCGATTTTGCACACACGTTTCCCAGTCCCGTGTTCCGCTACCGGGGATTTTTCATCAATGACGAGGATCTGTTGACCGGATGGACGCCGGCGGCCAAAGGCACAGACTCAGGCATTGCGCTGAACACCTGGGACAACATCTTCGAGACGATTTTGCGCTTGAAAGGAAACATGATAGTGCCGGGAACCTGGATATTTCCCGACAATGCGCAGGTCCTGGCGGCATCGGAGCGGGGACTGATTGTGAACCAGCATCACGCCACGCCGCTGGGCGTGAATGCGGCGCGCTGGCCGAAAGGAGTTCCCTACAATTTCTCCACGCATCCGGAGATCCTGGAGCGGGCATGGAAAGATGCAGTGGCTGAATACAAGCCGGGCGATGAGATCCTATGGTCGGTGGGGCTGCGGGGGCTCTCGGATCAGAGCTACGCACAGCTTGACGCAAGCGTGCAAAACAACGATCCGCTGCTGGGCAAACGCATCAGCGATGCAATCGCCGATCAGATCAAGATCGTTCGTGCACGCTACCCGGATGCGCAGTTTATTACCAACTTGTGGATGGAGGGAGATCGCCTCAAGCGCGAGGGCTACCTGAAGATTCCTCCAGAAGTAACGCAGGTGTGGGCCGATACCGGGTATGGCGATATGCAGGACGGCGGCGATGTTGAGGCGGGGCAGGGCGCGTACATTCACGTTGCCATGTACAACGCCAATGCCAACCAGCTTACGGAATTGGTGCCGGTGTCAGTGCTGCAGCAGCAATTGGGCCGCTACATCCACGTGGGAGCGACGGGCTTTTTGCTCGAGAATACAAGCGACATCCGGCCAGTGGCGATGACGGCCAAGGCGGTGATGGACATCGGCTGGGGCGGGGTGCCAAAGACGCCCAATGCCGACGGCGCCTACTACCGGCAGTGGGCGACCGAAGAGTTTGGCGGCAAGTCGGCCAATGCGCTCGAAAAAATCTACAAAGAGTATTTCAGCGCTCCGGCGCTGCTGTCATTTCCGCACCTGCAAGGAAGCAGCTCTGCAAGCGCACCGCCGCAACCAGCGAATGTTAGCAGTGTTCCGCGGCACATCGGGGACAATCACTATCACACCGAGGCGCGGCGATTGATCCTCGATCTGCTGAGTCAGCATCAGGTGATTTTCATGCCCAGCCAATCTCCCAAATGGACGGAGCCACGGGTGTTCCCAAGCTTCGGCCCGGATATGCGCAAGGCTGAATTGGAACTCGACATTTCTCAATGCGAAGAAGCCCAACCGCGGTGGGATGCGGTTTGGCGCGACGCGGTGGCCGCCGAGCCGCTGATAGCGCCGGATCGCCGGAATTATTACCAGTTCCAGGTGCTGACCATGATCACCATCAATCGTGAAAGCAACCGCATGCTGCTGGAATTGGCTCGGTCGATTCAGAACTACAAAGCCGGGAACAAAGACAAGGCGCTGACAGAGGCCAACGCTGCGCTGCAGGCTTTGGATGCGATTCGAACATCCATGACGGCGGCCGAATACGGCAAATGGAAGAACTGGTATCGCGGCGACTGGCTGACCGGCGTCTACCGCACGCATCAACTGGTGCAGGACTACGCAAACCATATCCAGGACCCGATGGCGAAGCTGCCGGCGCCGGTCGAATGGAGCGGATGGGAAGCCTATTTCCACATCATGAAATATGAGGACGACCGTTCTGCTGACGTGCAGTAGTTACATCTTGCCATTGGCGCGCGAGTGCATTCAGAAGCAGCGATGATTGGCTATAGACGCGCACTTGAGCGTGTCGCGCTATCTGGTCCTCCCAGTCACCACCAGGCGAATGGAGGCCTGTCGGCGCACCTGCAGAAATGCAACGCCGGGCTTTATAACCGCTGTCCAGACGCAATTTGTCTACAGTACGAGCCGATTGAGTGCTGGATGGCCAGAGATCCCGGTAGACTGAATGCACAAGCCGAAATTCGCCGCCGAAGCATTCCTCAACCCTCGGTCTGCGGCAATGCTGGAGGGCCATCCTGTTGTTCCCAGGAGGTCTGAATAGCATTCGATATGCTGCCGCCATTGGCGGCAAATCGGTTTTGATTTAAGTAGTTGACCTGCGCCTCCCGCGTGTCTTGCGCACCCAGATTCGAGAGGCACGGCGGGGATAGATGAAGATGAACAACGCCCGCGCCTGGCTCACGATTCGTGCACCGCTCGCGATTTCAACGGCGGCTGCTTTGTTATGGGCCGGCGCAGTTACGGCATCGGCGAATGCGCAGACACTCCCGGGCAAGTTGTTTGTCCCTGGATCGCGGGGCGTTGCTTCGGTCGAGCCCCCCGTGACGCAGCCTTCCATCACGCCATGTATCGTCACCCTGTTTGAGCACGAAGCATTTGATCATCGCGGCGAAGGCTCTTCCATGGCGGCACACGCGCACCTGTTTCGTTTTGCACCTCCGCGCGGATGCCCCGGCGAGTGGGAAAAGGTTGTGCTCGAAGCGGACTTTTCGGTCCCGGCGGGACGGCAGTTTGACCGCACGGCAGCAATCTGGCTGGGCGGGGTGAACCTTTACTTCGGCACCACCTTGGAACCGGAACCCGATCTGGCCCGGCACTGGCACGCGACGCGAGATCTGACCGACTACAGCACGCTGTTTCGGAAGGAGCGGACAGGACAGATCATTCTCAACAACTGGATCAGCGCGACGACCAACCAGCCCATCTACGTGACCGCCCGCCTGCTGTTTTACCCTCACAAGCCGGGGAACTCCGCGCCAGCGCCGGCTGACCACATATACCCAATGAGCAGCGATCCGACCGGAGAACAGCAGGCACTCAATTTGCCGCAAGACATTGTCTCACGACGCTTCACATTCCCGCGCAATGTCGAAAACGCCTATCTTGATCTCATCGCACAAAGCCAGGCGCACGATGAGCGCTGGTATACCTGCGTGGACAAGCGATTTCTCAAAGCGACGCGCGACTACTCGCTCGAGGCGTTTGAAGCCTGTGACGGCGGCAGCTTCCGCGGGGTAGAAGTGCTGGTGGATGAAAAACCGGCAGGACTGGCGCCCGTCTATCCATGGATTTTCGCTGGCGGAATCGCGCCGCACCTTTGGCTTCCGACGCCGGGAATTCAAGCCACCAACTTCATTCCATTCCGTGTAGATCTCACGCCGTTCGCGGGGCTCCTCGATGACGGCAAACCGCATACGGTGAGCGTGCGCGTGCTGGGCGCGAATCGCTTCTTCAACGTGGCGGCTAATCTGCTGCTCTATCAGGACCACCAAAGTGCACCGCTTCACGGCAAATTGCTGGATGACACCCTGAGCCAAGCGCAGCCGGCCCTCCTTACCGTGCGCAATACCCTCCACTCCGATCGGGCCGGCCATATCGTGGGCATGATCCGGACCCACGCGGCGCAGTCCTATCTGATCCGAGGGCTGCTGCAAACGCCGCGGGGAAACCTGATCACGACCGTGTGCTATAGAGAAGATTTCCGCAATGATCAGACCTTCGACCGCCCCGGCGCCCGGCGGTACGATGAAACGATCCAGCAGATCACCTCAGTTCTGATACAAGTCCATCGCACCCTCAATGGCCGGCTTCAGAACGGTTTTGTGTTCAAGCAGCAAGATCCTTTTTCTCTTGCCGTTCGCAAGACCATGGTGACAACGGGCCAGGATTTTATCGCATTGGTTGCAGTGCAGCAAGGGCACGAGGTCGCACTCCACAGAACGAAATCTTCGGGCGGAGTATATAAGGCGTCTCTCGAAGAAAACCTCAGCGCCCGGGACCGCGCTTATGGCAAGGCCATCCCGCCTCCCCTCGATCGCAGTAACTTTGACCATGAGGAATCCGGGCAGGAGACGGTGCGGTTCAACGACTCTCTGGGAAGTTGTTATCAAGCTAAAATCGTATCGCGCGAAGAACGTATAGTCGCTCTTCACGAAGGCAAGGGCTGTCCCGACCGCAGCAACCGTTTCAACAGCCGCTCCCTTCCCGACAATCCCTGGCTGATGCCCCTTCAGCCTTAGTCCACGAAGACCCATGCAGCACTGGAACCGAGGCGCCACGGAACCTATCTCTTCGAGCCGGCAGGCAATTCAGAGGCGAGGTGAAAACCGCTGCCTCGATGGCGTTCGAATCCCGCGTTTATGATTGCACCGGAGGCGGATTCAGCGGCAAGCGCAACACCGATCTCCTGCGGTGTCGCCGCTTCCACCATCGGGTCGTTATCCATAGGAATGCAAGAAGCATGGCAAGCAGAATGAGGGGCAAGAACTCGACCAGCCACAAAACAATCAATGCGATCCTCTCCAATCTCTGCGCGCGCATTAACGATTGCGCCGAGATGGTCACGGACCGATGCCAATCCATGGTTTCCAGACGGGAGAAAAAACCGAGCCGAACAGCGCCTTCGAGGTTGTAAACGCCGACCAGGCGGGAAAAATGGCTGGCGACGATCAAATCTCGTGAAAATTCATTCCAGCTCAAGGGATGTCCGGGAGCGTTAGTGCCCAGCACGGCGATGCTTTGCGAATCGGGACCGAGCGTCCAAATCATGGCCGCGCCGATGGCCCGGTTCAAGCCGGAAAAAATCATGATTACTTCATCATTGCCGCGTACGTCGACGATGCCCAGCAGCCGTTCGAGGAGCGTCAGATGGGCTTTGCGCTCCACTACCATTACCGGCAGTTGATACGTGATAACCTTGTATCCCTCCGACTGCATGCGATGAATCAGCTCGCTGTAGGCCTCCCGCGCGCGAGCTAGCTGGGCAAAATCGAAATAGTGGAACAGCAGCCAGTACGCCAGGCGCATCCGGTGATGCTGAAAATCGTCGAAAAAACGGATGTCCGGCTCGATATCCAGACCCACTGCACTCCAGTGCAGTCCGTATTTAGCAGTCCACTGCTGAAATGCTGTAAAACGCGCGGCGGCTTGTGGCGCGTTGCCGGAGTTGATGTAGTAACCCTGATCGCCCGGCAACTCAAGTCCTGCAATAACAGGAATGCCCGCTTCATTAAGGCGTTGCACGATTTGCGCTCGGCTGGGGCTGAGATCGCCTGTAGCCACGGCCACCCCTGCATGCAGTTTTCTGAGGCTGGAAATCACCTGCGCGTCCGCGAATAGGCGCCTCGTCTCGTCCAGGCCGCCATTACAACAGGCAAAAAACAGTTGTGGACTCACTGCCGGACCCGCAACACGAATACCACTGGTAGGTGAGCTCATGAGGGGCCATGCCGCTCCTGGGACGGCCAGGGACAACGATAGAATGCAAAATCGACCTATCAAGCCCAACGCAGAGTGTTTCATGACGCCGGAATGATTATAATTTATCTTGCATGAGAGTATCTAGCATGAAAGATAATCGAAAGGCAGGTTCCGGGCCCCCTCAAACCGCGCCAAGGCCGCTCAACCGGAGAGAATCAGTGGAGCGGGAATTCAGTACGGCGGTGATTGCATTTCACGAGGGCATAGCCGCTGGCCTTGGCCTCAGCGCGGCGGAATGGAAGTGCCTCGGCGTGCTGGAAGCGGGCGCGATGACGGCCGGGCGGCTGGCCGAGCTTTCCGGGTTTACCAGCGGGGGAATCACCGCGATCGTCGATCGGTTGGAGGGGGCGAAACTGGTGCGCCGCGAGCCAAATCGCAACGACCGGCGAAGCGTGCTGATCGTTCCGATGCGTCTTGATTCCGTCCGGAAAAAGGTGGCGCCCGTTTTTGATTCGCTGCGCAAGGCGATGACAGATGTGGCCGATACCTTCACACCATCACAACTTGCCGCCATTGAGAGCTATTTTGCTCAGGCAATTAAGGTGCTTCATGCCGAAACCGCCAAGCTGCGATATGGACGATGAACTATTCCGTCATATCAGAGGATCGGGAGGACGATGTTCGACGATGCCAAGCTATGACAAGGTGCTCACTGAGCAGATTGAAAATCGGGCAAAGGTAAGGAATGGCTACGACACACTTACGATCCAAGAACTGTCAGTTTCATCTCCGTTGGTCGCGCCGAGGATGACAGCGGAGAAAGAAGATCCGCTGCCTTCACGCGCGTCTCGGTATGGCCCGGCGACAAGGGGGTAGATTCCGCGGACGACTAGGTGGAATGGAAGAATCCAACCAGACCGGCATCTCTATTCCGCTAAACTTCCAAACACGTCTTCGATGACAGCCCCGCTCTTCAAAAACCGATGATTGGCTTGGATCGTCAGACGATTGCGTTCAGCCTCGGAAATGACATGATCAAGAGCGCGACACGGGTCTCCGTTTCTGTGCAAACGCCAGCGACCTTTTGCACACGAGCGATCTGCGCCGGATCGAGACGGAAATTCATGTGATCAGTTCGCCGCCTGGATTCCTATGATGCTGCTCCTGCCTGCGAATGTACCAAACTGAGCCACTGCGGGCATTCCATGTGGTTTGACAGATGGGCATCTTTTGCGCGAATCTATAGGCGAACAAAAGGCGAAAAATGCCCGCCTCTACCCTATTACGGCGCCAAATTGAACGTACCCTCGAGCGCCGCTTCCCGGCCGCGCTTTCTCCCGTTTCACGGGTTGTAGAAACTGCCCCGACCGGAATTGGCGAAGTGGATGATCTGCTCGAAGGGGGATTGGCGGTGGGCGCCATCACCGAGTTCGTGGGTACGGAATGCTCGGGACGCACCAGCCTGGCGCTGGGATTTCTTGCCCGTTTGACCGGTGAAGACCGTCTCTGCGCCTGGATCGACACAGACGACAGGCTCGATCCGGAATCGGCCGCAGCCACCGGCGTGGCGCTGCGCCGGCTGCTCTGGGTTCGCTGCCGCAGTGCCGCCGCAATGGCGAATAGAACGCCCTGGCCACGGCTGGAGCAGGCTATCCGCGCCACCGATCTCCTGCTTCAGGCCGGCGGTTTTGCCGCCATCGTGCTTGACCTGGCGGGTACGGCTGCGGAACATTCCAGGCGCATCCCGCTGGCTACCTGGTTTCGTTTCCGCCAAGCCGCGGCGCGCACCCGCTGTTCGCTGGTGGTGCTGGGCCAGGCTGCCTGCGCACAATCAAGCGCCGCCGTCGTGCTTGAGTGCGTGCAACTCAGGCCGCACACCGAGGGCGAGACCATCCTTGGCGGATTCACCTTCATGGTTGCGCGGTCGTTACAGCGGCACGGCCCTGCGGTCTGTATTTCAAGCGGAATGGAAGAGCCGGGGCCGCTAACGATGGATGACTCGCCGGGCTGCGGTGGTTGGAGTGGCAAGCCGCCTGCCTCTGTACGGCCCGAAACCTGCGCCTGGTACGCGGAGCAAAGCCTATGAATGCCGCCCCCATCCCGTCTCTCTACGCCTGCGCGTTTGTGGCGGATTTTCCCGCACAAGCCCTGCTGCGCCTGCGCCCCGAGCTGCGTTCGCAGCCGGCAGCCATTCTCGAAGGCCGCGCCCCGCTGGAATATGTTTGCTCGATGAACCGCCATGCACGCCTGCAAGGGGCATCGTTGGGAATGACGCGGGTCGAGGCCGAGCACATTTCCGATCTGCGCTTGCTGCCGCGTTCGCTGCAAACCGAAGCCGCGGCGCGCGCCGTGGTGCTGGAATGCGCTGCCAACTTTGCCCCGCAGATTGAAGATGCGAGCGTGCCGGCGGCCTGCGTATGCGTGCTCGACATTGCCGGAACCGAGCGCCTCTTTGGTCCGCCGGAAATGCTGGGCCGCCGCTTGCGCGCCTCGCTGGCCACGGCGGGATTCCGCTCTTCTGTTGCGGTGAGCAGCAACTTTCATGCCGCTCGCCTCACGGCTTCGGCATCACGCGCTGTCACCGTCATTCCCTCGGGGGAAGAAGCCGCAGCACTGGCGCAGTTGCCTCTGGCGCTGCTCGGCCTCGATGAAGGTTGCGCAGAGATTTTCTCGAACTGGGGCATACGCACATTGGGTGAGCTTGCCGCGCTGCCTGAAGCCGATCTTGTCGTCCGTCTCGGCGACCGCGCGCGCACATGGCGCAATCTCGCCCGTGGAGTGCTGCCGCATACCTTCGAACCGGTGGAAGCCGCATTTGCGCTGGAAGAGGTATGCGATCTCGATATGCCCGTAGATCGGGCC
>JASHOY010000478.1 GCA_030038435.1 Acidobacteriaceae bacterium | reverse complement strand
AGTGACGCAGAGCATGTTCAGAGCGGTGATTCGCTTCATCACTTCGCGGCTAAGAAAGAGGGCATCGCTTAGCGTCGTGGACAGGAAACTCTCATTCATAATCAGGATGCTGTTCTCTGTTGCCTGGTCAAAGATTTCATGGACGCGGACCAACTCGTCTTCGAGCTTTCCGCGAAGGTTCTGGAGATCCTCCTCCTTCTCGAAGTGAGTGAAGAGCTTGTCGAAGAGAAACAGTTTCGCTGAGATGCCCGCTACAGGACAGCCGAGGGCAGCCAAGTAGTGAAGCTGTCCAAAGGTGCGGGCGAAAGTTGTCTTCCCGCCCTGGTTCGGCCCCGAGACGACAATGATCCGTTCTGGGTTCCTCAACTCAAAGCTATTCTTAACCACATCTTTTCGGGCACGGACCAGCTGATTGGCAAGTGCGACGTCGTAGCTGTCCTCCACCTGGATTTCTTTCGAATAGCTGCTCACATCGGGGACGCAAAATGAGAGTCCGACCTTCTGCAACGATTCCATCTGTTCGAGGTAGGCAAGGTAGAACTGCACTTCCCGATCGAATCGGGCGATCAGCTCATGACAGAAGTCCCGATGGCGATCACAATACTCGTCGAGACTTGCGAAGGTGTCGGAATTGAGCGCAACGACCAGGTCGAGGATTCGCGCTTCAACATGATTCATCTCCGCTGAGACACGCATCTTGAGGTTGTGGCTTCGCGGATCAGCCTGCCGGAATTTTGCAAAGGTTCCGAGAACCTCTTCGCTGTAGTCGCCTTCGGTGCCATCGTGATCGATGGTGACACGTCCCTGGTGGATATGGACGGAGTATCGAACCCTTGCGAGATCCGATCTGACCTGCCGCATTTCCCCACTCAGGTCGGCGAAGTCCTTTGATTTCGAGTATTGAACGAGGAAATCGCAAAATCCCTGGAAGCCTCGAGATGCAAGAGAGACGGACAGCAAGCCCTCTGTGAGCGCTACTGTCGCAGTGCAGTACGTTTCGATGGCATCGAGAAAGGCTGCTTGCTTCTGGCGCTTGTAGGATCGCTTTTCGGAGATCGCAAGATGGACGCGCATGTTCCGCATGCTCTCGGCAAAGGAATGCACGATTTCAGTCAAGCGGAGACTCTCGAGCAGATCCCGGAAAACGTCCTGGCGATAATGGACGGCCTCAACGCTCGTGAGCGCGGTGTAGAAGAAGGGCTTTAGATTGTATTGTTCCCGAGCGGACGTAATCGTCTCGATAATCTGGTCGAGATTCAGATCGATAAAGAATGCGGGAGCTTCCTGAGCCTCAACTTTTCCAGCAGTTTCGGGAGCAACATTTAGGATGCTGCGAAAGATCGAAGCATCAGCGTTTATCTCATTGCGTTTGAGGTTCGCTGGGAAGCTGGTCCGTCGGCGGGGGCTAGAGTTCGGATGATTGACCGGGTTCGTGGGCACAGTCTACTCCTGCAGTCCTGCTCGCAGGAGTCATCTTCCCCTCAAGTGAGGGGCGGATCAGAGTGGACTCCAACACCCGTTCTCCATTCAGTATCCTGACTTGCGCGGCGAACTGTCAATGACGTTTGAACTCGCTTCGATGCTGTCCATGCTTCGCATCCAATCGGATCGCGATAATCGAAAAGTTGACCAGAGCGTCCAAATGGCCCAGACTCATAGGATTCAGCAGACAACAGTTCTCCCCTTTGCCCGCTGCCTTGGGTACCACTGCTATGACGATCGTGGACCGGGAACTAATGTGCACCGATTGTGGCGCGACATTTGTCTTCTCGGCTGGAGAACAAATGTTCTTCAAAGGCAAAGGGTTCACACACGATCCCAAGCGCTGCAAGCAATGCCGGGGACGGCGGAACAACGGCAAAGCGATTCGAAAAATCGAATGGGGAGTCAAATGCGCCCAGTGTGAACTAGAGACAACCGTTCCATTCCGACCGGTGCGCAATGAACCCGTTTATTGTGCGGAATGTTTCGCGAAAACGAAGGTGATTCCCATCCGTAATCCGTAGTCGATGCAGATGGTCCCGAAGGAAGAACCCGAAATCAAGCAAGACGGCGGGGCGGTAGTGGCGTCCAAGGCAGCTATTCCGTGGAGGAGAGTTCCTGCCTCCGGCCGTGAGGGATCGCGTCCTTTGGAGCCTCTTCGAGAAATTGCGCTGGCCGGCATTCTGGTTCAAAACGGAGGGCCTGACCAATGGCGGCGGCGCTTCCCTTGACAACTAGCTCCTTACGGTTCAATATGTTGGCAGCACATGTCGGAACGGTGATGGAACTCCACCGCTAACCGCCTTCACGGCTGATGATTCCTACCCCGAATAGGAGTTGCGCCGTGAAGAAGATCGTGCAAAAGCTCAACCGACAATCTCAGCAATTCGCTCTGGGTTTCCTCCCCCAGACTCCCCCGTCGGCTAGGTCGCGCCCCGACCCGATGGCTCCTCTTTTTGCCATCCGACGTTGCTGATCGGCAGGCAAGTGCGGTTCCTAGATCCTTCGAGACTCAGTGGCATACTGCAACTGCAAAACTCCGGGGGAGTTCTGATGACACGGACAATTCTGTATAACCTCATTCAGCTTCTTTTCGTACTTGGCTTCGCGCCTCTTTACTCCGGCGTGCTCAGCCGGTTCAAAGAAATCGTCCAGAGCCGGCGCGGCCCGAGCATCATTCAGCCTTACCGGGATCTCTGGAAGCTCTTTCATAAAGACGAGGTCGTCTCAACGGAAACCACGTGGATCTTCCGCGTTACTCCCTACCTGGTCTTTATCGTGCCCTTGTTTGTTGCGAGCCTCATACCGGTCCTCACTGACTATCCTCTGGCTTTCGCGTTCATGGGCGACATGCTCGCCGGCGGCTTCTTCCTTGGGCTTGGCGGCTTCTTTGCCGCCCTCGCGGCAGTCGATACCGGAAACCCCTACGGGCCTATGGGAGCGAGCAGAACACGAATGGTAGGGTTCCTCGCTGAGCCGGTCTTCATGATCGTCTTCTTTACCGTATCGTTTGTGGCCCAATCAACTATTCCGTACATTGTTCAGCAGAAATGGGTCGCGAGCCCGGCCGCATTCTTTTCACCGGCCCACATTCTTCTGCTGATTGCCTTCCTGATGCTGATTCTGGCCGAAGGCGGGAAGATCCCCGTCGACAACCC
>JASHOY010000477.1 GCA_030038435.1 Acidobacteriaceae bacterium | reverse complement strand
CGCCAGCGGTTCTTCCCCGCCGGCTCGGTCAGCATCACCTCAATCCGCCCTGTGGGCTTCTCACGCTCGCGCCGCAGCGTGCGCCGCGCATAGAGCCGCGCCGGAATCACGCGGCTGTCGTTCAGCACCAGCACATCGCCGGCGCCGAGCAGCGAAGGAAACTCCGCAAACGCTCCATCGCGCACTGCGCCCGTCCCGCGATCCAGCACCAGCATGCGGCTCGCTCCCCGCTCCCCCGCCTGCTGCGCAATCAGCTCCTCCGGCAGCTTGTAATCGAAATCCTCCACGCGTAAATCGGCGCGCAGATCGGTCACCGCCCCACCCTTCGCCCGCCGCACGCTCATTCCCCAACCTTCCCCAGGTGCCGCAGCGCATTCATCCGCGCCCGCTCGATGGCTGCATTCAGCTCGTCGCGCATCGGCTCGAACTCCTCCTCCGGCAAATCCGCCGGCACGTGCGTCCACCGCGCCCAACTGACCACAATCCGCGTAAACGGCCAGGGCACCAGAAACCGGTCCCACGAACGCATCGTCCAAGCCCGCTCCGGCTGCAGATGAAACGCCCCGATCGGCGCGCCGGTCATCTGCGCCAGCTTGATGGGCCCCATTTTTGTCTGGTAAACCGGCCCGCGCGGACCGTCCGCCGTGAAAATCGCCGGCCTGCCGCCGTCAATCACCTCTTTCAACCCCAGCAACCCTTGGCGCGCGCCTCGTGAGCTCGATCCGCGCACCGCGCAAAATCCCAGCAGCCCAAGCGTGCGCGTAATCAGCTCCCCGTCAAAGCTGCGGCTGATCAAAATGGTCGCCCGCGTCTGCCGGAAATACACTGCGCAGGGCAACACGCACTGATGCCAGAAGCAGAAGATCTCGCGCCCCGCGCCTTCGCCGTGCGGCAGCGCCGCCGCGCCCTCTTCGGCAATCGACTCGAATCGCCAGGTGAGCCCCACCACCCGCAACAGCAGCCACACCACCGGCGGAACAACGGCCAGCACCATCCGCTGCCGCAACGTAAACCTGGGGCTGGCTTCCTTGATCACTTCCAGAATTCTAGCCGAGCAGGCGCCGTCAGCGCGCTCGACGCAGCCATTCCCGCGCCCGCATTCCCGTCATCGCTTCCTGCGAGAACCGCCGATGAACCGCACCCGCGGCCAATGCCTCACTTCGCCAGCAGTCCATGATTGTGCTCGTAGCTGATGACGCGGGTCACCTTCCACGCGCCGTCCTTGTACTGCCAAAGCATGACAAATCGCGCATCGCCAATGTTGCCCGGGTCCTGCGGATGTGAGAAGCGGTGTATGCCCAGCTCGACCGCTCCGTAGCCACGGATGGGATAAACCTCCAGCGTGTCGAGAAGCAGTTGGCGATGAACCTTCCCGCAGATGTTCTCCTTGATGGCGGCGAGGAACTTCGCCTTGCCCACGGTGAGACCGGTCTGGTCGTGATAGAACTCCAGGTCATCGGAAACCATATCGCCGAGGGTGGTCAAATCGCAGTGGTTGTATGCGGTGAATAGCCTGGCGTCTTCAGCCTGAACGGTCTTGAAGAGCGCCGTAGGGTGTTGCGCGGTCTGCGCGGAAGCAAAGACCGCGGCAAGAATCAAAAGAGGTGGCAGAGATTTGCAGAGGTGCATCCGGGCTCCTTCCACATCCGGTACGGTGGAGTGCAGGAAGCGGTTCTGTCACCATGAATCCGCGAGTGGTTCGAGCCCTGGCAGCCGTGGAGAATGCCGCCTTCGAAATACGCGCTCCAGCGCCGACCCGCTAACCCGCTAACTCGCTAACGTGCTACCGTGCACCATCAGCTATACCGCAACCACCGCAGCAGCTCCGGCAGCGTCGCCCGCTTGCCATACATCAGAATGCCCACGCGATACAGCCGCGAAGCAAACCACAAAGTCGCCCAGATGCTCACCACCAGCAGCCCGATCGATAGCGCAAACTGCCAGAGCGGCGGCATCTCCGAAGCCATGCGCAGGAACATGACCACGGGAGCCGTGGCAGGAAACAGCGAACCGGCAATCGCCCAGGGTGAATTTGAATTGTTGATGATCACAAAGATCAACCCCAGACTCAGCCATGTCGGCAGCGCCGCCAGGGGCATGTACATCTGCAGTTCTTGCTCCGTCTCGCAGGTAGCAGCCAGCCCGGCAAACAGCGCGCTGTAGAGCAGGTAACCCAGGAGAAAATACACCGGGAAAAGAATGCCTTCGATCCAGGTGAAGTGAATCGCGAACTTTCCCGTCATCATCGCCGCCGCAAACGGGGTACCCACAATAGCGGCGCCCGCAAGCAGCCAGATGATGATCTGCACCAGCCCCACGGAGCCCACGCCGATCAGCTTGCCCGCCAGCATGTCCGTCGGCTTTACTGTAGCCAGCATCACTTCAAAAATGCGCGAGGTCTTTTCCTGAATAATGGACCGCGCCACGTTCAGCCCATACATGATCGTGGTCAGTGAGAGCAGCAGCGCCATGACGT
This sequence comes from Acidobacteriaceae bacterium, assembly GCA_030038435.1. Taxonomy (GTDB): domain Bacteria; phylum Acidobacteriota; class Terriglobia; order Terriglobales; family Acidobacteriaceae; genus Telmatobacter. The sequence goes on along the minus strand of JASHOY010000477.1, from coordinate 3,827 downwards.
AGCCCGTATAGAAAGAAGCCACGGCATTGCTGGCTACCGGGAGTCCGTTTCTCCCCACCCGGTAGGTCGAGATCGGAATCCCTTTCAGCACCGCCGCTACCGCGCTGTCCGACATTCCTGTGCCCAGCAGGTGCTCGTCCAGCATGCCTTTGTCCACCGCGTTTTTGAGCCGCGTTATGGTAACGAAATCACCCGAAGACCCCGAAAAATAGCTGGCGATCGGCGGCCCATCCGCAGGCGTCGCCACCACCAGCAGCCCATCGATCGCCCTCGACCGCACCTCGTCGATCAGCGCCGCGCGCTGCTCCGGCGTCGACGGCGCTACCACTGTCACGTTGTGCCTGCCCCTGGCGCCGTTCTCCAGTTGCGCGCGAATCGCATTGGCCAGCGCCGCATTTGACGACGCAATTGCCAATCGCCGATGGGTGCCCCCCACACCCGCCGATGCGCCATAAATAATGGCCAGAACCACGGCAAAAAGCGCCGGTACGCCGAAGGTCGAAATACGGAAGGCCTTGCCGCGAATCTGCTCCAGAAACTCCCGCTTGGCCACCAGCCAGATATTACGCATGGTTGTTGCCTCCCACGGTGCGGATGAAAATCTCCTCCAGCGACGGCTCAACCAGCTCAAAGCGGTAAATGGTGGCCGCGGCGACGGCTTCCTGCAGCAGCTTCTGCGCATCGCCGTCGGGCTTCAGGTGAATCTCCGCATGACCGGAAAAATTCTTCGCATGCGCCACTTCCCCGCTGTTCAGAAATGCCGCACTGCCTTCAAACTCCACAATCACATGGTCCCGTTTATAGCGCCCTTTCACCTCGCGCACGCGGCCGCCCAGCACCGCCTGACCGTTATTGATAAGGCAAATCGACTCGCAGAGCTTCTCCACCTGGTCCATGCGATGCGTGGAAAACAGAATCGCCCTGCCCTCGTCCTTCAGTCTCAGCAGCGTCTGCTCCACCAGCACCGCGTTTACAGGATCAAGTCCGCTGAATGGCTCGTCCATCACAATCAGGCCGGGATCGTGCAACAGCGTGGTGATCAGTTGAATCTTCTGCTGCATGCCTTTGGACAACTCTTCGGTCTTCTTGTCCAGCGCGTCGGCAATCTCCAGGCGCCTGGCCCACTCCGTTCCCCGCTTGCGCGCATCCTCGGCGGTCACGCCGTGCAGCCTTCCGAAAAATACCAGCTGGTCAATCACCTTCATCTTGCGGTAGAGACCGCGCTCTTCCGGAAGGTAGCCCACGCGATTCAGGCTCTGCCGCTCAAAGGGTTTTTCAAACAGGCTCACGCGTCCCGAATCGGGGATGGTGATTCCCATCATCATGCGGATAGAACTGGTCTTGCCGGCGCCGTTCGGTCCCAAAAGCCCGAACATTTGCCCCGCTTCAATGCGTAAACTCAGATTGTTGACGGCAACCTTGTTTTCGTAGGCCTTGGTGACGCCCGCGAGCTCCACAACTGGCATGCATGCTCCCGCCGCTAGTTTTCAGCAACCCCTCCGGACGATTGGGGAACGGTCCAAGCCCAGTCTAACAAAGCGCCCATCCGCTCTCGCTTTCCACATCTTCGTCGCCCCAGCGTGTCACAACGCCACGCAATCTTCTCCAGATGCAGTTTTTTAACTCGCAAGTACCGTCACCAATTTGGGACACGCGTTACTTCGGTGACGTACCTCGGTGCGGATTTTCGGCCATCCAAGAGTGAAGATACTTTTGTGTCTGCCGTTGTCTACGACTAAGGAGTAAGTGCGCCAGACAACAAAAGAGGAATCGCCCGCAGCACCATCGAGGGAATGCAAGGTGGCGAAATCGCGTTACCTTGGAAAGGACGGGAGGAGTTTGACACTCTCATGGCTGCAGTGCTGACAATGCAGGAATTTGTGCGTAGCAATGCGCGTTTCGAACCTGGTTCTGGCCCGGCGCATCGGCCCCGATCCGTTCAGGAAGTTGGTATCCGCCAGTCGCTACTGGAAGACCTCACCTTAAAAACCCTTTATCTGTCCGGCACACTGTCTGTGCTCGAGCTCGGCCGCAAGCTCGGACTCGGCTATGAGGTCATGGAGGATCTGGTCGCACGCCTTCGCGCCGAGATGCTCTGCCAGGTCACCGGCATGACCGGAAACGTCCCCATGATCTGCGTCTCGGACAAGGGCAGAACCCGCGCCGCAGAGTTGATGTCGCAAAACTCTTACGTCGGTGCCGCACCGGTTTCCTTTGAGAGCTACGTGGCCCAGACCAAGGCCCAGACCAGCCAGAAACTGGCAGTCCACGCCGATGACATCGCCCGCGCTTTCAAACATCTGGTCATCGAGCCCGACATGCTGGCGCGCTTTGGCACCGCGCTCAACTCCGGCAGCTCGGTGCTCCTTTACGGTCCTGCCGGCACCGGCAAAACCACCATTGCCGAGGTCCTCTCGCGTGTCCTTGCCGAAGATCCGGTCTGGATTCCCTACGCGGTAGACATCGACGGCCAGATCATCACCGTCTGGGATCGCGCCATTCACAAGGTTGTCCCCGTTGAGAACGCCAACGACCACGACGGCCGCTGGGTGCGTTGCGAGCGCCCCGCGGTGATGGTGGGCGGCGAACTCACCAACGAGATGCTTGACCTGCAGTTCAATCCCGTCACCAAGTTCTACGTCGCGCCGGTGCAAATGAAAGCCAACAACGGCGTCCTCATTATCGACGACTTCGGCCGCCAGCGCATCCGCCCTGAAGAGCTGATGAACCGCTGGATCGTCCCCCTCGACCGCCGCATCGACTTCCTCAACCTTTCCGGCGGAAAGAAAATCGAAGTCCCCTTCGAGATGCTCGTGGTTTTCGCTTCCAATAAGGAGCCCAGCGAGCTGGTCGATCCCGCCTTTCTCCGCCGTATTCAAACCAAAATCCGCGTCGGCGCCGTCACCCCCGACCAGTTCGCCGAAATCTTCCGCCGCGTCGCCCTCGACCTGCAGGTTCAATACGAATCCGATATTCCTTACCTGCTCGCCAGTTTCATCCAGGACAAGATGCGGCAGGATCTGCGCTCCTGCTACCCGCGCGACATTATCAATCAGGTATGCTGGTCGGCCAGCTACGAAGGCAAGGAGCCATATATTGACCGCCGCGCACTGGTCCGCGCCATCGAAGCCTACTTCACCAGCTAGGCTCAGCTTGCTTTTGTACCAATTCGAAGTGACCCGGGTCCTGATTTCTGGAACTGGGGACTGCACGCAGCCTGGTCCAAATTCATCTTGTCAGCGATTCGAGTCCGCGCCGGCTTGGTTTTGTACCTGAATGGAGGCCCATTTCCCAGGCGCAGCAAACCCGTTTTCGCGCGGACTGGGCCCTCCCTGCGTTCAGGGCTGAATGCTGCGCGTGGCCACAACCGCGATCGAAACCGGCGCGCCCTCCACGGCCCGGGAACGGATCAGCGCCTCGAAGTACGGCGACTTCTTCCCGCTCCGCTGCACCGCTGCTTCTAACTCCGCACAGTCTCCGGGATCGCCCAGCAACACTGTCAGAGCTTCAGTTCCCTCCTGACGCAGACCTTGCAGGATCAGAACATTTCCCTGGCCAATGGGACCGGGTAACACCGCAATGGTGGCAAAGTCATCGCCGGTGGAATCGGTCGTCGCCAGACCGTCGTACTCCTTCTTCTCACCGGGAAGCGGATGACGGTTGAGAAAGTACATGCGTCCGCCCACGCCGTCCTCCGTCTCCTCGAAGTTCAGCTTATCGGCGAAGAGCGCAACCCAGGGGTTAGAAGTGGGGCTGCCGACGAAGATATAGTTTCCCTGTTCCAGGTCACGCCGGTCGAGATCGCGCGCCGAGGTCAGAACCAGTTG
>JASHOY010000476.1 GCA_030038435.1 Acidobacteriaceae bacterium | reverse complement strand
GGGCCTGTTAACACTCTTGGGATGGCGGCGACGGGAGCCAGATTTGCCGAGTTCTAGAAGCGAGGAGCGTGCTGTGGTCGATCCCTGGAGCGACGAGCGACAACGAAATCGGGAAATCTGGCCCCGTCCCTTCGGGTTGCGGCGTAAATTCGGCCATACTTCGTTGCCGGCCTCGACGGTGGGGCCTGCCACAGCCTTCGGCCGTCACCTCGACTCCACCCCACGGACAAAGAACTGTCCGCGGGGACCCCGGTGTCTGGCCGAATTTACACTCGCAACGCCATCCACCCCAAGAGTGTTAACAGGCCCTAGGTTGTCGGCGATGACTCCGAGACCTACCCAGCGCTGCATTCCGTCTGCGCCATGGTACCGACACCGCTCGAGTCCGTGGCGCCGCTTAACCACGCTGATGCGTCCTTCACATCCCGTACGCCACTTCTGCCCCTGCTTGAACCAACGTTGCTTTTCCCATTTTCGTCGTGCCTCGCTGCGCGTGCTTCGGTTGGGAATCGATACCTGCTTCACACCCAGAGCATGTGCGCCGTCTTCGTTGGCCCGCGAGTAATTGCCGGCGTCGGCGGCCACCAATCGCGGCACGCGGCCGAACTTGCGCTGATGCGCTTCTACCGCTGGAAGCAGCAAATGCTGATCGCTTGGCCTCTGGTCATACACCTCGTAGTGGGTGATGATCTGGTTCTCCGCTTCCTGCACCTGCACCAGTTTGCCGAACTCGTTGGGCTTTCCTGCCTTGCCTTTGCGGATGATTTCCGTGTGCGGCTCGAACCGACTGACCAGCTTTCCTGGTAATTGGGTGATGCCTCCAAACACCCGCGCTTGGGTTTGCTTCACCACCTGCCGCACCCGATCGGACATGGTTTCCAGACGTTCGCACAACCCCTGCACTTCACCGCGATGGCGCGGGGGCAGCGTCCCGACTTCTGCCAACACCTTCCGCGAATCGTTGAGGATCTGTCGTGTCAGCCGCACCAGTTGCCGGTATTCCCGTTTACGCTTCTGTTCTCCTTCGATTCCTTTATGGCGAAGCGCACGTCCGATGGTGATCACCCGCTTGGTCGCGCTGCGCATTCGCTTGCCTACCTTCTTCTGCAAACCACCGGCCTTTCGCTCGATCTCTTTCATGATCCTGGTCAGCGTCCGCGCCCCGTCATTCAACAAACCGCTGTCGGTGGGATAGTGGATGTTGGATTCAACCACGGTGGTATCCACCCGCATCTTCCGACCGCGAGTCACGCCTCTCTGCCTGGCCATCGCCACGATCCGATCATGCAGTTCGCGAATCGTCTCCGGCCCAATCGCCTGTCCCAGACGAACCAGCGTCTTCTCGTCCGGAACCCTCTCCATGCCGATCCGGCAGAAGCTGCGGTAGACCACATTGGCCCGTACTTCCCGCTCCAATACCTCGTAGCTCCAGTTGCGCACATGCTTGAGAATCAGCATCCGCAATGCAACTTCCGCCGGCGTCTGCTGGCGGCCCCGAGTGCGACTGTGCGGATGCCGCTCGCCCTGCCCTTCATAGACCGCATCCAGCAACTCATCGTCCTCTAGTAGCTCATCGACGACTCGCATCCACGGTTCCCACAGATCGGCGACTTCGGCCGCGAATAAATCCTCCCATAGGCTGCGTTGCTTGTGCCGCAACTTGACCACTCCGCCCCCTTGCACCGCTGAAGTTATCAACTGCTAAAGCAACGTTGTAGCACGAAACCAACTGTCTGCATCCGCTTTATTGCTGCTCATTGTTGTTCACTTTTGCACCGCAAAGTAGCTAGCGGTCGAACTATCCCATCCTTGTCGCGAAAAGACGCTTCAAGGATGAGGCGCTCAATGTGGTGGTTGGGCAGGTTGGTGAAAAGCATCGGTTAGCCGGCGCCGGTCTCTGGAGGCGCGCATTACGGGCCCCCAGAGAGCAAACAGTTCCGCAATGCTTCTCAGTGCGCATGCGAAGCGATGATGACGGAAGCAATGAGGCCTGAGGCAACAGCGGCGAGGACGAAGTTGCCGTCAACCTCGCGCCACTCGTAACCGCGCGGCGGTTGTCTGAGATGGTGGGCGTGCCAGTCTACCTGCGCGCCGCGATTCCAGTCATCGTGACTGATGTGGGCACCTCTCTTCCATTCCTTGTGCTGGACGTAACGTTGTTGATTTTGGTGGTCATGAGATTGCTGATCGTCGCGATGATCCTGCGCTATGGTGACGCTGCCTAGGAGGGAGACAGCGAGTGCTGACACTACCAGACTTCGATAAATGGGTTTCATGGGGAACACCTCTATTGCTTTCAACTTCTGAATTGGGGATCGTTTGACGGTATTCTTCGCGCCGGTACCGCCGCCCGATTCCGTGAATCATAGAAGTATAGCCGGGCAACCGGCATGAGGGTCTTCGCTAAAGGCGTGGTTTAACCGGTTTTTCACTGGATCAACGGGCATTGAACCCGGCTTCCTCTGAAAATAGAAAGCCTGCGCCACGGTGTCTTTCGGCTGACATGTAAAACTGGGGCTCTTCCGTAAGAGTGCCTGCAAAGTTCTATTGATTTCTATTGATATGGTAATCATGCGAGGAAAAATGATTACCAGACGAGGATTCAATCTGGGGTTGGCCGGCGCGTCGCTTTCGGCCATTTCGGCGTTGGGCGCTCCGGCAAAATTCTTTTCTTATGGTTCTGAGCCATCGGGTGAAGCGCCGATGAGTGAATTGCAGAGGCGCTTTCTCGAACTTCGCTTCGGAATGTACATTCACCTGAACATGGCGACTTTTGAAGAGCGGGAATGGGGCAATCCGCGCACATCGCCCAGTATTTTCGATCCCAAATTGCTGAACACCGATCAGTGGGCGGAAGCTGCACTCTCTGCAAAAATGAGGTACGGCTGCCTGACGACCAAGCACCATGACGGTTTTTGTCTCTGGCCCACGGCAACGCAGAGTCCCAGCGTGAAAGACACGCCCTTTGGGCGCGACATTGTGCGCGCCTACGTGGATTCGTTTCGGCGCAAGGGACTCAAGGTCTGCCTCTATTTTTCCATCCTCGATTTGCGGGCCAATATCCGGCATTTCGATATCACTGCGCAGAAGCTAAGTCTGATCAAAGATCAACTGACAGAGTTGCTCAGCAATTATGGGGAGATTACGGCACTGGTGATAGACGGGTGGAATGCGGCGTGGAGCCGGATTACGTATGAGGAGGTGCCATTTCTCGAAATCTACAATCACGTGAAGTCTCTGCAACCGAACTGCCTTATGTCGGACTACAACGAAGGGCGATTTCCGGCGCCGGTTCTCTATTACACCGACATCAAGCAATATGAAGAGCACGCCGGGCAGACCATTTTGCCGGGAAGCACCATTCCCTCGCAGGCTGCCAACACGCTGCAAAGCGTGTGGTTCTGGAAAGAAAGCTTTCCCAGCGAGAAGCTGCGCTCGGCGCAGCAGGTTGTAGATGAGTGGCTGGTGCCTTTTAATCAACACCACTGCAACCTGATACTGAATGTCGCGCCAAATCGTGAGGGGCTCTTTGATGGCAATGCCGTTGAGCGACTGGCTGAAATCGGCAGGCTGTGGGTTCATCCTGAACCGTTGCCGCCTTTTGATCCGGCGATTGTGATTACCACGCCGGATCTGGCGTTCGGCAAGCCGTCGTTGGCCAGCAGCAGCGCGGATACGACGGGCCCGGACCTGGCCAATGACAACAATCCCGGGAGTTATTGGATCTGCGATGCGGGCCAGACGTCGGGATGGCTTGAGATTGATTTGAAGGGCACGGTCAGTTTCAATACTGTGGCAGTCGTGGAGCCAACGTATCTGGATGACTACGGAAGCGAAAGCCGCATCGCCTCTTATCGCGTGGAGGCCTGCATGCAGAATGCATGGGCGCTGGTGATGACGAGCGGGTCGACGAAGGTTGCGGTGCACAGGGTTCAACGCACGACCGCAGAACGAGTGCGCCTGATCATCCAGGGAACGGACAAGCCGCCGGGGATAGCGGAGTTCGGAATCTACGACGAGCCGTTGCGAAGCTAGACCGATCGATGGCGAGACAAGTTTTGGAGAAGGCATCGGGCCGCGCAAAGAGTGAGCCTTCCGAGAGCGGAACGCGCCACGCTTGCGCTGCGGAAAAATCGCTGCGGCTTGCGGCTCTGGGCGCTGGCGCGGTATAGAATTCCCTGCGAATGCGGTAAGGACTGGATTTCCGCCGGGAAGGCGAGGCCACTCAGACCATGAGCGGCCGACGGGTGCCCGCATCCGTGCGGGATCAGGCTTGCAGAGACAGGTTTGAAAAGGAGCGCGTGGGATGGATTCAAAGACGCGAGTTGTGCTGCGGTGGATGGCGGCGGTGTGCGCATTACCGGCGATGCTGACGGCATTGGTTTGCGGGTCGGTGGGGGCGCAGACGGCGGCGGATACGGCGGTACAGAAGACGCTGGATTTTCCCACGGTGCTCTATGGCACGGCTTACTACAACGAGTACATGCCGGGAGATAAAGCGGCGCGGCTGGTGAAGGACGTGGCGTTGATGAAGGCCGCCGGGTTGAATGTGGTGCGCATGGGTGAGTCGACGTGGAGCCTGTGGGAGCCTGCGGACGGGCAATTTGATTATGCGTGGATGGACCGCGTGGTGGATGCGATGGGCAAGGCGGGAATCAAGGTGATCCTGGGCACGCCGACCTATTCCATTCCGGCGTGGATGGCGCATGAGCATCCGGAGATCCTGGCCGAGCGGATGAACGACAGTATGTATGGCGGTCCGCCGTTGCAGAACACTTACGGCATGCGGCAGAACATGGACACCGATTCGCCGGCGTACAGGTTTTATGCGCAGCGGTTGATCCGGCACATTGTGGCGCACTATAAAGACAATCCCACGGTGATCGGCTGGCAGATTGATAACGAGACTTCCAGTTATGACGCTGCGAATCCGGATGTGTTTATCGGCTTCCAGCACTATCTGGAAAAGAAGTTCGGGACGCCGGAGGCGCTTAATCAGGCGTGGTTTCTGAACTATTGGGGAGAAGACATTCACACCTGGGAGGATCTGCCGACGCGCGACGGCGCGCAGAGCACAGGCTACAAGCTGGAGTGGACGCGATGGAGCCAGATGCGGGTGACGGATTTTCTGCGCTGGCAGGCGGCGCTGGTGCGGGAATATGCGTCGCCGCAGCAGTTTGTGACCACCGATTTTGGCGGCATGATGCGCCATGACGTAAATGAAGAAGCGATCGCCAGCTTTCTGGATATTCCGGCGGACAATATTTATCACGGGACGCAGGACCACTTCGATGGATCGATCCAGTCGATTCAGGGAGATTTTACGCGCTCGCTGAAGCACTCGAATTACCTGGTGACGGAAACCAATGCGCAGACCATCGGCTGGAATTCGGAGGGGCAATTTCCGCCCTACGACGGGCAGATGCGCGAGGATGTGTACACGGACCTGGCCAACGGCGCGGAGATGGTGGAGTACTGGCACTGGGCGTCGATCCCGGCGAACCAGGAGACATACTGGAAGGGCGTGCTCTCGCACGACCTGGAGCCCAATCGCGCATATGCAGAGGTGAGCCGCACGGCGCATGAGCTGCAGAAGATCGGGCCGCAGCTGGTGGGGCTGAAGATTCACAACCAGGTGGCGATTTTATGGAGCCGGGACTCGGCCAACGCCATCGACTTTATGCCCTATGGCGGTCCGGTGCCGGCGTGGAGCTGGACGCATCAGGCGGAGGGGTACGACTCCCTGGTGCAGCAGATGCACCGCTCGCTGTATGACCTGAATGTGGGGACGGACTTTGTATTTCCGGAGACGAAGGATTTCTCGAAATACAAGCTGCTGATTGTGCCGGCGCTTTACATTGCCAACGATGCACTGCTCAAGCGGATTTCAGATTATGTGAAGAACGGCGGGCATGTGGTGATGACCTTCAAGAGCGGATTCTGCAATGAGAATTCAGCGGTGCGCTGGGTGCGCGCGCCGGGGCCGCTGCGGGAAGCGGCGGGCTTCAGCTACCAGGAGTTTTCGAACCTGGAACATCCGCTGGCGCTGAAGGGCGATCCGTTTCATGTGGGTGCGGCGGCGAACCAGGTGAGCTACTGGGCGGAATTTCTGATGCCGGAGCATGCCAGGGCGCTGGCTTACTACGATCATCCGTTTTTTGGCAGATGGCCGGCGATCACCGAAAATCAATATGGGCAAGGCACGCTGGTGTACGAAGGGACTTATCTTTCTGACGCGCTGCAAACGGCGGTGTTACGCCGCGAGATTGAGAGAGATGGGTTGGGCAGTTCAGATCAGCAATTGCCGGCGGCGGTCCATGTGCAGCACGGCGTGAACCGCTTCGGCAAACGGCTGGATTACTACTTCAACTATTCGGGGAGCGCTGTGCAGGCCGCCTATCACTATGGCGCGGGGACGAACCTGCTGGACGGCGAGGCGGTGAATCCGGGGCAGGAGTTGACGCTGGGGCCCTGGAATCTGGCCATTATCGAGGAGAACGATGGAAGGAAGTGAGGCGGGGATTCAAACAGAATGCAGGACGGCCGGCGCGAACCGGAACCGCATTTTCGCTAATTCCTGGTAAAGCGACGGCGAACGCGCTCAATCTCGGCTATGCGTCTGAATACGCCGCTAAAATACGCCAGGATTGTAGACATGCAAGAGAGCTTATCGCCAAGCTGCCTGATCCTCAGTGACAAAGGTCACAACCGGATATGAGGAGACTTGCAACGGCGTTGCCGCCGGCGCCATGCCATTTATCGTATTTTTATGAGTATTTTCCCGAGAGCTGCCTTCCGTTTGCAAGTTGCGCTTGTAGTTTGTTTGCTGTCCTGCGATGCATTTTCCGCGGCGCAGGGCGATCAGGAATCCGGGCAGAAGGCGGCTGAGAAGCCGGCTTCCGCATCTGCAGCAGCTTCGGCGAACGAGAAGCCGGAGGCTGCGACGGAGAAAGCGGAGTTGCCTCCCCTGCCGCCTCCGGCGCACGTCGAACAGACGATGCAACTGGACGGAAAGACACTGCACTATACCGTAACCGTGGGGGCGACAGCGGTTCGCGATGAGACCGGGAAAGTGGTGGGCAAGGTGGTGACCACCGCTTACACGGTGGCAGGCAAGGACCGGCCGGTGACGTTCGCGGTGAACGGCGGCCCGGGAGCGTCGTCGGTATTCCTGAATTTCGGGGCCATTGGGCCGAAGCACGTGAACTTCGGGAACAAAGGCGAGAGCGCATCGGAGACGCCAACGCTCACGGACAATCCTGGAACCTGGCTTAATTTCACCGACTTGGTATTTATCGACCCAATCGGGACCGGATTCAGCCGCTCGCTGGTGCCGCAGGCGCAGGCCATCAAGCTTTTCTACACGACGGTGCCGGACATCCAGTATCTTTCACGTGTGATCTACGACTGGCTGGTGCAGAACGGGCGGATGGACTCGCGGAAGTATATCGTGGGCGAGAGCTATGGCGGATTCCGCGTGCCGCGGATTACGTATTATCTGCAATCGCAGCTTGGGGTGGGGATGAGCGGCGAAGTGCTGGTTTCGCCGTACCTCAATCCGACAATTGAAAACGATGGCGACCTGTCACCGCTGCCGTGGATGGTGACGCTGCCATCGATAACGGCGGCGCATCTGGAGCGTGAGGGGAAACTGACGCCCGAAGCGATGCAGGCCGTGATCGACTACACCGAGGGGCCGTATGCCGAGGCGTTGATCAAGGGACGGTCCGATCCTGCGGCTACGCAGGCAATGATTGCCAAGGTGACGGAGATGACGGGGTTGGATCCGACGTTCGTCAAGGAATCGGGCGGACGGCTGGAGACGGGAGCATATCTGCGCGAGGTCTATCGTGAGGAGGGCAAAATCGGTTCGGTGTATGACTCGAACGTGACCTCGTTCGATCCATTTCCATATGCGCCGCAGCAGAAGTCGAACGATCCAATACTGGAGGCGGTGATTGCGCCGCTGACTTCGGCGATGGTGAATTTTGTGACCCAGACGGTGGGCTGGAAGGTGGGCGACGCGCAGTACCACACGCTTTCCTACAAGGTGAACCAGGAGTGGGTGGGCGGCGCTGCGCTGCGCGCGGGCTCGGTGGCGCAGCTTCGCCAGGCAGTTGCCGGCGATCCGGATTTGCGGGTGCTGATCGCGCACGGGTGGGATGATTTGTCATGCCCGTTCATGGGCTCGGTGCTGACGGTAGACCAGATGCCGGTGATGGGCGACCCGACGCGAGTGGCCGTGCATGAGTATCCTGGCGGGCACATGTTTTACACGCGGCTGGACAGCCGGCTGGCGTTTCGCAAGGACGTGATGGAGATGTTCAGCAAACACTGAAGCCGCGTCGTTTCAAGACCGGAGTTTTGTCATGAGCCGCTCGCGGATTCGGGGTCGGTTTCACGCTCAGGCTTGGGCAACGGCTGGCCGCGAAGATGCGATAGCATCGAGTCAACGGATGCCGCCGGCTTTGTCCGGCTCCAAACGATATTTCAAAGGGTTGAGCGAGGTTTGGCTTGACGGAAGCGTTGGCGCACCCATCGATGGCCAGGGCCGCAGTGAGGGCGATGTTGCCGAAGGAACTTGTGAGCTTCGTCAGAGGCTGCAGGTATCGCGGTTACCTGGCGCACACGAGTTATGTCCTGAAACTGAAGAGATACCGAGCCAGGCATTTGAGAGCCAACGCCGCGGCTGGGGAATCTTCAATCATTCTGCCCGGGTGCGGCCGCATACAAATTCCGCCTGACGTGCGGGATGCTTTTGAGCATTTTGGCTGGCGTGATCCTGAGATGGTGGAAGAATTCAGCGGCTTCATGAAAGTGACATCGGGGCGGAGGATTTTTTGGGACGTTGGCGCGTTGTTTGGCGTGTTTTCTCTGGGCTTTACGCTCCTGGACAAAAGCCGCAGAGCGCTGGCCTTTGAGCCCAACCCGGTTTCACGAACCAAGCTGGAAGAATGCCTGAGATTAAATCCAGCTGCCAGTGTGCAGGTGTTTGACTGCGCCCTGGGCCGGCCGGGCGAAGTGGTGGAATTCGAGCGCGGGTTTCATTACACGGCCGTGGCTGGTTTGTCGGCTCGCCCAGACGAGCAACACCTGATACGGCAGGAGACCTTGTCGATTGACGAATTGATCGCGCGGGATCTGGAAGCCCCGGACGTGATCAAGATTGACGTGGAAGGGCATGAATTCGAAGTGTTGCAGGGGGCGAAAAAACTGTTGCTGGCGAGAAAGCCCTTGCTGTCACTGGAATTGCACCCCGGATTGTTGATTCGCAAGGGAAGCTCGGCGGTTGCGATCGCGGAGTTCCTCGAAGAGGCGGGGTACAGCTTCTACGACACGCGGCAGAAACGTGTGCCGAAGAGTTACTTTGACAGGCCTAACAACTTTCGCGTCTTTGCGAAGTGATCACGATTGGGCGATTGGCGCTCGGCAGGCCGAGTGAGAAGCATGCGGGAACGGCGAACTGTCATTCCTGTCCGGAAATGACGTAGCGGCCGGCGCGATCGATCTGAATACTGCGATAACCGGCGATGGATGCGGCGGCGCTCTGGGCCGGGTGGCCGTTTAGCTGCAGGCGCGAAGAGCTGGATGCGCGCAGCAGGACGGTGGCTTTTGTGCCCGAGGGCAGATCGAGGACGAGGGTCCCCTTGCCCGCGCGAAGGTGCAGGATGCCGCGAGGAGTGGGGACGGAGCCTTCGACGGATTGCAATCCTGCCGGCTGCGGCTGGATGGTTACAGTCTGGAATCCCGCACCCGTGGGCCGGATGCCAAGCACCTGATCGGATAGCCACGCCGCCGGTCCTGCTGACCATCCATGCGCGAGACTCACGTAGTATCCGGCGCGGCCGTCGGCCTGAAGGCCGGAATGGAAGTTGTGTTTGGTCCAGCGCGGATCGTAGGCTTCCCAGAAGCTGGTTGCCCCTTCGGCGATCATTCCGCCCCAGAAACTGCGCATCCAATCGAGAGCCTGGGCGCGATGGCCAAGTCGGGCCATGGCCTCCAGCACATAGTAACCGTAGTAGGGCGTGATGGCGGGGCTGTAAGCGCTGACATCGTTGATGTTGGAGAAGACGCGGCTCCATAGCTGGGGATAATCGTCCTGATCAGCAGCGCCGGAGAGCACGGCCATGGCGTTGGTTTGCCAGGTATCGCCGAAGGTGTGAGTCTGGGGGTTGCGTAGCAGCGTGCGCGCCGCATTTCGCAACTGCAAATAGCGAGCCCGATAGTGCGCGGCCGCGGAGCGATCAGCCATTTCGCCGAGCAGCCATGCGGCCTCTTTGAAGGCGAGCAGGTATTCGAAATCGGTGGCGCGGCGAGCCTCGGGGGTGTCGGAACTGAGGCCGGGCGACCAGTCGACGAAGACGTGCTGGTGAGGGCGGGGAACGAAGAGACCGTTGGGAGCAATGTCGGCATCCATGGTCTGGAGCAGGGCGAGCAGACCGGGATGGAGGCGCAGCAGGAAGGCGCGATCGCCGCTGTGCCGGTAGAAATCGGCGAGGCCGTCGATCCACAAAGCCGAGTATCCGGTGATGCCGTTGATGGGGCGCTCGCCGCCTGATTCGTCGAGGAGGCGGGCGTAGGTGTCTTCGATCAGGGCGCGGTCGGCGAAGACGTCGTTGATGACGCGGCCGCTGACGTTGAGATCGCCGGCCCAGCGCGCGCGATCGCGCTTGACGCCATCCCAGATACCGTCCTGCATGCAGAGGTGCGCGGTATAGGCTGCGGTCTCCCAGATGCGGTTGACGAGCGGATCAGAGGAAGCAAAGGAGCCCTGGTAATCGACGGGATAGGCGATGCCGTCGAGATCGATTGCGGAGAAGCGCGCATCGCTGAGAAAGCGGAGATGGACGTAGCGGAAGCCGCTTTTGGGCCCCCAGGCGTCGCCGTGCGGGGGAATGTAAATGGTGCGTACGCCGAGAAAAGGCTGATGCAGCGCCTCATCTTCACTTTCACCGTAGGCGGCGGTGACCAGGATGGGTTGTGCGGAGGCGGAGCGGAGGTGGATGCGCCCGGCCACTTCGCGCCCGAAGTCGAGCGTCAAGGAGGGCGACTGCTCCGACGCCGATTGCGGGGAAAGTCGCACGGTGAATCCTGCATTGCCGGCATGCATGAGCCGCGCGGCGTTGAGCAGAGTCGCACTGCCGTCGTAGACGTTGAG